>NZ_VNXE01000086.1:0-390783 GCF_009820115.1 Escherichia sp. HH41S
GGTGCATCCGGGAGGATTCGAACCTCCGACCGCTCGGTTCGTAGCCGAGTACTCTATCCAGCTGAGCTACGGATGCAAATGGCGGTGAGGCGGGGATTCGAACCCCGGATGCAGCTTTTGACCGCATACTCCCTTAGCAGGGGAGCGCCTTCAGCCTCTCGGCCACCTCACCACACGCCTCTTACGAGTGCTTCGAAGAACTTGTTTATCGCTCATCGTCGCTGCGTGGCGCACATATTACTTTCTGAGACTTATAAGTCAAACAATTTTTCCCACACTTTTATCGTTTGCACACTTCACGCTCAATTAGTCTGTAAAAACGTCAAAAAGAGTGTTTTATCAACAGAAAAACGGAGGTCTGACAGATAGCAGTAATGCAAAAAATGGAGACTAAAGTTGAATGAACGGGAGTAAAGCGAAAAAACAATGGAGTGAAGGAGGAATTTTGAGGGTGCGTCTCACCGATAAAGATGAGACGCGGAAAGATTAGTAACTGGACTGCTGGGATTTTTCAGCCTGGATACGCTGGTAGATCTCTTCACGGTGAACAGAAACTTCCTTCGGGGCATTTACGCCAATACGTACCTGGTTGCCCTTTACCCCTAAAACTGTCACGGTGACCTCATCCCCAATCATGAGGGTCTCACCAACTCGACGAGTCAGAATCAGCATTCTTTGCTCCTTGAAAGATTAAAAGAGTCGGGTCTCTCTGTATCCCGGCATTATCCATCATATAACGCCAAAAAGTAAGCAATGACAAACACATTACATGTAAGCAGTCATGGCATTACATTCTGTTAAACCTAAGTTTAGCCGATATACACAACTTCAACCTGACTTTATCGTTGTC
Source organism: Escherichia sp. HH41S (assembly GCF_009820115.1). Lineage (NCBI taxonomy): Bacteria > Pseudomonadati > Pseudomonadota > Gammaproteobacteria > Enterobacterales > Enterobacteriaceae > Escherichia > Escherichia sp. HH41S. The sequence continues at coordinate 851 of NZ_VNXE01000086.1, forward strand.
GATAGCGTTAATGCGAATGCCGCAAAGCGAGTCCACGGCATTGCCTGACGCTTATATTATTGCAATTTCGCGCTGACCCAGCCTTTCACACTGGCTAACGCTGCAGGTAAGGCCGCAGCATCCGTACCACCGGCTTGCGCCATGTCAGGACGTCCACCACCCTTGCCGCCCACCTGCTGAGCGACCATACCAATCAGTTCCCCTGCTTTCACACGATCTGTGACGTCCTTAGATACGCCTGCAATCAGAGAAACCTTACCTTCGGCTACCGTTGCCAGCACGATAATTGTCGACCCCAGCTGATTTTTTAAATCGTCAACCATGGTACGCAACATTTTCGGCTCAACACCGCTAAGCTCGCTAACCAACAGCTTAACACCATTAACATCAATTGCCTTACTGGAAAGATTTGCGCTCTCCTGTGCGGCAGCCTGTTCTTTAAGCTGTTGTAACTCTTTTTCCAGCTGACGCGTACGTTCCAGTACTGAACGCACTTTATCAGCCAGATTATTGCTATCGCCTTTCAGCAGATGTGCGACTTCGCTTAAGCGATCGCTGTCTGCATGAACGGTGGCGATAGCGCCTTCTCCGGTTACCGCTTCGATACGACGAACGCCTGCAGCAGTACCCGATTCAGAGATGATGCGGAACAGACCAATATCACCAGTGCGGCTGGCGTGAGTACCGCCACACAGCTCGGTGGAGAAATCGCCCATGCTCAGCACACGTACGCGCTCATCATACTTCTCGCCGAACAGCGCCATCGCACCTTTCGCTTTCGCCGCTTCGAGATCCATGATGTTGGTTTCGATCGGCAAGTTACGGCGAATCTGTGCGTTCACCAGGTCTTCGACCGCACGAATCTCTTCTGGTTTCATCGCTTCGTTGTGTGAGAAGTCGAAGCGCAGCACCTTGTCGTTAACCAGTGAACCTTTCTGCGATACATGAGTACCCAGAACCTGGCGCAGCGCAGCGTGCATCAGGTGCGTTGCGGAGTGATTCAGACGAATACGGGCGCGACGAGCCTCATCAACATCAGCCTGCACCGCGTCGCCCACTTTCAGAGAACCCGCAGCAAGTTTACCGATGTGACCAATCGCCTGGCCGTATTTCTGCGTATCTTCCACCGCGAAGGAGAAGTTAGCGCCTTTCAGTTCGCCTTTATCACCAACCTGACCGCCGGATTCCGCATAGAATGGCGTTTGATCCAGCACGACCACAGCTTCCTGGCCTGCATTGATGGCATCAACCGCTTTACCATCAACAAACAGCGCGGTCACTTTGCCGTTCAGTTCCAGATGGTCATAGCCTTTAAATTCAGATGCACTATCAACACGGATCATTGCGTTGTAATCGGCACCAAAGCCGCTGGCTTGGCGCGCGCGACGACGCTGCTCTTCCATTGCTGCTTCAAAACCAGCTTCGTCAACTTTGATGTTGCGCTCACGACAAACATCAGCCGTCAGGTCAACCGGGAAACCGTAGGTGTCATACAGACGGAAAGCAGTTTCGCCATCCAGCGTATCGCCAGAAAGTTTCGCCAGCTCTTCGTCCAGCAGCGCCAGACCGCGCTCCAGAGTGCGGGCAAACTGCTCTTCTTCAGTCTTCAGCACCTGCTCAACCTGCGCCTGCTGGCGTTTCAGGTCTTCACCCGCAGAGCCCATAACGTCGATCAGCGGACCAACCAGTTTGTAGAAGAAGGTTTCTTTCGCGCCGAGCATATTACCGTGACGCACTGCGCGACGAATGATACGACGCAGTACATAACCACGGTTTTCATTGGACGGCATTACGCCATCCGCGATCAGGAACGCACAAGAACGAATGTGGTCAGCGATTACGCGCAGCGATTTATTGCTCAGATCGGTCGCGCCAGTGACTTTCGCTACCGCCTGGATCAGCGTGCGGAACAGGTCGATGTCATAGTTAGAGTTAACGTGTTGCAGCACCGCAGCAATACGCTCCAGACCCATACCGGTATCTACAGACGGCTTCGGCAGCGGTTCCATCGTGCCATCTGCCTGGCGGTTGAACTGCATGAAGACGATGTTCCAAATCTCAATGTAACGGTCGCCGTCTTCTTCCGGACTTCCCGGAGGGCCACCCCAAATGTGGTCGCCGTGATCGTAGAAGATTTCGGTGCACGGGCCACACGGACCAGTGTCACCCATCTGCCAGAAGTTGTCAGATGCGTATGGCGCACCTTTGTTATCGCCGATGCGAATAATACGTTCGCGCGGGATCCCTACTTCTTTTTCCCAGATTTCGTAGGCTTCGTCGTCGCTTTCATAGACGGTAACCCACAGACGCTCTTTCGGCAGGGCAAACCATTTTTCGCTGGTCAGCAGTTCCCATGCAAACTGAATAGCATCGTGTTTGAAATAGTCGCCGAAGCTGAAGTTGCCCAGCATTTCGAAGAAGGTATGGTGACGCGCGGTGTAACCGACGTTTTCCAGGTCGTTGTGTTTACCACCTGCACGCACGCAGCGTTGGGAAGTGGTAGCGCGGGAATAATTACGCTTGTCGAGCCCAAGGAACACATCCTTGAACTGGTTCATCCCGGCGTTGGTAAACAACAAAGTTGGGTCGTTATGGGGTACCAGGGAGCTGCTGGCAACTACCTGATGTCCCTTACTATGGAAAAAGTCGAGAAACGCCTGACGGATCTCAGCGGTGCTCTTGCTCATAATTATCCTGAAATCAAGCTAACGAAATATCGCCACCAGCGACAGCGTGTCTTAACCGCTGGGCTGGTAACTGAAAAGTGGGAATAAGATAAGTTTTCTTGACTGGGAAGTAAAATACCGTATGCGTTCAGTCGGCAAAATTTCGCCAAATATCCTGGATATCCTCCATCAGATAGCCGCGATAGAGCAGAAAACGCTGGATCTTAACTTTTTCTGAAAAGACAGTTGGCAAAGGTTCGCCATATTTTCGCGTCGCCTGATCGCGCGCCAGTGCACACCAGTCGATGTCACATTCACGCATCGCTTTTTCTGTCGCCTCGCGGGAAAGACCTTTCTGATTCAGTTCCTGACGGATACGCGCCGGACCGTAACCTTTGCGGCTCCGGCTGGCGATAAAGCGCGCCACAAATCGGCTGTCATCGAGATAGCCATGTTCATGGCACCAGGCAATAACACGCTCGTAATCTTCTGCCGTGGCATCAATCTCTTCCGGGCCATTTTTGCCCATAATCGGTGCCGCGAGTTTACGCCGCAGTTCTTGCTCACTGTGATCGCGCACCGCCAGAATGCGTACCGCACGATCCAACAGGCGAGCATATGCCGGGCGACGGGATGTTGATTCTGTCATGGCATACCCTTACAACTTAAAAAGCAAAAGGGCCGCAGATGCGACCCTTGTGTATCAAACAAGACGATTAAAAATCTTCGTTAGTTTCTGCTACGCCTTCGCTGTCATCTACAGAGAAATCCGGCGTTGAGTTCGGGTTGCTCAGCAGCAACTCACGTACTTTCTTCTCGATCTCTTTCGCAGTTTCCGGGTTGTCTTTCAGCCAGGCAGTCGCATTCGCTTTACCCTGACCGATCTTCTCACCTTTGTAGCTGTACCACGCGCCTGCTTTCTCGATCAGCTTCTCTTTCACGCCCAGGTCAACCAGTTCGCCGTAGAAGTTGATACCTTCGCCGTAGAGGATCTGGAATTCAGCCTGTTTAAACGGCGCAGCGATTTTGTTCTTCACCACTTTCACGCGGGTTTCGCTACCCACCACGTTTTCGCCCTCTTTCACCGCGCCGATGCGACGGATGTCGAGACGAACAGAAGCGTAGAATTTCAGCGCGTTACCACCGGTAGTCGTTTCCGGGTTACCGAACATCACACCAATTTTCATACGGATCTGGTTGATGAAGATCAGCAGCGTGTTGGACTGCTTCAGGTTACCCGCCAGCTTACGCATCGCCTGGCTCATCATACGTGCCGCAAGGCCCATGTGAGAGTCGCCGATTTCGCCTTCGATTTCCGCTTTCGGTGTCAGTGCCGCCACGGAGTCAACGACGATAACGTCTACTGCGCCAGAACGCGCCAGAGCGTCACAGATTTCCAGTGCCTGCTCGCCGGTGTCCGGCTGGGAGCACAGCAGGTTGTCGATATCGACGCCCAGTTTACGTGCATAGATTGGGTCCAGCGCGTGTTCAGCATCGATAAACGCACAGGTTTTACCTTCACGCTGGGCTGCGGCGATCACCTGTAACGTCAGCGTGGTTTTACCGGAAGATTCCGGTCCGTAGATTTCGACGATACGGCCCATCGGCAGACCACCTGCCCCAAGCGCGATATCCAGTGAAAGCGAACCGGTAGAGATGGTTTCCACATCCATGGAACGGTCTTCACCCAGGCGCATGATGGAGCCTTTACCAAATTGTTTCTCAATCTGGCCCAGTGCTGCCGCCAACGCTTTCTGTTTGTTTTCGTCGATAGCCATTTTTACTCCTGTCATGCCGGGTAATACCGGATAGTCAATATGTTCTGTTGAAGCAATTATACTGTATGCTCATACAGTATCAAGTGTTTTGTAGAAATTGTTGCCACAAGGTTTGCAATGCATACGCAGTAGCCTGACGACGCACCGCATCACGGTCACCGCTGAAGCATTCCCGGCGGGTAATGCCTTCGCCGCGGGCAGTGGCAAAAGCAAACCAGACAGTGCCGACAGGTTTCTCTTCACTGCCGCCATCCGGCCCAGCGATACCGCTGATAGACACGGCATAATCAGCACGAGCCGCTTTCAGTGCGCCTATCGCCATTTCCACCACGACGGGTTCGCTCACCGCGCCGTGCTGCGCCAGCGTCTCTTCGCGTACGCCGATCATCTGCGCTTTGGCTTCGTTACTGTAGGTGACAAATCCGCGTTCAAACCAGGCGGAACTACCGGCAATATCGGTAATCACTTTCGCTACCCAACCGCCGGTACAAGACTCGGCAGTTGTTACGGTTGCGCCACGGGCTTTCAGCGCCTGCCCTACCTGTTCGCTTAACTGCATCAGTTCACTGTCAATCATCACAACCTCAGTCAGTCAAAAAATATATGCCGGACAAGATAGCACTTTCCCGCAGAAGATGGGGACGAGCGATTGATTTTACGAGTTGCGTTCCGGAAAAAGACTGTTGCGACCAGTCGGTAAAGAAAAAGCGCTACCATGCCGCGTTCACATTGATATGTATTCACAGGGAGAGAATAGCAATGGCAACAAAGAAAACGGATAACACGCCACAAAACGTGCTTAAACAAACCACGCAAATGCGTATTTGGGTCATCATTGGTGGCATCGGCGCACTGGTTTCAGTGATATGTAAAATTTTATCTTCTGGCTACCTTGAACCTTTCGACTTCGGTCAGGCTGCGTTAGGCGTTGTCTGCCTGGGATATGCGATATCGCTGTCGAAAAAATCAAGCAATTACGTCATTCGAATAAACAGTAAGAAAACAGAGGGAAGTTTAACCCCCCTCTTGCAAATAGTTACTGCACGCGCGCCAGTGCCACGGCTTGTCCTAACTGCCAGACGGCCATTGCGTAATGGGTGCTGTGATTGTAACGGGTGATAGTGTAGAAGTTCGGCAAACCGTACCAGTACTGATAACCGGTGCCAACATCCAGGCGCAGTAAGCTGGCCTGCTGATGATTGCCCAGCGGCTGCTGTGGCGTTAGTCCAGCTGCAGCAAGTTGTGAAATGCTGTACTTGGTTTTGAAGCCATTCGGTAAGCCTGGAGCCTGACCGTTTGCCATCACCGCAACCTGATCACCTTTCACCCAGCCGTGCGCTTTAAAATAGTTCGCCACACTACCGATGGCATCAACCGGATCCCACAGGTTGATATGCCCGTCGCCGCTAAAATCCACTGCATATTGTTTATAAGACGATGGCATAAACTGACCGTAGCCCATCGCACCGGCAAAAGAGCCTTTCAGATTGAGCGGATCGTCCTGCTCGTCGCGCGCCATCAGCAAGAAGGTTTCCAGCTCACCAGAGAAATACTCCGCGCGGCGTGGGTAGTTAAATGACAGCGTTGCCAGCGCATCGAGGATACGGGTTTTCCCCATCACGCGTCCCCAGCGAGTTTCGACGCCGATAATCCCGACGATAATTTCCGGCGGTACACCATACACCTGCCACGCACGATTCAACGCGTCTTCATACTGATTCCAGAAAACCACGCCGTTTTGCACGTTGTCCGGCGTAATAAATTTTTTGCGATAACGCAGCCATGCGCCGTTCGGACCTGATGGCGGTTTCACCGATGTGGTTGGTGCCTGGTTATCCATCAGCCGCAATACCGAATCCAGACGTTTCGCCTGGGAGAGAATTTCCTGCAACTGCTGACGATTGAAACCGTGTTTGCTCACCATTTTGTCGATGAACTGCTGGGCATTCGGGTTGTTAGCGAAATCGCCGCCCATCTGCATCACATTGTGCTGCGGCTCAAGCAGGAAGCCGCCAGACGGCGTTCCGGTGGTCGTTTCAGTCTCAGTAGGTTTTGGCTTGCTGCTACAGGCGGCAAGCAACACAAAAAGGGGAAGCAATGTTACATAACGACGCTTGAACATGAGGGGTCCATTTAACAGATTCAACCAGGGGCAAGTATGGTAAAGCATCACGCCCCGCACAAGGAAGCGGTAGTCACTGCCCGATACGGACTTTACATAACTCAACTCATTCTCCTCGCTATCCTTTCATTTAAACTTTCAAGTTAAAATATTTATCTTTCATTTTGCGATCAAAATAACACTTTTAAATCTTTCAATCTGATTAGATTAGGTTGCCGTTTGGTAATAAAACAATAAATCCTGAAGGAGAGAACAATGATAGAAACCATTACTCATGGTGCAGAGTGGTTTATCGGGCTGTTCCAAAAGGGCGGAGAGGTGTTTACCGGGATGGTGACCGGCATTCTTCCGCTGTTGATTAGCCTGCTGGTTATCATGAACGCACTGATTAATTTTATCGGTCAGCATCGTATTGAACGTTTTGCTCAACGTTGCGCCGGTAACCCTGTTTCCCGTTACCTGCTGTTACCGTGCATTGGCACGTTTGTCTTTTGCAATCCGATGACCTTAAGCCTGGGTCGCTTTATGCCGGAAAAGTACAAACCCAGCTATTATGCGGCGGCCTCTTATAGCTGCCACTCAATGAATGGCCTCTTCCCCCATATCAACCCTGGCGAACTGTTTGTTTATCTTGGCATTGCCAGCGGTCTGACAACGCTGAACCTGCCACTTGGCCCACTGGCGGTGAGCTATCTGTTGGTTGGTCTGGTGACCAACTTCTTCCGCGGCTGGGTAACCGATCTGACCACCGCTATTTTTGAGAAAAAGATGGGCATTCAACTTGAACAAAAAGTTCACCTGGCAGGAGCAACATCATGACACGTATTCGGATCGAAAAAGGAACGGGTGGCTGGGGCGGCCCGCTTGAGCTGGAAGCCACACCGGGCAAAAAAATCGTCTATATCACCGCCGGTACACGTCCTGCAATTGTCGACAAACTGGCACAGCTTACTGGCTGGCAGGCTATCGACGGATTTAAAGAAGGTGAACCCGCGGAGGCAGAAATTGGTGTCGCAGTAATCGACTGTGGCGGCACATTACGCTGCGGCATCTATCCAAAACGGCGTATTCCCACCATTAATATCCACTCGACGGGCAAGTCCGGCCCGCTGGCGCAGTACATTGTGGAAGATATTTATGTCTCTGGCGTGAAAGAAGAAAACATCACTGTAGTGGGTGATGCGACCCCCCCCCTCTCCTCCGTAGGGCGTGACTATGACACCAGCAAGAAAATCACCGAACAAAGCGATGGTTTACTGGCGAAGGTAGGAATGGGCATGGGTTCTGCCGTTGCCGTGCTGTTTCAATCTGGCCGTGACACCATCGACACTGTATTAAAAACCATTCTGCCGTTTATGGCGTTCGTCTCGGCGCTCATTGGCATCATTATGGCTTCTGGCCTTGGTGACTGGATTGCCCACGGTCTTGCTCCGCTGGCGAGCCATCCACTGGGTCTGGTCATGCTGGCGCTCATCTGCTCCTTCCCGCTGCTTTCACCTTTCCTCGGCCCAGGCGCAGTTATCGCACAGGTTATCGGCGTATTGATTGGCGTGCAGATTGGTCTCGGCAATATTCCGCCGCATCTGGCTTTACCTGCACTGTTTGCCATCAACGCGCAGGCGGCCTGCGACTTCATCCCGGTCGGTTTGTCGCTGGCGGAAGCCCGTCAGGACACGGTTCGCGTCGGTGTCCCTTCTGTACTGGTGAGCCGCTTTTTAACCGGCGCGCCGACTGTACTGATCGCCTGGTTTGTCTCCGGTTTTATCTATCAATAGAGGCTGAAACATGACCGTTATTTATCAGACCACCATCACCCGTATCGGCGCGAGTGCCACTGACGCCCTCAGCGACCAGATGCTCATCACCTTTCGTGAAGGCGCGCCTGCGGATCTCGAAGAGTATTGCTTCATTCATTGCCACGGCGAGTTGAAAGGTGCACTCCATCCCGGTTTGCAATTTTCGCTCGGGCAGCATCGCTATCCGGTGACCGCCGTTGGCAGCGTGGCGGAAGACAACCTTCGCGAACTGGGTCATGTCACCCTGCGCTTCGATGGTTTAAACGAAGCGGAATTTCCGGGCACTGTCCATGTGGCAGGCCCTGTACCCGACGATATCGCGCCGGGATCGGTTTTGAAGTTTGAATCTGTTAAGGAGTAAAAAATGAATCAGGTTGCCGTTGTCATCGGTGGTGGGCAAACCTTAGGCGCGTTCCTGTGCCACGGTCTGGCTGCCGAGGGGTATCGCGTCGCGGTTGTCGATATTCAGAGCGACAAAGCCGCAAATGTGGCGCAAGAAATTAACGCCGAATATGGTGAAGGAACAGCGTACGGTTTTGGTGCTGACGCCACCAGCGAGCAGAGCGTTCTGGCGCTCTCTCGTGGGGTAGATGAAATCTTTGGTCGCGTGGATTTACTGGTCTACAGCGCCGGAATAGCAAAAGCAGCCTTTATCAGCGACTTCCAGCTCGGCGATTTTGATCGTTCGCTACAAGTTAACCTAGTGGGCTATTTCCTGTGTGCGCGTGAATTCTCGCGTTTGATGATCCGCGACGGTATTCAGGGACGTATTATTCAGATCAACTCGAAATCCGGCAAAGTGGGTAGTAAGCATAACTCTGGTTACAGTGCAGCGAAATTTGGTGGCGTAGGGCTGACTCAATCACTGGCACTGGATCTGGCTGAGTATGGCATTACGGTCCATTCGCTGATGCTCGGTAACCTGCTGAAATCACCGATGTTCCAGTCATTGTTGCCGCAATACGCGACCAAGCTGGGTATCAAACCGGATCAAGTCGAGCAGTATTACATCGACAAAGTACCGCTCAAACGCGGCTGCGATTATCAGGATGTGCTGAATATGCTGCTGTTCTACGCCAGTCCAAAGGCATCGTACTGCACTGGACAGTCGATTAATGTCACCGGCGGTCAGGTGATGTTCTGATCAACAGCGGAGATCCGTTAAGGATCTCCGCGAGACTAATAGAATGCCTGATGCGCTACGCTTATCAGGCCTACAGGACTTCCGCCACTACATTAAGGAAAAGTTATGGTATCCGCACTCATCACCGTCGCCGTTATCGCCTGGTGTGCGCAACTGGCCTTAGGCGGCTGGCAAATTTCTCGTTTTAACCGTGCCTTCGACACACTATGCCAGCAAGGGCGGGTTGGCGTGGGCCGTTCCAGCGGGCGCTTTAAACCGCGGGTCGTGGTCGCCATCGCCCTGGACGATCAGCAGCGCATCGTCGATACCTTGTTTATGAAAGGACTGACCGTCTTCGCCCGACCGCAAAAAATTCCCGCAATTACAGGCATGCATTCTGCTGATTTACAGCCCGATGTGATCTTTCCCCATGATCCACTATCACAGAATGCTCTATCATTGGCGCTTAAACTGAAACGTGGATAATTTCGTTGTGAATGTTACTAGCTTGCGAAGTTATCATTTTGAAACCTAAATCAGGTAATCACGCCCATGAAACCTCGTCAGCGTCAGGCCGCCATTCTGGAGTACCTGCAAAAGCAGGGGAAATGCTCGGTTGAAGAATTGGCGCAATACTTTGACACCACAGGCACAACCATTCGCAAAGATCTGGTCATTCTGGAACATGCAGGAACCGTCATTCGTACTTATGGCGGCGTGGTGTTAAATAAAGAGGAATCCGATCCACCTATCGATCATAAAACGCTCATCAACACCCACAAGAAAGAGCTGATTGCAGAAGCTGCCGTCAGTTTTATTCATGATGGCGATTCAATCATTCTTGATGCTGGCAGTACCGTATTACAGATGGTGCCCCTGCTCTCGCGCTTTAATAACATCACGGTGATGACCAACAGCCTGCACATCGTCAATGCGCTATCCGAACTGGATAACGAACAAACTATCCTGATGCCGGGCGGCACATTTCGTAAAAAATCGGCCTCATTTCACGGGCAGCTGGCAGAGAACGCCTTCGAACATTTCAGCTTCGATAAATTGTTTATGGGCACCGACGGCATCGATCTCAATGCGGGCGTAACCACGTTCAACGAGGTTTATACCGTCAGTAAGGCAATGTGCAATGCCGCGCGCGAAGTGATTTTGATGGCGGACTCATCAAAGTTTGGCCGTAAAAGCCCCAACGTAGTTTGCAGTCTTGAAAGCGTCGATAAGCTAATTACCGACGCAGGTATCGATCCGGCGTTTCGTCAGGCGCTGGAAGAGAAAGGGATCGATGTGATCATAACCGGAGAGAGCAATGAGTGAAGCACTACTGAACGCGGGACGTCAGACGTTAATGCTGGAGTTGCAGGAAGCAAGCCGTTTACCAGAACGTCTGGGCGATGATTTTGTTCGCGCCGCCAATATCATCCTGCACTGCGAAGGCAAAGTGGTGGTTTCGGGAATTGGCAAATCGGGCCACATTGGTAAGAAAATCGCCGCAACACTTGCCAGTACCGGCACACCGGCTTTTTTTGTCCATCCGGCAGAAGCACTGCACGGCGATCTTGGGATGATTGAAAGCCGCGATGTGATGCTGTTTATCTCTTACTCCGGTGGCGCGAAGGAACTGGATCTGATTATTCCGCGTCTGGAAGATAAATCTATCGCGCTGCTGGCGATGACCGGCAAACTGACGTCACCGCTGGGCCTGGCGGCGAAAGCGGTGCTGGATATTTCGGTAGAACGCGAAGCCTGCCCGATGCACCTTGCGCCGACTTCCAGCACTGTGAATACCCTGATGATGGGCGACGCACTGGCGATGGCGGTCATGCAGGCGCGTGGATTTAATGAAGAAGATTTTGCCCGCTCCCACCCAGCTGGGGCACTGGGCGCTCGCTTGCTGAACAAAGTGCATCATCTGATGCGCCGTGATGACGCCATCCCGCAGGTGACGTTAACCGCCAGCGTGATGGATGCGATGCTGGAACTCAGTCGCACCGGTCTGGGACTGGTAGCCGTGTGCGACGATCAACGGCTGGTGAAAGGCGTCTTTACCGATGGGGATTTACGTCGCTGGCTGGTTGGCGGCGGTGCACTCACCACGCCAGTTAATGAAGCGATGACGGCAGGCGGCACGACGTTGCTATCGCAAAGTCGCGCCATCGACGCCAAAGAGATCCTGATGAAGCGCAAAATCACCGCCGCACCAGTGGTGGATGAAAATGGCAAACTTACCGGCGCAATTAACCTGCAGGATTTCTATCAGGCCGGGATTATTTAATCCTTCAGCCCCAGACGTTTCGCCAGCCGATGCAGGTTGGCGACGTCGGTTTCCAGCATCCGTGCGCTGGCAGCCCAGTTGTGATGATTTTGTGCCAGCGCCTGGCGAATAGTTTCACGCTGGAACGCTTCTGTCGCTTCACGCAGGTTTTGCTTAACAATAGGCACCGCCGCCGCTTCTGGCGGCGGCAACGTCACCTCAGGAAAAGCAAAATGTTGCGCCTCAAGAATCACTTCATCGCCGCTGCGGGTCGCTCTCGCCAGCACTACCGCCCGGTGAATAGCATGTTCCAGTTCACGCACGTTTCCCGGAAAACTATAATGTTGCAATAAATTCCGCGCCCCGGAACTTAACACCACGCGGGAAAGCCCCAACCGCAGGCGGCACTGCTCACAGAAATACCCCGCCAGTAGAATGACGTCATCGCCCCGCTCACGCAGCGGCGGCACTGAAAGTGGAAACACGCTCAGACGATGAAACAAGTCAGCACGAAATCGCCCTGCCAGCACCTCTTCGCGCAAGTCGCGGTTAGTCGCCGCCAGCACGCGCACATCGACCCGCAAACTACGGTCATCGCCAACGCGCTGAATATCGCCATACTGCAACACCCGCAGCAGCTTGGCCTGCAATGCCAACGACAACTCGCCGATCTCATCCAGAAACAGCGTGCCGTTATCCGCCATTTCAAACTTCCCGCTGCGGTTACTGATAGCGCCAGTAAACGCCCCTTTCACGTGCCCGAACAGTTCACTTTCCGCCACACTTTCCGGCAGTGCGGCACAGTTGAGATAGACCAGCGGATTCACCGCCCTTGGCGAGGCTTCATGAATCGCTTTCGCCACCAGCTCCTTACCGGTTCCCGTCTCACCGCTGATCAGGACGTTGAGATCGGACGCCGCCACAATCTCAATCTCTTTTTTCAATTGCGTCATGCCTGGCGACAAGCCAATCATCTGCGTCTGTTTCACCGCTTCAAACGGCGCGGCATCGCCCGGCAGCATATTCTGACTTTCCAGTTGTTCAATCAGCAACGCATTGCTTAACGCCCCCGCCGCCAGAGCGGCAATCAGCCGTAACTCCTCGTCGCTGAAAACATCGAACTGATCGGGCTGCATCCCGTCGAGCGTCAATGCGCCAATCAGGTTTTGTCCAGCAAACAGCGGTAGACCAACGCAGGCGTGAACCTTCAGACTCTCCTGCCCGGGAATCAAACCGTCATAGGGATCGGGCAATTCGCTGTCTGCGGGAAAGCGCACCACGTCCCCGGCGCGGGCAATCGCTTCCAGCCGTGGATGACCTTCCAGGGCAAAGCGTCTACCGAGTACATCCTTTGCCAGTCCGTCGATGGCAAGCGGAATAAACTGCCGCGAGTCGTAACGTAGCAACGCAGACGCATCGCACTCCAGCACCTGACGCAACGTGGTGATCAGGCGCTGAAAACGATCCTGATGACCAATCCCACGCTGCAATTCGATGGCGATATTCGCCAGCACATCAACGGAAAAACTCATCTTTGCCTCACTGTCAATTTGACTATAGATATTGTCATATCGACCATTTGATTGATAGTCATTTTGACTACTCACTAATGAGCATAAATTAATTTATAGATTAAAAACAATTAGATAAAAAACTGGCACGCAATCTGCAATTAACAAGACATCTTTTTAGAACACGCTGAATAAATTGAGGTTGCTATGTCTATTGTGGTGAAAAATAACATTCATTGGGTTGGTCAACGTGACTGGGAAGTGCGTGATTTTCACGGCACGGAATATAAAACGCTGCGCGGCAGCAGCTACAACAGCTACCTCATTCGCGAAGAAAAAAACGTGCTGATCGACACCGTCGACCATAAATTCAGCCGCGAATTTGTACAGAACCTGCGGAATGAAATCGATCTGGCGGATATCGATTACATCGTAATTAACCATGCTGAAGAGGATCACGCCGGGGCGCTGACCGAACTGATGGCGCAAATTCCCGATACGCCGATCTATTGTACTGCCAACGCTATCGACTCAATAAATGGTCATCACCATCATCCGGAGTGGAATTTTAATGTGGTGAAAACTGGTGACACGCTGGATATCGGCAACGGCAAACAGCTCATTTTTGTCGAAACGCCAATGCTGCACTGGCCGGACAGCATGATGACTTACCTGACGGGCGACGCGGTGCTGTTCAGTAACGATGCTTTCGGTCAGCACTACTGCGACGAGCATCTCTTCAACGATGAAGTGGATCAGACCGAGCTTTTCGAGCAGTGTCAGCGTTACTACGCCAATATCCTGACACCGTTCAGCCGCCTGGTAACGCCGAAAATCACCGAGATCCTGGGCTTTAACTTGCCGGTCGATATGATTGCCACCTCTCACGGTGTGGTGTGGCGCGATAACCCAACGCAAATTGTCGAGCTGTACCTGAAATGGGCGGCGGATTATCAGGAAGACAGAATCACCATTTTCTACGACACCATGTCGAATAACACCCGCATGATGGCTGACGCTATCGCCCAGGGGATTGCGGAAACCGACCCGCGCGTAGCGGTGAAAATTTTCAACGTCGCCCGAAGCGATAAAAACGAAATTCTGACCAATGTCTTCCGCTCAAAAGGCGTGCTGGTCGGCACGTCGACGATGAATAACGTGATGATGCCGAAAATCGCCGGGCTGGTGGAGGAGATGACCGGATTACGCTTCCGTAACAAACGCGCCAGTGCTTTCGGCTCTCACGGCTGGAGCGGTGGTGCGGTGGATCGTCTTTCCACGCGTTTGCAAGATGCTGGCTTCGAAATGTCACTTAGCCTGAAAGCCAAATGGCGACCGGACCAGGACGCTTTGGAGTTATGCCGTGAACATGGTCGTGAAATCGCCCGTCAGTGGGCGCTTTCGCCGCTGCCACAGAGCACGGTGAATACGGTGGTTAAAGAAGAAACCTGTGCCGCCACGACGGCTGATCTCGGTCCGCGGATGCAGTGCAGTGTCTGCCAGTGGATTTACGATCCGGCAAAAGGCGAGCCAATGCAGGACGTTGCGCCAGGAACGCCGTGGAGTGAAGTCCCGGATAACTTCCTGTGCCCGGAATGCTCCCTCGGCAAAGACGTCTTTGACGAACTGGCATCGGAGGCAAAATGAGCAACGGCATTGTGATCATTGGTTCAGGCTTCGCCGCCCGCCAACTGGTGAAAAATATTCGTAAACAGGATACCGGTATTCCATTGACCCTGATTGCCGCCGACAGCATGGATGAGTACAACAAACCTGATCTTAGCCATGTGATCAGTCAGGGGCAACGTGCCGACGACCTTACCCGCCAGACGGCGGGTGAATTTGCCGAGCAGTTTAATCTGCGCCTGTTTCCGCACACCTGGGTGACGGATATCGATGCCGAAGCCCATGTGGTGAAAAGCCAGAATAATCAGTGGCAATACGACAAGCTAGTGCTGGCTACCGGAGCCAGCGCCTTTGTCCCGCCGGTGCCTGGGCGTGAGTTAATGCTGACGTTAAATAGTCAGCAAGAGTATCGCGCCTGTGAAACACAACTGCGGGATGCCCGACGGGTGTTGATTGTAGGCGGTGGTTTGATTGGTAGCGAACTGGCGATGGATTTTTGTCGGGCAGGCAAAGCAGTCACGCTAATCGACAATGCTGCCAGTATTCTGGCGTCGTTAATGCCACCGGAAGTAAGCAGTCGCTTACAGCATCGGCTGACGGAGATGGGCGTTCATCTGCTGTTGAAATCTCAGTTGCAGGGGCTGGAAAAAACGAATTCTGGCATTCTGGCAACGCTGGACCGCCAGCGCAGCACCGAAGTGGATGCGGTAATTGCCGCCACCGGACTGCGCCCGGAAACCGCCCTGGCACGACGTGCAGGGCTGACGATTAATCGCGGCGTTTGCGTCGATAGTTATCTGCAAACCAGTAATGCCGATATTTACGCGCTGGGCGATTGCGCAGAAATTAACGGTCAGGTGTTGCCGTTCCTCCAGCCGATTCAACTTAGCGCGATGGTGCTGGCGAAGAACTTGCTCGGTGGAAACGCACCGCTGAAACTTCCCGCCATGCTGGTAAAAATCAAAACGCCGGAATTACCGCTGCATCTGGCAGGGGAAACCCAGCGTCGGGATTTGCGCTGGCAGATTTGTACCGAAAGCCAGGGAATGGTGGCGCGCGGCGTTGACGATGCCGACCAGCTTCGCGCCTTTGTAGTCAGTGAGGATCGGATGAAAGAGGCGTTTGGATTGTTGAAAACCTTGCCGATGTAGGCGGACTACTGTGCCCAAAATGTCGGATGCGACGCTGGCGCGTCTTATCCGACCTACGGGGAGCGCATGTGTTGGCCGGATAAGGCGTTCACGCCGCATCCGGCACTGCGTCCAAATGCAACACGTTTATCCGTTCTGGACTTCACCCGCCACCCAACGGGCCGCAACAATAACCCCCTGCCCCAGAGACAACCCGCCATCCCCCGCCGGTAAACTCTGCGGGAAGAGCAACGTAAAATCAGCAAGATAATGCGCCAGACGTGCACGCAGCAAACGGTTATGAATAACCCCACCGCTAAATACCAGCGTAGTGATACCGCACATTGTGGCCTGCTCACGCATCAACGCGGCAAAACCCTGCGCCAGCGCATCATGAAACGCCCACGCGCGTTGATTAACCGGTGCCTGCCAGCTCAGCCACTGCTGCCAGAAAGTGGCGAGATCCAGCTGATTGTCCACCAGCGGCATCGTCACCGGATGCGTCACTCCCTGGCATGAAGCCGCCAGCGCCTCGAGGGCGCAAGCCGCTTCACCTTCATAACTTAACGTGGCTGGCGCACAGCCCAGTGCCGCCGCCACAGCATCGAACAAACGCCCGCACGATGACGCCAGCGGCGCGTTAATTCCACGCTCAATGGCCCGCGCCAGCACGCTCCAGTTTTGCTGTTGCACACTTGCCGTTTCAGGGTAATTCTGCCACTCCGGCACAAAGCGCAGGCACTGCGCCAGCAGGTTTCGCCACGGCTGCTTTGCCGCCAAATCGCCACCAGCAAGCGCCACCGCAGGCAAGCCACCCAGGTGCTGGCATTCGCGATAGTTCACCCGCAAGCACTCGCCGCCCCATAAAGCGCCGTTTTCGCCCATACCAATACCGTCGAGCGTCAAAGCAATGACATCACTGCCATCCAGCGGCCAGTGATGTTCTGCCAGACACGCCGCCGCATGAGCATGATGATGCAGCACCGTTTGCGTCGGCAGATTCATTTCGCGCGCCCACTGGCTGGAGACATAGCCCGGATGCGCGTCATGCACAACGTATTGCGGGGTAAAATCGTAGATGTTTTGCATCAGACGCAACGCTTCGCGCCACTGCATCTGAATGCCATCGTCACTTAAATCGCCCAAATGTTGACTCAACACCGCCTGTTCACCACGCACCAGACAGAAGGTATTTTTCAGATCCGCACCGAGACACAGCACAGGAGGAATATTTTTAAAGCCCGGAGGCAAAGCCAGCGCATCCGGTACATACCCCCGCGAGCGGCGCAACATTTCGCCACTTTCGCGCACCACTGAATCATCCATCCGCTGCACGATGTCGCGGTTATGAATCAAGAATCCGTCGGCAATGTCCTGCAAGTCCTCCAGCGCCTGTTCGTTGCTGATAGCCGGTGGTTTACCGCTCAGGTTGCCGGAGGTCATCACCAGCGGGCATTGCAGTTCCTGTAACAGCAAATGCTGGAGCGGATTCGCAGGCAACATCACCCCGACTTCGTTAAGGCCAGGGGCGATATCGTCACAAAGTTCCGGAACATATATTTTATCCACCAGTACAATCGGCGCGGCGGGCGTGGTGAGCAACTGACGGGCAGCGTCGGGCAAACCTTCTGCCGTTGGCAACATAACCGCCAGCGGTTTCGCCGGGCGATGTTTGCGCGCCCGTAGTGTCGCCACCGCGTTACTGTTACGCGCATCGCAGGCGAGATGAAATCCGCCAATCCCTTTGATAGCGACAATGTTGCCCATTTTTAACTGAGCGATAGCCGCCTGTAATGCCGCCTCTTGTTTCGCATGTTCACCATGACTTAGCCATTCAAGATGTGGGCCACACTCCGGGCAGGCCACCGGCTGGGCGTGGAAGCGACGATCGAGCGGGTCGCAATATTCTTTATCGCAGGCCGGACATAGCGGAAACGCCGCCATCACGGTAAACGGACGGTCGTAAGGCATCGCGCGAATAATGGTGAAACGCGGGCCGCAGTGGGTACAGTTGATAAACGGATAACGATAACGCCGTTCGCCTGGGGTATTCATTTCGGCAAGACAGGCAGGGCAAGTTGCGGCATCGGGAACAATTTGCGTATTCATGACGCCGCCCGCGCTCTGGCGGATGGTGAACTCAGTGGGCGGCTGCATCCAGATAAACGGCTCACATTCGACGCTATCAATACGCGCCAGCGGCGGACAATCCTGATGCAATTGAACAAGAAACGTTTCCGGATCTTCCAGCAACCGGACTTCTACGCCATCGCCGTCATTACAGACATCGCCGTGAAGATTTAATTGCTGTGCCAGTTGCCAGACAAAGGGACGAAAACCGACGCCCTGCACTTTGCCACGAATACGCAGTTGGACACCGCAAGATGTGTTTTTTGCCATTGAGTTATTCCCGCCATCATGAATTGCGTAACCCGCCCAGCCGGACACGACCGCGTCGCATCCGGTAGTCACAGGTTGGCGATACCGCCCGCTCCGTATTCTACGAATATTTCCGGGAATTCCTTTGATGCCAGAACAGTTCTGTAAGATTTTTAGAACATCAGCGCCGTGCGGCGGCGTTTTTCTGCGCTCAGTTGTTCAAGTTTATTTCGATCGACACAAATCAGCGCATGGGTCGGGCAAGCAGCCATACAGGCCGGGCCGTCTTCACGATGGTTACAGAGGTCGCATTTATTGGCTTCGGCTTTGTCAGCGCGTACGTTAAGCCCTGCGCCGCTGTTGCGAATCACCGGACGCACTACCACTTCCATCGCACCATACGGGCAAGCCACAACGCAGGTTTTGCAACCAATGCAACGTTCCTGCATGACATGAACAAACCCTTTATCACGGCTGATAGCACCATTCGGGCAGACGTTAGCGCACGGTGCATCTTCACACTGACGGCAGACTGTCGCCGTGGAAATGTTCACACCTTTAATGACATGGATTCGCGGTAAAAAAGTTTCCGGGGTCAGCGATGCACAGTCCTGATTCTCCTGATGAGAAACCACGCACGCCACTTCACAGGTACGACAACCAATACATTTACTCGCGTCAGCAATGATGAAACGGTTCATCAAATTCTCCAGCAATGACAGTTAATGCGCCGATACATTCACAAATCATGCCAACTTTTAATTGATTGTTATTTAAAGAAATTAAATTCTGCAATGCAGAAAAAACGATGTCATCGACACTAGTGACGATGACATGTGATGACAATGCTTATCGCGAAAGATCAATGAGGGAGTCGCGGCGGATCAGTTTTCCGCTGAAGGTTTTCGGCGGTGTGTAAGCACCACCATCGAGCATAAATATCAGCCGCCCAATTATTTCCTGAATCATCTCAGTCACCGGAATTTTTACGCTGGATAGCGCCGGAACGGTGTAGGGAGCAATTGCGATATCATCAAATCCGATAACTGACACCTGCTCTGGCACCGCTACGCCGCGCTCGTGAAACGCTTTCATCGCACCTATCGCCATATCGTCGTTACTGGCAACTAACGCGCTAAATTTAGCCCCACGTTCGAGCAACGTTTCTACCCCTTCGGCCCCGCTGGCAGGCGTCCATTTACCGTTAGCGATAAGTTTTTCATTGAGTGCAATACCATGCTGCGCCAGCGCGTCTTTATATCCGGCAAGGCGTTCAATGCTGGTGGGGGAATCCATCGAACCAGTAAGGAAAGCAATCTCCTGATGTCCGGCGTTTATCAACTCTGCCACGGCGTTAAAGCTGGTCTGTTTATGATCGCACCAGACGCTATGGCTACTGTTTTTGCGCAGGCGGCGATTGAGCACCATTATCGGCTGATTGTGTGCATCAATGATGTCATCAATCTCATCCACGCTTAAAAAGCGCGGGTAAATCATAATGGCGTCGCAGCGCAGATCCAGTAGATACTGAATCGCCTGGCGTTCTTCTTCGGCGCTATGTTTGCCATCTGCCAATAGCAGCTGACGCCCTTTCTCTTCCGCCATTCTCGCGGTATGAAACAGTAATTCACTAAAATAAATGCCGTGGTAAAGCGTGTTGGTCACTACCAGCCCTAGCGTCTGGGTACTCTTCGCTGACAGATTGCGCGCCAGCAAATTTGGGCGGTAACCGCTCTCTTCTACCGCCTGAAACACGCGATCTTTAGTCTCCTGGCTGACGTAGCCATTACCTGAAAGCACGCGGGAAACGGTCGCTTTTGAAACCCCGGCGCGCTTCGCCACTTCCAGCATCGTCGTCATCATTTTCATCCCTTTACACGCAATGAACGCAGTGTACTGCACCGTTGGCTGATTGTCCTTGCGCAAGCAGCGGGAAAAATATTCAGGTGACCGGTTTCACAAATATAAAAAATGAGCAATTAACTCTCTTGCTTAATCAGTATCAACTATTCATGATTTTGTGAAACCGGTTTCTTAATTCCGTTTCAGCATCGGCAATTTCCCGTCACGTCGACTGATAACAACTACCTCTACCCTACTGATAACAGGATAAAATCCGATGGCCAAAAATTATGCGACGCTGGCACGCTCGGTGATAGCGGCACTGGGCGGCGTTGATAACATCTCGGCAGTCACGCACTGTATGACGCGTTTACGCTTTGTTATCAAAGATGATGCACTGATCGACAGCCCAACGTTAAAAACTATCTCCGGCGTGCTCGGTGTGGTACGTAGTGACAACCAGTGTCAGGTGATTATCGGTAATACGGTTTCGCAGGCCTTTCAGGAAGTTGTCAGCTTGTTACCTGGAGATATGCAGCCCACGCAGCCCGTGGGGAAACCCAAACTCACGCTACGTCGCATTGGTGCGGGGATCCTGGATGCGCTGATCGGCACCATGTCACCGCTGATCCCGGCGATCATCGGCGGATCGATGGTCAAACTGCTGGCGATGATCCTCGAGATGAGCGGCGTGCTGACAAAAGGATCGCCGACCTTAACTATTCTCAATGTGATTGGTGATGGTGCTTTCTTCTTCCTGCCGCTGATGGTCGCTGCTTCTGCCGCCATCAAATTTAAAACCAATATGTCGCTGGCGATTGCCATTGCGGGTGTGCTGGTACATCCGAGTTTTATTGAGCTGATGGCGAAAGCGGCCCAGGGTGAACATGTTGAATTTGCCCTGATTCCGGTCACCGCGGTGAAATACACCTACACAGTGATCCCGGCGCTGGTGATGACCTGGTGCCTGTCATATATCGAACGCTGGGTGGACAGCATTACGCCAGCGGTGACGAAAAACTTCCTCAAGCCGATGCTGATTGTGTTGATTGCCGCACCGCTGGCAATCCTGCTGATTGGCCCGATTGGTATCTGGATCGGTAGCGCCATTTCGGCGCTGGTTTACACCATTCATGGTTATCTGGGCTGGCTTTCAGTCGCCATTATGGGCGCACTGTGGCCTCTGCTGGTAATGACTGGAATGCACCGCGTCTTTACGCCAACCATCATTCAAACTATTGCCGAAACCGGCAAAGAAGGAATGGTCATGCCATCAGAGATCGGCGCTAACCTGTCGCTGGGCGGTTCATCACTGGCGGTGGCGTGGAAAACGAAAAACCCGGAACTGCGCCAGACGGCGCTGGCGGCGGCGGCATCGGCCATTATGGCGGGGATTTCCGAACCGGCATTATACGGCGTGGCGATCCGCCTGAAACGTCCGCTTATCGCCAGTCTTATCAGCGGTTTTATTTGCGGCGCGGTTGCCGGTATGGCGGGGCTTGCCAGCCACTCAATGGCAGCGCCGGGATTATTTACCAGCGTGCAGTTCTTCGATCCGGCGAATCCAATGAGCATCGTCTGGGTGTTCGCCGTCATGGCGCTGGCGGTCGTGCTGTCATTTATCCTCACACTGTTGCTCGGCTTTGAGGATATTCCTGTTGAGGAAGCGGCTGTCCAGACGCGAAAGCATCAGAGCGTACAACCGACCGTCGCCAAAGAAGTAAGTCTTAATTGAGGATGAAAATGTCAGTATTTCCGCAAGATTTTTTATGGGGCGGCGCGCTTGCCGCCAACCAATCTGAAGGTGCGTACCGTGAAGGTGGCAAAGGGCTGACCACGGTCGATATGATCCCGCACGGCGAACATCGAATGGCGGTGAAACTGGGGCTGGAAAAACGTTTTCAGTTGCGCGATGACGAGTTTTATCCCAGCCATGAGGCGACGGATTTTTATCATCGTTATAAAGAAGATATCGCCCTGATGGCAGAGATGGGATTCAAGGTTTTTCGCACCTCGATTGCCTGGAGCCGCCTCTTTCCGCAGGGCGATGAACTGACGCCCAACCAGCAGGGCATTGCTTTTTACCGCGCGGTATTTGAAGAGTGTAAAAAGTACGGTATCGAACCGCTGGTCACGTTGTGTCACTTCGACGTGCCGATGCATCTGGTCACTGAATATGGCTCCTGGCGTAACCGCAAGCTGGTGGAGTTTTTCAGCCGCTACGCCCGGACCTGCTTTGAAGCATTTGATGGCCTGGTGAAATACTGGCTCACCTTCAATGAAATCAACATTATGTTGCATAGCCCGTTCTCCGGCGCGGGTCTGGTGTTTGAAGAAGGGGAAAATCAGGATCAGGTGAAATATCAGGCTGCGCATCACCAACTGATTGCCAGTGCGCTAGCCACCAAAATCGCTCATGAGGTTAACCCGCAAAATCAGGTGGGCTGTATGCTGGCGGGCGGCAACTTCTACCCTTACAGTTGCAAGCCGGAAGATGTCTGGGCAGCGCTGGAGAAAGACAGGGAAAACCTGTTTTTTATCGATGTGCAGGCGCGGGGCGCGTATCCGGCTTACTCTGCCCGCGTATTCCGCGAAAAAGGGGTAACCATCGACAAAGCACCGGGCGATGATGAAATCCTGAAAAACACCGTCGATTTTGTCTCTTTCAGCTATTACGCCTCGCGCTGCGCCTCGGCGGAGATGAACGCCAACAACAGCAGTGCGGCGAACGTAGTGAAATCGCTGCGTAACCCGTATCTACAGGTGAGCGACTGGGGCTGGGGTATTGATCCACTCGGTCTGCGTATCACTATGAACATGATGTATGACCGTTATCAGAAGCCGCTGTTTCTGGTGGAAAACGGCCTGGGCGCAAAAGATGAATTTGCTGCCAATGGCGAGATTAACGACGACTATCGCATCAGCTATTTACGCGAACATATCCGCGCAATGGGCGAAGCGATTGCAGACGGCATTCCGCTGATGGGCTACACCACCTGGGGCTGTATTGATTTAGTTTCCGCGTCAACGGGTGAAATGAGCAAACGCTACGGTTTTGTCTATGTAGACCGTGACGATGCAGGCAACGGCACGCTGGCGCGCACGCGTAAGAAATCGTTCTGGTGGTATAAAAAAGTGATTGCCAGTAACGGTGAGGATTTAGAGTAAGTAACCGTGCCGGATGCGGCGTGAACGCCTTATCCGGCCTACAAGGCCCGATAAGCGTTGCGCATCGGGCAATCTGGCGTTTGGCATCAGTCAAAATCAAAGAAACCATTCCGGCTTAACGCCAAATCGGGCTGAAAGTGCCTTAATGTGGGATATCGTCAGGGATCTTTGTCCAGACAAAATCTGACTGACCAGGGATTTAGAGCCGATTTCGTTCTTCAAATCCGCATAGGTCAGATTATGTTGATCAATCAACGTGCGAAGTAACGCCACGCCAACCGGCATTGCAGCAACGGCTTTGTCGAACTCTGCAAACTTTTCGTGGTTGTTTTCATACTCTGCAATGCGGCTCGCCAGAAAGTCGATAAGTGGATTGGTGTCATCTTCTTCAATCAAATATTCGACCAGTTCCAGTGCTTCACGATAATCATCTTCTGAGTCACTGCCTCCCAGAAAGGGGACTGCATTGACCAGTTCTCTTGTTGCTTTAACAGCGCGTGCAGCATTAGCAGTCATTCTTTGTTCTCTCTGTAGTAACGTGTCAGTTTGTCATACTCGGCATGATTCGTTATGTGCTTCACAAAGAACCGCTTATTAACAAAGTTTATGTAGGCAATAACCCTAAGATTGTTCCCGCCGACATCCAGAACGTACCATTTGTTGCGATATTTAAAATTGTCGAGGTTGGGAAACGCCGTTCGCATTTCTTCTGGCGTAGAAAAATCCGTTTCCTTAATAACCCGATACAATGAGTGTAGAGCCAGAGCGTCGTTAGGATATTTGCGCGCAGACTCTTCAAATGGCGCTTTCGAAATGATGTGCATTTTTAAGTTTTAACTTCCTTATAGTAAGTAAACAGCCACATCTGCAAGTTCTATCCTTATGTGTTCAGAAACTATAGCTCACCAAATCCAAGTTCACAATATGTAAACACTTGCGCGCGATATAATTCTCCCCCAAAATCCTCATACCCACTCTGCAAAAAGTCAGTTCTGATTCACCCCATCAAGCACATCCCCTGTTATCAAACAACGCTGCGTCAGCGCTAAATCTTCCGTTTGCGGGTCACGCCCGGCAATGGGTTTGAGGACGAGTTTACGGTTGGGGGTATAAGTGAAACGCGTGAGCGCGGGATAGCTTAACTTGCCAAACCAGCCGTGAACACGTTGCCATTTGGCGTCTTTTACCTGATACAGACTGGTTATCCAGTAACCAGAATTAAACTGCATATCCAGCAATTGTGTGTGGCCATTGCCTTGCAAATCCAGCAAATCATCTACGCCAGTTTTGCTTGCGGTGTAGAATCCCCAGGGTTCAAAGACACAGGGACGACCATCGCGCGTGAACGCCATAAGGATTAAATGTGCATAAGGAGCCAGACCATTACCAGCACTTGGTAACCAGATAACCAGATCCTGAATGCCGTTACGATCCAGATCGGCGCGATAGAGTTGCCCTTTGCCCGCCATATTTGCCAGCATACCCACAGGCACCTTCCAGGATTTACCGGCGCGGTCTTTAGCAGTTAATTGCCAGTAATCCTCTTCATTTGGCATCTTCTCAAGCGTCACGCCAGCAACGCCCACTTTTCTAAAATGCCAGGTTTGCTCGGTATAATAAGGCATAGTCAGGAGAGGTTTCAGCGCCCGCTTTTGCGCGTATTCGCTGTCACTCATTGGCAGATATTCGGTAAAGCTGGTAGCCTGCGTAGGAAGCACTAAGCAAAATAAAAAAGCGCACATCCCTGTTCTGATTTTCAATTCCCTGAATTCCTTACTGAAAAACTACTCTTCTTCCACCGCTAACTGCGCAAATCCACCATTCCCTTCCCAGCCTTCAAGTCGTTGATAAACGGTTTCTACCGCATCTTTAATCGGCTGGGTCATCGGGTAGTAAAAACCGACGATATCCGGCTGGATGCCGAGGAAAATCACTTCGCCAATGTCTTCTTTTAACTGGTCGATAAGGTAGTTCAGCGGCATGTTATGGGTAGTCATCATAAACATCTCAGCGATGTCATCCGGGTCGATGATGCGGATCTCGCCGGGGTTTAGCCCCATATCCGTAGCGTCGACAATCAGCAGTCGCGTCGGGCGCAGTTCGCGGATGGCGACAATGTCGTTTTCCGGTGCGCTTCCGCCGTCAATCACCACCCAGTTACCTTTCGGCGCGGCGGCGCACTTTTCCGCCAGCAGCGGACCTGCGCCATCATCGCCCATCATGCTATTGCCAACACAGAGTAAAACGTCAGTCACGCAGTCTCCTCACCATCAAATAGATGGCATTTTCCTGATAAATATCATGCAGCATACTTAACAGCATGGTACTCCATTCCTTCTGCTGCGAAGTTTGCGCTGCCCGGGCTTTATCGAATGCGTTGGCCAGCATCGGCACATGGTTAATGTCGATAACGATCTCACCATATTTTGGCACGCCTTCCATTTTGCGGCGGGCTTCGCTGCCCGCCTCCAGAGTGGCAATCCATGCCAGATATTCATCCCACGGGCAGGTGAGCGCGGCTTCCAGGCAATCGATAACCCCAAGGTGGTGACCAATCGCCAGGCTGTAATAGACCACCTGCTGCGCCTCGGCGGGCGTAGCATCGTTCTCATCAATAAATTTACGGCTCAGTTGACTGAACACCACCTTTTCACTCATCGAATACGCGCCTCTTCAACAACATGATTCAGATGGCTGACAATCTCGTTCAGACGCGGATCGTTTTCCGCTTCCAGCCAGCGTGCAACCTGCTCTTCACCCTGCCCTAACTGCGTCAGGAAATCATCGGCAATCTGGCGACCGTAACGATAACCCGCCAGGCGGCGTGCTTCGCGATCTACTTTTACACGCAGCGGCTGCACCATATCGCCATGCAGGATCTCTGCCGGTTGTTCATCCAGTTCACCCGGCCCACGGGCGTGAATTTTCTGCTCCAGCAGGCCGAGCGCCATTGCAAAGCCGTACAGCGTGGCGGCTGGCGTTGGCGGGCACCCCGGAATGTAGACATCCACCGGGACGATTTTATCCGTACCCCCCCACACGCAGTAGAGATCGTGGAAGATCCCGCCGCTGTTACCGCAGGCACCGTAGGAGATACAGATTTTCGGGTCCGGCGCGGACTGCCACGCACGCAGCGCAGGGGATCGCATTGCACGGGTGACCGCGCCGGTAAACAGTAAAATATCCGCATGACGCGGAGACGGAACGACTTTAATGCCGAAGCGTTCTGCATCGAACAGCGGCGATAAGGTTGCGAAAATTTCAATTTCGCAGCCGTTGCAGCCGCCGCAGTCCACGCGGTAAACGTAGGCAGAACGTTTGATTTTTTTCAGTAACGACGCCTTCATACTGGCGATGGATTCATCCACCGTCATCGGGACCGGAATGCCGTTGGCGTCACGGGGGCCTAATAAATTGCTCATCAGATGGCCTCTTTCATATGGCGAGTCAGTTCAATACGGTCGGACGGCACCAGGCATTTCTGGCGCTTACATTCCGGGCAAGTCTCAAAGCTTTCGCGGTGGTTTTCCGCACGGCTGTCACCATTGTGCTTAAGCAGCGCAATGGCGTAGTCGATCTCTTTCTGGACGGCGAAAGGACGATTACAGATGCGGCAGTTGCACAGCGCGAAGCGAGACTGTTGCAGGAAATCTTCTTTCTTCCACACCGCCAGTTCGTACTCTTGCGACAGTTTGATCGCCGCCGTCGGGCAGACTTCTTCGCAGCGTCCACAGAAGATGCAGCGTCCAAGATTGAACTCCCACGCCAGCTCACCGGTGGCGAGGTCAGTTTCAACCGTTAAGGCGTTTGACGGGCAGGCATTGACGCAGGCTGCACAGCCGATGCACTGCTGCGGGTTCTGCTCTGGCTTACCACGGAAGTTTTTATCAACCGCAATCGGCTCCAGCGGGTAAGACGAGGTCGCCGTGCCGGTTTTGATGACTTTTTTGATAAAGGTAAACATGGCGATTCCTTATTTCAGCGGCGAGTTTTTACGCTCAATGCTGTAGCGCTCAAGTTCTTTGTACGGCACCACTTTGCTCTTCTTCTTACGCACATCGACCACGGTCATGCGGTCGGTACAGGAGTAGCAAGGGTCCAGGCTACCAATAATCAGCGGCGCATCAGAAACGGTGTTGCCGCGCAGCATGTAGCGCAGGGTCGGCCAGTTCGCGTAGGTCGCGGCACGGCAGCGCCAGCGGTACAGCTTCTGGTTGTCGCCGGTCATACTCCAGTGGATATCATCGCCACGCGGCGCTTCGGCAAAGCCCAGCGCAAAACGGTGCGGAATGTAGGTAAAGCCTTCCACCATCAGCGGGCCGCCCGGCAGGTTATCCAGACCGTAGTCAATCATGTTCAGCGCGGTATAGACTTCGTTGATACGCACTTTCAGACGGGAAATCACATCGCAGCCCTGCTCACTGTGAACTTCCATTGGCAGTAAGCCATAGCCAACAAACGGGTGATCGGCGCGGGTATCGCGGGCGTGACCACTGGCGCGGACCATCGGGCCGACGTTACTGAAGTCGCGGGCAATTTCCGGGTCCAGACGACCAATGCCGACAGTGCGCTGTTCCATGTTTGGCGTACTCAGCAGCACATCCACCAGCTCCTGTACTTCACGACGCATTTGTTGCGCCAGTTGACGGGTCTGGATCATGTCGTCTTTCAGCAGATCGCGACGAATCCCGCCGATCAGGTTCAGGCCGTAGGTTTTACGCGCACCGGTAAGGATCTCCGCCATTTTCATGGAGGTTTCACGCACGCGGAAGAACTGCATAAAACCGGAGTCAAAGCCAGTAAAGTGGCAGGCAAGGCCAAGGTTGAGCAGATGCGAGTGCAGGCGTTCCACTTCCAGCAAAATGGCGCGGATCATCTGCGCACGTTCTGGCACCTGAATACCCATCGCGTTTTCCACCGATGTGGTGTAAGCGGTGCTGTGGGCAAAGCCGCAGATCCCACAAACTCGGTCAGAGAGGAAGGTCACTTCGTTGTAACCCATGCGGGTTTCCGCCAGTTTTTCCATGCCGCGATGGACATAGAACAGGCGGTAGTCGGCGTCGATAATGTTTTCGCCATCGACGAACAGACGGAAGTGGCCCGGTTCGTCAGAAGTGACGTGCAGTGGACCAATCGGCACGACGTTGTTTTTCTTGTCGCCCAGTTCGTTGATGAACTCGTAGGTTTCAGCATCAGTAGTTGGTGCCGGACGTTGACGATAATCCATGCTGTCTTTACGCAGAGGGTAGAGTTCATCCGGCCAGTCATCCGGCAGCACCAGACGGCGTTCATCCGGAAGCCCTACCGGAATCAAACCGTACATATCGCGCACTTCACGCTCGCCCCACACCGCCGCCGGAACGCGCGGCGTCACGGACGGATATTCTGGTTTGTTGGCGTCAACTTCGACGCGAACCGTAATCCAACACTTGGTGCCCTTCTCCATCGACAGCACGTAATAAACGGCGTAATGACCATTCAGTTTGCGTTCGTCGTTACCAAAAAGCACCGACAGCCAGCCCCCCTGCTTGTAGTAGAGGAACTCCACCACTTCCGGCAGATAGTTCACCTTCACGGTGACAGTCAGCTGATCTTTGGTCTGCCAGGCGTGGTCCAGCACGACGCCCGGAAATGCCTCATTCAGCGCGGCGAGATAATGTTGACCTAATTTTTCTTCAGACATGCTCAAACTCTCTTTAATCACGCCGCCAGCAAGGAGACGAACGCTAAAAATGCAAAGCCAAAACCAGCCCAGGTAATGCGTGGTGTAATATCAAGACGCAGACGGGCCATGCTGTTTTCGAACAGCGCGATAACCAGTACGCCGACCACCAGTTTGACGATGGCAATCACTAGCGCCAGCAGCAGCCCACCGGCAGTGAAGGTTTCCATTTGTCCCCACGGAATAAACACCCCGACGAACATCTGTAACACCACCAGCTGTTTCAGGCTGATACCCCATTTCATGACGCCAAAGCCGCTGCCGCTGTACTCAGAGAGCGGACCTTCCTGCAGCTCCTGCTCGGCTTCCGCCAGGTCGAACGGCAGTTTGCCCATTTCGATAAAGGTGGCGAATGCGCAGGCACAGAGCGCCAGCACCAGCGGAATGCTCTGGCTCAGCGGCCAGTGATAAACGGTGTCGGTGATGTTGCTGATGTTGGTGGAACCGGCCACCTGCGCGGCGACCCACAGACCAAGCAGCAACATCGGTTCAACCAGCACGCCCAGCATCGCTTCACGGCTCGCGCCAATAGCAGTAAACGGACTACCGGTATCCAGACCAGAAATGGCAAAGAAGAAACGCGCAATGGCGAAGAGATACAGTAAAGTGATCAAATCCCCCAGTTGCGGCAGCGGAGAACCGACAGTCACTACCGGCAGCGCGGTAGCGATAGTCAACATGACGCCAACCATTACGTACGGTGTCAGGCGGAACACCCAGCCGGAGGCATCGGGACCAACGCTCTGACGACCCAGCAGTTTGATAATGTCGCGATACTCCTGCAACACGCCCGGCCCGCGACGGTTATGCAAGCGGGCGCGCGCCACGCGGGTAATACCGGAGAGCAGCGGCGCAACGGCAAATAACACCAGCGCCTGAATTAACGGATATAAAACACTCATTCTCAGGCTCCTCGTGAAACAATAATCACCACCAGCACCGCCAGTTCAACCAGCGCCATCCGGCGGAACAGCAACGCACTCCCCTCGCACTGCCAGCCTGGTACCAGCGACACCGGATTCAGCCATTTGCGCAGTTTCAACACTGGCGCAAATGCCTGTTTCACCGGCATGGCAAAACCGTGAGCGGTAATCACCATTGATTTTTCATGGTCGTAGCCGCACACCCAGGCCGCGCCGCGGGAACGCGACGGCAAACGATCGCCTTTGCAAATCGCCATAATGATGAATGGCAGCAGCGGGCAGGCAATCAGCAGCAACGTGATCATTGGTTGAGAAACGGTTGTATTAGCAGGCTCCAGCGGCAGAGGTACGGCAGCAGACAACATCGGCAGCAGCCACGGCGCAGCAACACCGCCAATCACGCAGCAAATCGCCAGTGCCACTACGCTTACGCTCATCAGGAGCGGCGCACAGGTGGCGTATTCGGCTTCTTTGGTACGCGGCGCGCCAAGGAAAGTAACGCCATAAACTTTCGCCATACACATCACTGCCAGCGCACCGGTAATTGCCAGCCCCACGGCGAGCAGCGGCCCGAGAAGACGAGCAACAAACGCGCCACTATTGCTCAGTTTGAAGAAGGATTGATAGATAACCCATTCCCCGGCAAAACCGTTCAGCGGTGGCAGCGCAGCCATTGCCATCAGACCGACCAACATGGCGATGGAGATAACCGGCATTTTTTTGCCAATACCGCCGAGTTTTTCGATATCGCGATGACCGGTACGGAACCAGACGCTCCCAGCCCCGAGGAACAGTACGCTCTTGAACAGGCTATGGTTAAGCAGATGGTACAGACCACCGACCAGGCCAAGGGCAATCAGCGCCGGTTGTTCAAGCGCGATACCCGTTACGCCAGCGCCCAGCCCCAGCAGGATGATGCCGATATTTTCCAGAGTGTGGTAAGCCAGCAGACGCTGAATGTTGTGCTCCATCAGCGCATACAGACCGCCGACGAACGCGGTGATCATGCCGAGTACCAGAAGTGCAATTCCCCACCACAGCGGCGCATTACCGCCCAGCAGAGACAGGGTTAAAATACCCAGCAGGCCAATTTTCATCACCACCGTGGAAAACAGCGCGGCAGCTGGCGCAGAGGCGTTAGCATGAGCCTGTGGCACCCAGCCGTGCAGCGGGATAATCCCGGCAAGCAGGCCAAAACCAATCACACCGAGCAGCCAGATATCGGAACCAAGCGGCAGCTGTTGCATGCGCATATCCAGCAGGCGCAGATCCAGCGTGCCGTAACGTTGCCACAGCAGCCAGCAAGCAATCGCCAGCAGCAAAGTGCCAAGACGCCCCAGCGCAAACCACAGTTTGCCCTCTTTGCTGTTGCTGGTGAGGAACACCGCACACAGGGCCATGATTTCTGCCATTACCACGAACATGCCCAGATTGCTGGCAATGACGGCACAGACGGCAGCAGCCATCAACATATTGATTTGCAAACCGTTGCATTTCACCTGCGCATGGCGATGCCAGTCAATGTTGTAAAGGCTGACAAACAGGCCGCACAGGCCGAGGGTTATCAGCCAAATCGCATTAAGCGGAGAGATTTGCACATTGTAGCTTACCAGCGACAACGCGCCGCTCACGCCAACCGCGCCAGTCAGCACAGTGAAGCCTGCGGCTGCCGTATACAGGCTACCCACCGCGCCGCCAATTCCGGCAATCCAGCCGCTTAACGCCTTTTGAAAAGAAAAGAGAAATGCCAGAACAGCGGCGGCAACAAACCACGCCACGCCGCTATTGATCAGGGAAATTGCGCTCATTTAGCCTCTCCACTTTGAGCCTGCTGAAACAAGGTGAGATCGCCAAAGTCCGTGTTAAAGGTCAGCTCACGCTTACGCTTGCTGACGCGGGCGATATCGGTGTTATCCACCAGATGCAGGGCTTTGGTTGGGCACATCCGCACGCAGGCTGGACCTTGTTCATCAAAGCTACAGAGGTCACATTTGACGGCGATCGCGCGAATACCCGGCACCCAGTCAAGCAACGTGCTGACACGCGCCGGAGCAGGCGGTGCCGGTGGTGCTTTCGGAGTATTGGCGTTTGCCGGAATATCCAGCGGACGGCTGCCGGAAAATTCGATTGCGCCAAACGGGCAGGCGATGCCGCACAGTTTGCAGCTTACGCACAGGCTTTCATTCAGCTGCACTGCCCCATCAACGCGGGTGATAGCGTTAACCGGGCAGACCACCGCACAGGGTGCATCTTCACAGTGGTGACAGAGCTGCGGCGCAGATTCTTTTTCATTTAGCATCACTCGCAGGCGCGGCATTGATTGCAGGCCGTGCTGGCGATGCGTCTCTGAACAGGCGGCCTCACAGGTGTGGCAGCCGATACAGAGCGTGGAGTCAGCAATTACAAAACGATTCACCAGGCATTCCTCAGGTGATTGTCATTTTTGACGAAAACATGCCGATGAAATGTCATTTTCGACACTCATCGACACGCCCATCCCCAAACAGGCGTAACGCCTGCAAAACGGGCAAAGCCTCAGCTCATGCCGCCGGGCTTTGTCCCTTTACCAGTTGGCTTAAATTCACCGGTACATTGTTTTCAATGGCGGTGTATAAGCTGTCGTAAACGCCAGCGATTTTTTCGAGATAGTGTTCCAGTACCTGTTCGCGATCGCGGATGTTGACCTTGCCATCTATCATTCCGTCAATGCTCAATTGTGCCTGCGCAATCCGCTGTTTTTCTTCACCCTCTTTCGTTTCGACGTAATACTCGATGGTGTGGCTGTTAAAGCCATCCGCCAGGGTGACGTAAATACGAAAATGTTCAAAAAGGACGAAACAGAGTTCTTTGTCTGGCGCACAGCTCATGGCGTGATGCAGGCGCGCTTTCGATAACGTGATCCCCTGAACCAGCGAATTGCAGTAGAGATGCCACTGGTCCTGTAGGCGACGATGCCGCTGTGCGATGTAATCGGCTTTCTCGCTTATTTCCCAAATAGTCATTGTCAGGTTACCCGTTTAACAGAGATGCCAGCTTTAAGCATTTTTTGTGCCAACTTTTAATTTATTGTTATAAAAGAGATTTTTAGGATTCTGGTGAATTTCGTCGCCGTGTCGACGTGTCATTTCGACATCATCGACATTATTCACTTTAGGGATAATCAACACTGGCACAATTATTGCTTGTAGCTGGCAATAGTTAATGGGAGGCGATATGCACGAAATAACCCTCTGCCAACGGGCACTGGAATTGATCGAACAGCAGGCCGCAAAACACGGCGCAAAACGCGTAACTGGGGTCTGGCTCAAAATTGGCGCATTTTCTTGTGTCGAAACCAGCTCTCTTGCCTTTTGTTTTGATCTGGTTTGCCGCGGCAGCGTAGCGGAAGGTTGTAAACTGCACCTCGAAGAACAAGAGGCCGAATGCTGGTGCGAAACATGCCAACAATATGTGACGCTATTAACCCAGCGCGTCCGGCGCTGTCCACAGTGTCATGGCGACATGCTACAAATTGTGGCAGACGACGGTTTACAGATTCGGCGGATAGAAATAGACCAGGAGTGAGCGATGTGTACAACATGCGGTTGCGGTGAAGGCAACCTGTATATCGAGGGTGATGAACATAACCCTCATTCCGCGTTTCGTAGCGCGCCATTTGCCCCGGCGGCACGCCCGAAGATGAAAATCACCGGCATTAAAGCGCCTGAATTTACCCCCAGCCAGACTGAAGAAGGCGACCTGCATTACGGTCATGGCGAAGCGGGCACTCACGCGCCGGGCATGAGCCAGCGTCGGATGCTGGAAGTCGAAATTGACGTGCTGGACAAAAACAACCGTCTGGCTGAACGCAACCGCGCGCGCTTTGCTGCCCGTAAGCAACTGGTGCTCAACCTGGTTTCCAGCCCTGGTTCCGGTAAAACCACCCTGCTGACGGAAACCTTGATGCGCCTGAAAGACAGCGTTCCGTGCGCAGTTATTGAAGGTGACCAGCAAACCGTGAACGATGCCGCGCGCATTCGCGCTACCGGCACGCCAGCGATTCAGGTGAATACCGGTAAAGGTTGCCATCTTGACGCACAGATGATTGCCGACGCCGCGCCGCGCCTGCCACTGGACGATAACGGTATTCTGTTTATCGAAAACGTTGGCAACCTCGTATGTCCGGCGAGCTTCGATCTCGGTGAAAAACACAAAGTGGCGGTGCTTTCCGTTACCGAAGGTGAAGACAAACCGCTGAAATATCCACATATGTTTGCCGCCGCCTCACTGATGCTGCTCAACAAAGTTGACCTGCTACCGTATCTCAATTTCGACGTTGAGAAGTGCATCGCCTGCGCCCGCGAAGTCAATCCAGAAATTGAAATCATCCTTATTTCCGCCACCAGCGGCGAAGGGATGGACCAGTGGCTGAACTGGCTGGAGACACAGCGATGTGCATAGGCGTTCCCGGCCAGATCCGCACCATTGACGGCAACCAGGCGAAAGTCGACGTCTGCGGTATTCAGCGCGACGTCGATCTAACGTTAGTCGGCAGCTGCGATGAAAACGGTCAGCCACGAGTGGGCCAGTGGGTACTGGTTCACGTTGGCTTTGCCATGAGCGTAATTAATGAAGCCGAAGCGCGCGACACCCTCGACGCCTTACAAAACATGTTTGACGTTGAGCCGGATGTCGGCGCGCTGTTGTATGGCGAGGAAAAATAATGCGTTTTGTTGATGAATATCGCGCGCCGGAACAGGTGATGCAGTTAATTGAGCATCTGCGCGAACGTGCTTCACATCTCTCTTACACCGCTGAACGCCCTCTGCGAATTATGGAAGTGTGCGGCGGTCATACCCACGCCATTTTTAAATTCGGCCTCGACCAGTTACTGCCGGAAAACGTTGAGTTTATCCACGGTCCGGGTTGCCCGGTATGTGTACTGCCGATGGGAAGAATCGACACCTGCGTGGAGATTGCCAGCCATCCGGAAGTCATCTTCTGTACCTTTGGCGACGCCATGCGCGTACCAGGGAAACAAGGGTCGCTGTTACAGGCAAAAGCGCGCGGTGCCGATGTTCGCATCGTTTACTCGCCAATGGATGCGTTAAAACTGGCGCAGGAGAATCCAACTCGTAAAGTGGTGTTCTTCGGCTTAGGGTTTGAAACCACCATGCCGACGACGGCCATCACTCTGCAACAGGCGAAAGCCCGCGATGTGCAAAATTTTTACTTTTTCTGCCAGCATATTACGCTGATCCCAACGCTACGCAGTTTGCTGGAACAGCCGGATAACGGTATCGATGCGTTCCTCGCGCCGGGCCACGTCAGTATGGTTATCGGCACCGACGCCTATAATTTTATCGCCAGTGATTTTCATCGTCCTCTGGTGGTTGCTGGATTCGAACCGCTTGATCTACTACAAGGTGTGGTCATGCTGGTGGAGCAGAAAATAGCGGCCCACAGCAAGGTAGAAAATCAGTATCGGCGCGTGGTGCCGGATGCCGGTAACCTGCTGGCGCAACAGGCGATTGCGGATGTCTTCTGCGTCAACGGCGACAGCGAATGGCGCGGCTTAGGCGTGATTGAATCTTCTGGTGTACACCTGACGCCAGACTATCAACGATTTGACGCCGAAGCGCATTTCCGCCCGGCACCGCAGCAGGTTTGCGATGACCCGCGCGCACGTTGTGGCGAAGTATTGACGGGCAAATGTAAGCCGCATCAATGCCCGCTGTTTGGTAACACCTGTAATCCTCAAACCGCGTTTGGCGCGCTGATGGTTTCCTCCGAAGGAGCATGCGCCGCGTGGTATCAGTATCGTCAGCAGGAGAGTGAAGCGTGAATAATATCCAACTCGCCCACGGCAGCGGCGGCCAGGCGATGCAGCAATTAATCAACAGCCTGTTTATGGAAGCTTTTGCCAATCCGTGGCTGGCAGAACAGGAAGACCAGGCGCGCCTTGAGCTGGCGCAGCTGGTGGCAGAAGGCGACCGTCTGGCGTTCTCCACCGACAGCTACGTCATCGACCCGCTGTTCTTTCCTGGTGGCAATATTGGCAAGCTGGCGATTTGTGGCACCGCGAATGACGTTGCGGTCAGTGGCGCTATTCCGCGCTATCTCTCTTGTGGCTTTATCCTCGAAGAGGGATTGCCGATGGAGACGCTAAAAGCCGTGGTGACCAGCATGGCAGAAACCGCCCGCGCGGCAGGCATTGCCATCGTTACTGGCGACACTAAAGTGGTGCAACGCGGCGCGGCAGATAAACTGTTTATCAACACCGCTGGCATGGGCGCGATCCCGGCGAATATTCACTGGGGCGCACAGACGCTAACCGCAGGCGATGTTCTGCTGGTGAGTGGAACTCTCGGCGACCACGGAGCAACTATTCTTAATCTGCGCGAGCAACTGGGGCTGGATGGCGAACTGGTCAGCGACTGCGCAGTGCTGACGCCGCTCATCCAGACGCTGCGTGATATTCCCGGCGTGAAAGCGCTGCGTGATGCCACCCGTGGTGGTGTAAACGCAGTGGTTCATGAGTTCGCGGCAGCCTGCGGTTGCGGTATTGAAATTTCAGAAGCGGCACTGCCGGTTAAACCTGCCGTGCGCGGCGTTTGCGAACTGCTGGGGCTGGACGCCCTTAACTTTGCCAACGAAGGCAAACTGGTGATCGCCGTTGAACGCAACGCAGCAGAGCAAGTGCTGGCGGCGTTACATTCCCATCCACTGGGGAAAGACGCGGCGCTGATTGGTGAAGTGGTGGAACGTAAAGGTGTTCGTCTTGCCGGTCTGTATGGCGTGAAACGAACCCTCGATTTACCACACGCCGAACCGCTTCCGCGTATATGCTAATAAAATTCTAAATCTCCTATAGTTAGTCAATGACCTTTTGCACCGCTTTGCGGTGCTTTCCTGGAAGAACAAAATGTCATATACACCGATGAGTGATCTCGGACAACAAGGGTTGTTCGACATCACTCGGACACTATTGCAGCAGCCCGATCTGGCCTCGCTGTGTGAGGCTCTTTCGCAATTGGTAAAGCGTTCTGCGCTCGCCGACAATGCAGCTATTGTGTTGTGGCAAGCGCAGACTCAACGTGCGTCTTATTACGCGTCGCGTGAAAAAGACACCCCCATAAATTATGAAGACGAAACTGTTCTGGCACACGGTCCGGTGCGCAGCATTTTGTCGCGCCCTGATACACTGCATTGCAGTTACGAAGAATTTTGTGAAACCTGGCCGCAGCTGGCCGCTGGTGGGCTATACCCCAAATTTGGTCACTATTGCCTGATGCCACTGGCGGCGGAAGGGCATATTTTTGGTGGCTGTGAATTTATTCGTTATGACGATCGCCCGTGGAGTGAAAAAGAGTTCAATCGCCTGCAAACTTTTACGCAGATCATTTCTGTCGTCACCGAACAAATCCAGAGCCGCGTCGTCAATAATGTCGACTATGAGTTGTTATGCCGGGAACGCGATAACTTCCGCATCCTGGTTGCCATCACCAACGCGGTGCTTTCTCGCCTGGATATGGACGAACTGGTCAGCGAAGTCGCCAAAGAAATCCATTACTATTTCGACATTGACGATATCAGCATCGTCTTACGCAGCCACCGTAAAAACAAACTCAACATCTACTCCACTCACTATCTTGATAAACAGCATCCCGCTCACGAACAGAGCGAAGTCGATGAAGCAGGAACCCTCACCGAACGCGTGTTTAAAAGCAAAGAGATGCTGCTGATTAATCTCCACGAGCGAGATAATTTAGCCCCTTACGAACGCATGTTGTTCGACACCTGGGGCAACCAGATTCAAACCTTGTGCCTGTTACCGCTGATGTCTGGCGACACCATGCTGGGCGTGCTGAAACTGGCGCAATGCGAAGAGAAAGTGTTTACCACGACCAATCTGAATTTACTGCGCCAGATTGCTGAACGTGTGGCAATCGCTGTCGATAACGCCCTTGCCTATCAGGAAATTCATCGTCTGAAAGAACGACTGGTTGATGAAAATCTCGCCCTGACCGAGCAGCTCAACAATGTTGATAGTGAATTTGGCGAGATTATTGGTCGCAGTGAAGCCATGTACAGCGTGCTTAAACAAGTTGAAATGGTGGCACAAAGTGACAGTACAGTTCTGATCCTCGGTGAAACTGGCACTGGTAAAGAGCTGATTGCCCGCGCGATCCATAATCTCAGTGGGCGTAATAATCGCCGCATGGTAAAAATGAACTGCGCGGCGATGCCTGCCGGATTGTTGGAAAGCGATCTGTTTGGCCATGAGCGTGGTGCGTTTACCGGAGCCAGCGCCCAGCGTATCGGTCGTTTTGAACTGGCGGATAAAAGCTCCCTGTTCCTCGATGAAGTGGGTGATATGCCGCTGGAGTTACAACCGAAGTTGCTGCGTGTATTACAGGAACAGGAGTTTGAACGTCTCGGCAGTAATAAAATTATACAGACGGACGTGCGTTTAATTGCCGCGACTAACCGCGATCTGAAAAAAATGGTTGCCGACCGCGAGTTCCGTAGCGATCTCTATTACCGTCTGAACGTATTCCCGATCCACCTGCCGCCACTACGCGAGCGTCCGGAAGATATTCCGCTGCTGGCGAAAGCCTTTACTTTTAAAATTGCCCGCCGTCTGGGGCGTAATATCGACAGCATTCCTGCCGAAACATTGCGCGCGTTGAGCAATATGGAGTGGCCAGGTAACGTACGCGAGCTGGAAAACGTCATTGAGCGCGCGGTATTGCTGACACGTGGCAACGTGCTGCAGCTGTCATTGCCTGATATTGCTTTACCGGAACCTAAAACGCCGCCGACTGCAACGGTCGTCGCTCAGGAGGGCGAAGATGAATATCAGCTAATTGTGCGTGTATTAAAAGAGACTAACGGCGTGGTTGCCGGGCCGAAAGGCGCGGCGCAACGTCTGGGACTAAAACGCACCACACTGCTATCACGGATGAAACGACTGGGGATTGATAAATCGGCATTGGTTTAACTGCATGAGGTGCCGGACAGATCTGCCTGTCCGGTATACTATTCACGATTTTTTTTCGGGCGATATTTTTCTGGCAACTCCGGCACCGGACGCTTGTCATCAATGAGATGGCGTACGGTTAGGATCGGATGACGCCACAGCATGCGCGGCCCGGCCCAACGCATAATCTGTTTCATCTCTTCACGCTTTGCAGACTGGTAACAGTGCACCGGACACTGCTTACAGGCGGGTTTGTCTTCGCCGAACACACATTTATCCAGCCGCTTTTGCGCGTAAGCAAACAACGCCTCGTAATGCTCCGGCTCTGCTGACGCCTGCGGGCATTTCGCTTGATAAAGATCGATCATTTTTTTAATCGTCAGTTTTTCACGAGAGATACGCTTGCCGGACATGCTGCCTCCACCTCATTAAGATGTATTTATATTACAACTTAATTTGAAAGGGGACTATGGCTCTGAAGAAGAAGGGGTCGCCAACTGATACAATTTTGCGTACTTGCTTCATAAGCATCACGCAAAAGCTGCAAAACAGCATCTTTCCCGGAATCACCATCAAGAACTCGCCGTTCACTTCTTCCCCTGAAATGATTAACTCCGGTATCATGTGCGCCTTATGTGATTACAACGAAAATAAAAACCATCACACCCCATTTAATATCAGGGAACCGGACATAACCCCATGAGTGCAATAGAAAATTTTGACGCCCATACGCCAATGATGCAGCAGTATCTCAAGCTGAAAGCCCAGCATCCCGAGATCCTGCTGTTCTACCGGATGGGTGACTTTTACGAACTGTTTTATGACGACGCAAAACGTGCGTCACAACTGCTGGATATTTCACTGACCAAACGCGGCGCTTCAGCGGGAGAGCCGATCCCGATGGCGGGGATTCCCTACCATGCGGTGGAAAACTATCTCGCCAAACTGGTGAATCAGGGCGAGTCCGTTGCTATTTGTGAACAGATTGGCGATCCGGCGACCAGCAAAGGGCCGGTCGAGCGCAAAGTTGTGCGTATCGTTACGCCGGGCACCATCAGCGATGAAGCGCTGTTGCAGGAACGTCAGGACAACCTGCTGGCTGCTATCTGGCAGGACAGCAAAGGATTCGGCTATGCGACGCTGGATATCAGTTCTGGTCGTTTTCGCCTGAGCGAACCGGCTGACCGCGAAACGATGGCGGCAGAACTGCAACGCACTAATCCGGCGGAACTGCTGTATGCAGAAGATTTTGCTGAAATGTCGCTGATTGAAGGTCGTCGCGGCTTGCGCCGTCGCCCGCTGTGGGAGTTTGAAATCGACACCGCGCGCCAGCAGTTGAATCTACAATTTGGCACTCGCGATCTGGTCGGTTTTGGCGTCGAGAACGCGCCGCGCGGACTTTGTGCCGCCGGTTGTCTGTTGCAGTATGCGAAAGATACTCAACGTACGACTCTGCCGCATATTCGTTCTATCACTATGGAACGTGAGCAGGACAGCATCATTATGGATGCCGCGACGCGTCGTAACCTGGAAATTACCCAGAACCTGGCGGGCGGTGCGGAAAACACGCTGGCTTCCGTGCTCGACTGCACTGTAACGCCGATGGGGAGTCGAATGCTGAAACGCTGGCTGCATATGCCAGTGCGCGATACCCGCGTGTTGCTTGAGCGCCAGCAAACTATTGGCGCATTGCAGGATTTCACCGCTGAGCTGCAGCCGGTACTGCGTCAGGTCGGCGACCTGGAACGTATTCTGGCACGTCTGGCTTTACGGACTGCCCGCCCACGCGATCTGGCCCGTATGCGTCACGCTTTCCAGCAACTGCCGGAGCTGCGTGCGCAGTTAGAAAATGTCGCTAGTGCACCGGTACAGGCGCTGCGTGAGAAAATGGGCGAGTTTGCAGAGCTGCGCGATCTGCTGGAGCGAGCAATCATCGACACACCGCCGGTGCTGGTACGCGACGGTGGTGTTATCGCATCAGGCTATAACGAAGAGCTGGATGAGTGGCGAGCGCTGGCTGACGGCGCGACAGATTATCTGGAGCGTCTGGAAGTTCGCGAGCGTGAACGTACCGGCCTGGACACGCTGAAAGTCGGCTTTAACGCGGTGCATGGTTATTACATTCAGATTAGCCGTGGACAAAGCCATCTGGCACCCATCAACTATATGCGTCGTCAGACGCTGAAAAACGCCGAACGCTACATTATTCCAGAGCTAAAAGAGTATGAAGACAAAGTACTCACCTCGAAAGGTAAAGCGCTGGCACTGGAAAAACAGCTTTATGAAGAGTTGTTCGACCTGCTGTTGCCGCATCTGGAGGCGTTGCAACAGAGCGCGAGCGCACTGGCAGAACTCGACGTACTGGTGAACCTGGCGGAACGGGCCTATACCCTGAACTACACCTGCCCGACCTTCATTGATAAACCGGGTATTCGCATTACCGAAGGTCGCCATCCGGTAGTTGAACAGGTACTGAATGAGCCGTTTATCGCTAACCCGCTAAACCTGTCGCCGCAGCGTCGCATGTTGATCATCACCGGTCCGAACATGGGCGGTAAAAGTACCTATATGCGCCAGACCGCACTGATTGCGCTGATGGCCTATATCGGCAGCTACGTACCGGCGCAAAAAGTCGAGATTGGCCCGATTGACCGTATCTTTACCCGTGTGGGCGCGGCTGACGATCTGGCATCCGGGCGTTCAACCTTTATGGTGGAGATGACCGAAACCGCCAATATTCTGCATAACGCCACGGAGTACAGCCTGGTGTTGATGGATGAGATTGGGCGCGGAACGTCCACTTACGATGGTCTGTCGCTGGCATGGGCGTGCGCTGAAAATCTGGCGAATAAGATTAAAGCGTTGACGTTGTTTGCTACCCACTACTTTGAACTGACTCAACTGCCGGAGAAAATGGAAGGCGTCGCCAACGTGCATCTCGATGCACTGGAGCACGGCGACACCATTGCCTTTATGCACAGCGTGCAGGATGGCGCGGCGAGCAAAAGCTACGGCCTGGCGGTTGCCGCTCTGGCGGGCGTGCCAAAAGAGGTGATTAAGCGCGCACGGCAAAAACTGCGTGAGCTGGAAAGCATTTCGCCGAACGCCGCCGCTACACAGGTTGATGGTACGCAGATGTCCCTGCTTTCTGCGCCAGAAGAAACGTCGCCAGCGGTCGAAGCGCTGGAAAATCTTGACCCGGATTCACTTACCCCGCGTCAGGCGCTGGAATGGATTTATCGCTTGAAGAGTCTGGTGTAATAACAATTCCCGATAGTTTTTTGCTATCGGGAATATTAACGACAACTGACGAATCAAATAAAAATACCCTGTATAATAGGAAATCTTATTTTACAGGGTAAAACCATGCCATCTACACGCTATCAAAAAATTAATGCCCATCACTATCGCCATATATGGGCCGTTGGTGATATTCATGGT
The DNA here is from genome assembly GCF_009820115.1 of Escherichia sp. HH41S. Lineage (NCBI taxonomy): Bacteria > Pseudomonadati > Pseudomonadota > Gammaproteobacteria > Enterobacterales > Enterobacteriaceae > Escherichia > Escherichia sp. HH41S. The sequence goes on from NZ_VNXE01000086.1 coordinate 43,303, forward strand.
GACTATCAATTATTACAATCCCGCTTACATCAACTCTCTTTTTGCCCTGAAACCGACTTACTTATTTCTGTCGGCGATAATATTGATCGTGGGCCGGAGAGTCTTAACGTGCTGCGCCTGCTAAACCACCCCTGGTTTACATCGGTTAAAGGCAACCATGAAGCGATGGCATTGGATGCGTTCGCGACCGGCGATGGCAATATGTGGCTTGCCAGCGGTGGCGACTGGTTCTTTGAGTTAAGTGATACGGAACAAAAAGAAGCAATAGACCTGTTGCTACGTTTTCATAATCTTCCACATATTGTTGAAATCACTAACGACATAATAAAATATGTCATCGCGCATGCAGATTATCCGGGGAATGAATATCTCTTTGGCAAAGAAATAGCGGAGAGAGAATTACTCTGGCCTGTTGATCGCGTACTGAAATCGCTCAAAGGCGAGTTACAGGAAATAAACGGCGCCGACTGCTTTATCTTCGGACATATGATGTTTGATAACATCCAGACATTCGCCAACCAGGTTTATATTGATACCGGTTCGCCGGAAAGCGGGCGCCTGTCATTTTATAAAATAAAGTAGTCTCATGCTTCTTCTGTGAAGCATGAGTAACCCGGTGTTATTGCAGGTCATTATTCATTTTTCGCTACCAGCAAAGAGAGATCCAGCTTCGCCAGCGCGCGACTGGCACTCTCCGGCAGACCGTCGTCAGTAATGATCTGATCAAACTCGCTTAATGGTAACGCCAGCCATGTCGCCACCTGGCCATATTTTGTGGCATCACAGACCAGAACTCGCTGGCGGCTGGCACTGGCAATCGCCCGTTTCACCGTAACTTTATCTTCTGCTGGCGTAGAGATCCCCCGCACACTCCATGACGATGCAGAAATAAAAGCCTGATCAATCATCAGGCTACGCAGCATGGTCGCAGCGGCTTCCCCAACACAGGAACGGTTTTCCCGACACACTGCGCCGCCAGTGTGAATAATTGTGCAATTACTGTTGTCGAGCAAGTAGTCCGCAATAACGAAATCGTTTGTGACCACAGTCAGTGACTCCATGTGAATCAGATGCTGTGCTATCGCTAGCGTGGTCGTTCCCGCATCCAGATAGATACAACTTCCCGGCTGAACAAGACTTGCCGCCAGCTTGCCAATAGCCGCTTTTTGCGTCATTGCCAGCGCAGTTTTTACTTGATGAGAAGGTTCATGCGCCACGCGTCCCGGAGACTGGACGCCTCCGGACACCAGCACAACGGCTCCCTGCTGCTCCAGTTTTTGTAAATCCCGACGAATGGTCATATGTGACACATTCATTCTGTCCGTTAGTTCAGCAATACTGACAATGCCTTTTTCAGCTACCATCTCAAGGATGATTTGGCGACGCTCTACGGGTATCAACTTTTGCTCCTTCCTTTGTCCTGCTGACATTCTACGCTATTTGCCTGCGAAACGTGCGCGGCGCAACTAACGCTTAGTTCACATAAAATAACACACAATGTTAATTTTTGTGAATCAGCTCACCATATCGTTATCTTCCAGCGCTTATATTCACATTATCAAACAAAATATCACTTAAATTAACAAGGAGAGCAGATGAAAACGGGATCTGAGTTTCATGTCGGTATCGTTGGCTTAGGGTCAATGGGAATGGGAGCAGCACTGTCATGTGTCCGCGCAGGTCTTTCTACCTGGGGCGCAGACCTGAACAGCAATGCCTGCGCTACGTTGAAAGAGGCAGGTGCTTGCGGGGTTTCTGATAACGCCGCGACGTTTGCCGAAAAACTGGACGCTCTGCTGGTGCTGGTGGTCAATGCGGCCCAGGTTAAACAGGTGCTGTTTGGTGAAACAGGCGTTGCACAACATCTGAAACCCGGTACGGCAGTAATGGTTTCATCCACTATCGCTAGTGCTGATGCGCAAGAAATTGCTACCGCTCTAGCTGGATTCGATCTGGAAATGCTGGATGCGCCAGTTTCTGGTGGTGCAGTAAAAGCCGCTAACGGTGAAATGACTGTCATGGCCTCCGGTAGCGATATTGCCTTTGAACGACTGGCACCCGTGCTGGAAGCCGTTGCCGGAAAAGTTTATCGCATAGGTGCAGAACCGGGACTAGGTTCGACCGTAAAAATTATTCACCAGTTGTTAGCGGGCGTACATATTGCTGCCGGAGCCGAAGCGATGGCACTTGCAGCCCGTGCGGGGATCCCGCTGGATGTGATGTATGACGTCGTGACCAATGCCGCCGGAAATTCCTGGATGTTCGAAAACCGGATGCGTCATGTGGTGGATGGCGATTACACCCCGCATTCAGCCGTCGATATTTTTGTTAAGGATCTTGGTCTGGTTGCCGATACCGCCAAAGCCCTGCACTTCCCGCTGCCATTGGCCTCAACAGCATTGAATATGTTCACCAGCGCCAGTAACGCGGGTTACGGGAAAGAAGACGATAGCGCAGTTATCAAGATTTTCTCTGGCATCACTCTACCGGGAGCAAAATCATGATCAAGATTGGCGTTATCGCTGATGATTTTACCGGCGCGACGGATATCGCCAGTTTTCTGGTGGAAAACGGTCTACCAACGGTACAAATTAACGGTGTTCCAACAGGTAAAATGCCGGAAGCAATCGACGCACTGGTGATCAGCCTGAAAACGCGTTCCTGTCCGGTGGTTGAAGCCACACAGCAATCGCTGGCGGCTCTGAGCTGGTTGCAACAGCAAGGTTGCAAACAGATCTATTTCAAATACTGCTCTACTTTCGACAGTACGGCGAAAGGTAATATCGGCCCGGTTACCGATGCATTAATGGATGCTCTCGACACGCCGTTTACGGTCTTCTCTCCGGCCCTGCCGGTCACGGACGTACGGTTTATCAGGGGTATTTGTTCGTAATGAATCAACTGCTGGCCGAATCCGGGATGCGCCATCACCCGGTAAATCCCATGACCGACAGCTATCTTCCCCGTCTGGTTGAAGCGCAATCCACAGGGCGCTGCGGCGTCGTTTCAGCACATGTTTTCGAACAAGGTGTGAAAGCCGTTCGTCAGGAGCTAGCTCGCTTACAGCAAGAGGGCTATCGCTACGCGGTGCTTGATGCGCTGACCGAACACCATCTGGAAATTCAGGGGGAAGCCTTGCGCGATGCCCCACTGGTAACGGGCGGTTCTGGTCTGGCAATTGGCCTGGCCCGGCAGTGGGCGCAAGAAAATGGTAACCAGGCTCGCGAAGCAGGGCGTCCGCTCGCAGGGCGCGGCGTAGTGCTCTCCGGTTCATGCTCTCAAATGACCAACCGCCAGGTGGCACATTACCGTCAAATTGCACCAGCCCGTGAAGTTGATGTGGCACGCTGCCTCTCAACCGAAACTCTGGCCGCTTATGCACACGAGCTGGCAGAGTGGGTTCTGGGCCAGGAAAGTGTACTTGCTCCACTGGTTTTTGCCACCGCCAGCACTGACGCACTGGCAGCAATTCAACAGCAATACGGTGCACAAAAAGCCAGTCAGGCAGTAGAAACACTGTTTTCTCAACTAGCGGCGCAGTTAGCAGCGGAAGGCGTGACACGCTTTATTGTCGCAGGCGGTGAGACCTCCGGCGTAGTCACACAGAGCCTGGGCATAAAAGGGTTTCATATTGGCCCAACCATTTCCCCCGGCGTGCCGTGGGTAAACGCACTGGATAAGCCTGTCTCACTCGCCCTTAAATCTGGCAACTTCGGTGATGAAGCCTTTTTTTCACGAGCCCAAAGAGAGTTTTTATCATGAGCGATTTCGCAAAAGTAGAGCAGTCTTTGCGAGAGGAGATGACGCGGATTGCCAGTTCATTCTTTCAGCGCGGATATGCAACCGGTTCGGCTGGCAATCTGTCGCTGCTTTTACCTGACGGGAATTTACTGGCGACACCGACAGGTTCATGCCTGGGCAATCTCGATCCGCAGCGGCTTTCCAAAGTCACCGCGGATGGCGAATGGTTAAGTGGTGACAAACCCTCGAAAGAGGTGCTCTTTCATCTGGCGCTGTATCGCAACAATCCGCGCTGTAAAGCGGTGGTGCATTTGCACAGTACGTGGTCGACGGCGCTTTCCTGCCTGGAAGGGCTGAACAGCAATAACGTTATTCGTCCGTTCACACCATACGTGGTGATGCGGATGGGTAATGTCCCGCTGGTGCCCTATTACCGACCGGGCGATAAACGTATCGCACAGGATCTGGCGGAACTGGCAGCAGACAATCAGGCTTTTTTACTGGCAAATCATGGCCCAGTGGTTTGCGGTGAAAGCCTGCAAGAAGCCGCCAACAATATGGAAGAGCTGGAGGAAACGGCAAAGCTGATTTTTATTCTCGGTGACCGCCCGATCCGTTATCTGACCGCAGGTGAAATTGCGGAATTAAGGAGTTAATGCAATGCCTCGTTTTGCAGCTAATTTATCCATGATGTTCACCGAAGTGCCTTTTATTGAACGCTTCGCCGCAGCGCGAAAAGCCGGGTTCGATGCTGTGGAATTTCTGTTTCCCTATGACTACTCCCCCCTGCAAATCCAAAAGCAACTGGTGCAAAACCATCTGACACTGGCGCTGTTCAATACCGCTCCCGGAGATATTAATGCGGGAGAATGGGGATTATCCGCCCTTCCCGGACGTGAGCACGAAGCACGCGCAGACATCGACCTGGCACTGGAATATGCATTGGCGCTCAATTGTGAACAAGTCCATGTGATGGCAGGCGTCGTGCCCGCTGGCGAAGATGCTGAACGGTACCGGGCAGTATTTATTGATAATCTCCGCTACGCTGCCGACCGCTTTGCGCCACACGGCAAGCGAATATTGGTTGAAGCACTCAGCCCCGGCGTTAAGCCTCATTATCTCTTCTCCAGCCAGTATCAGGCACTGGCTATTGTTGAAGAAGTTGCGCGAGATAACGTGTTTATTCAACTAGATACTTTTCATGCGCAAAAAGTAGATGGCAACCTGACGCATTTAATCCGCGACTACGCCGGGAAATATGCGCACGTACAAATTGCCGGACTACCTGATCGACATGAACCGGACGATGGAGAAATCAACTATCCGTGGCTGTTCCGCCTGTTCGATGAGGTGGGATATCAGGGCTGGATCGGTTGTGAATATAAACCTCGTGGCCTCACCGAAGAAGGGCTTGGCTGGTTTGACGCCTGGCGCTAATTCGTTAAATCCCTAATTACAACGTACCCATACATCCCCCCATCTACGGATGGGGTAGGTTAACTATAACTTTCAGACAGGGTTTCCCATGTCCACAATTACATTGTTATGCATTGCGTTAACTGGCGTAATCATGCTGTTGCTGCTGGTCATCAAGGCAAAGGTACAACCATTCGTTGCTCTGCTCCTCGTCAGCCTGTTAGTCGCACTTGCGGCGGGTATACCGGCGGGCGAAGTGGGTAAAGTGATGATCGCCGGGATGGGCGGTGTGCTTGGTTCCGTCACTATTATTATTGGTCTGGGCGCTATGCTGGGGCGTATGATCGAACACTCTGGTGGTGCAGAGTCACTGGCTAATTATTTCAGTCGCAAGTTAGGTGACAAACGAACTATCGCTGCGCTGACTCTGGCAGCGTTCTTCCTCGGTATTCCCGTCTTCTTTGATGTCGGCTTTATTATTCTTGCGCCAATCATTTACGGTTTTGCCAAGGTTGCCAAAATATCGCCACTCAAATTTGGCCTGCCTGTCGCTGGAATCATGCTAACTGTTCATGTGGCGGTACCGCCGCATCCAGGCCCTGTCGCCGCAGCGGGGTTACTCCACGCAGACATCGGCTGGCTAACCATCATCGGTATTGCGATTTCTATTCCCGTAGGGATTGTTGGCTACTTTGCAGCGAAAATAATCAATAAGCGCCAATATGCGATGTCGGTGGAAGTACTGGAACAGATGCAACTGGCTCCGGCCAGTGAGGAAGGCGCGACAAAATTAAGCGATAAAATAAATCCACCGGGCGTCGCGCTGGTCACCTCGCTAATTGTTATTCCTATCGCGATTATCATGGCGGGTACGGTTTCCGCAACACTGATGCCGCCTTCGCATCCCCTGCTTGGTACGCTACAGCTGATCGGCTCACCAATGGTAGCTCTAATGATTGCGCTGGTGCTGGCATTCTGGTTATTGGCTTTACGTCGCGGCTGGAGCTTACAACACACCAGCGACATTATGGGCTCAGCCCTTCCCACTGCGGCGGTAGTGATTTTGGTTACTGGTGCTGGAGGGGTATTTGGCAAAGTGCTGGTGGAATCGGGCGTCGGCAAAGCCCTTGCCAACATGCTACAAATGATTGACCTGCCTCTGTTACCAGCCGCATTTATTATTTCACTGGCGCTGCGTGCATCGCAGGGGTCAGCAACCGTAGCAATCCTGACAACCGGCGGGTTACTCTCAGAAGCGGTGATGGGATTGAATCCGATTCAGTGCGTATTGGTGACGCTGGCAGCCTGCTTTGGTGGGCTTGGCGCGTCACATATTAATGACTCAGGGTTCTGGATTGTGACCAAATATCTGGGGTTGTCGGTAGCAGACGGTCTGAAAACCTGGACAGTGTTAACGACCATTCTCGGTTTTACCGGATTCTTAATTACCTGGTGCGTATGGGCGGTAATTTGACCTTAATAAAAAGGTCCGATGGGCATCGGACCTTTTATTTAGCGCTTACCTTCCGCCAGCAGCGGCGGGATGCTCGGCACCATCGGCGCGTCATCAATATCTTTCTGCGTCATGCGGAACGCTTCGGGATAATGTTCGCGGCTGGTGCGGCGCAGCGGTTCGGTATCGCGCCAGGTATAGAGGCAATGCTGGCACTGGTAGACCGTCCAGACATCTTTTACCGGCGATTTCGCCATCACTTCAATCTGTTCATCGGCACAACGTGGACAAATCATCTTGTTCTCCTTATTTACGTGCGGCCAGCATAGCGGTCAGTTTTTCAGCCCAGGCTTTGGTTTCCGGTAAGTCCACCACCGGCTGGCTGTAGTGACCACGGTTGTCCGGGGCGACAGGCGTAGTGGCGTCGATAATCAGCTTGTCGGTGATCCCCGCCGGGCTTGAGCCAGGGTCGAGTTCCAGTACTGACATATTCGGCAACTGCACCAGATCCCCTGCCGGGTTCACTTTCGACGAGAGCGCCCACATCACCTGCGGCAGGTTGAACGGGTCAACGTCTTCATCGACCATAATCACCATCTTCACATAACCCAGACCGTGCGGCGTGGTCATCGCACGCAGGCCCACTGCGCGGGCAAAGCCGCCATAGCGTTTTTTGGTGGAGATAATCGCCAGCAGGCCGTGGGTGTACATGGCGTTCACCGCCTGCACTTCCGGGAACTCGGCTTTCAGTTGCTGATACAGCGGCACACAGGTGGCTGGCCCCATCAGGTAGTCGATTTCGGTCCACGGCATACCGAGATAGAGCGATTCAAAAATCGGTTTGGTGCGGTAAGAGACTTTATCGATGCGCACTACGGTCATGTTGCGCCCACCGGAGTAGTGCCCGGTAAACTCACCGAACGGCCCTTCGATTTCACGTTTGCGGCTTTCGATTACCCCTTCGAGGATCACCTCCGAGCCCCACGGCACATCAAAACCGGTCAGCGGGGCGGTGGCGATCGGGTACGGGCTTTCGCGTAGCGCGCCCGCCATTTCGTACTCTGATTGATCGTATTTCAGCGGGGTGGCGCCCATCAGGGTGATGATCGGATCGTTACCCAGCGTGATGGCAATTGGCAAATCTTCACCACGTTCTTCCGCTTTATGCAGATGCAGGGCGATATCGTGCATCGGCACCGGTTGCAGGCCGAGCTTACGCTTACCCTTCACTTCCATACGGTAGATGCCGACGTTCTGCTTGCCGAAGTTATCCGGATCAAGCGGATCGCGGGAAACCACGCACGCTTTGTCGAGATAGAAACCGCCATCGCCATCGTTTAAACGAAACAGTGGCAGAATATCGAACAGGTTGATCTCGTCGCCATCGACGGTGTTCTGCGCCCAGGCAGGATTGGCGCGGCGTTCCGGGGCAATGGGAAAGTTATCCCAGCGGCGGATAAACTCATCAATCTGTTTTTTAACCGGTGTGTTCGGTGGCAGCCCGAGGGAAATCGCGTGGTTCTGCCAGGAGCCGATGGTGTTCATCGCCACGCGCGCATCGGTAAAGCCGCGAATATTATCAAACCACAGCGCCGGTGCACCGTCACCGATGCGCCCGGTGGCGTTGGCAGCGGCAGCCAGATCCGGCTCGGCATTCACCTCTTCGCTGATTTTCAGTAACTGGCCGTGGTCATCAAGCGCCTGTAAGAAGCTGCGTAAATCATCAAATGCCATTATTCATTCTCCTGAGAAAAATTCCGGGCCTGCGGCAACCCTTGCCAGCGCCTGGCGTGAGGATGTTCGAGGCCAAATTGATCCAGCACGCGGGCTACCACGTGGTGGACAATGTCATCTACCGTTTCGGGATGGTTATAAAAGGCAGGCATGGGCGGCACCATCGCCACGCCCATGCGCGAAAGTGCGAGCATATTTTCGAGATGGATGGTGCTAAGCGGCATTTCACGCGGCACCAGCACCAGTTTGCGGCCCTCTTTGAGCACGACATCCGCCGCGCGCCCTACCAGGCCGTCGGCGTAACCAGCGCGGATACCGGCGAGCGTTTTCATACTACATGGAATAACGATCATGCCGTCGGTACGAAAGGAGCCGGAAGAGATGGTCGCAGCCTGATCCGCCGGGTTATGGCTGAAGTCAGCGAGGGCGGCAACATCGCGAGCGCTGTAAGGCGTTTCCAGTTCAATAGTGGTTTTCGCCCACTTCGACATCACCAGATGAGTCTCGACATTCGGCATCTCCCGCAGCGCTTGCAGTAATGCCACACCAAGAGGCGCACCGGTAGCCCCTGTCATCCCGACGATCAGTTTCATTGCTTACTCTCTTAATTGTTCGTATACGAACGTTATTATTAACATACTCCTTCATTTCCACAGCGGCAAGGATTGAAAAGTAACAACATCTTCTTCGTCACTGAAAAACCGCTATGATAGCGACAGAGAATTAGCCCGGAGTTTACATGGCGTTACGAAATAAAGCGTTCCATCAGTTACGACAGCTTTTTCAGCAGCATACGGCCCGCTGGCAGCACGAGTTACCTGACCTGACTAAACCACAGTACGCGGTGATGCGCGCCATTGCTGATAAACCTGGTATCGAACAGGTGGCACTGATGGAAGCAGCCGTCAGCACCAAAGCAACGCTGGCAGAAATGTTGGCAAGAATGGAAAATCGTGGCTTAGTCAGACGTGAACATGACACCGCTGATAAGCGGCGACGCTTTGTCTGGCTGACTGCCGAAGGAGAAAAGGTACTTGCTGCGGCGATACCGATTGGCGACAGTGTGGATGAGGAATTTTTGGGGCGTTTGAGTGGAGAAGAGCAGGAGCTGTTTATGCAGCTGGTGCGCAAGATGATGAGCAAATAGGATGTTGATTGCCGGATGGGACGCTGACGTGTCTTATCCAGGCGACGAAACACACCAACTCCCCATACAAAAGAAAAAAGCCAGCCTCATAAGAGACTGGCCTTTCTGACAGATGCTTACTTATTCGCGGAACAGCGCTTCGATATTCAGCCCCTGCGTTTGCAGGATTTCGCGTAAACGGCGCAGGCCTTCAACCTGAATCTGGCGAACACGTTCACGGGTGAGGCCAATTTCACGACCTACATCTTCCAGTGTTGCCGCTTCGTACCCCAGCAAACCGAATCGACGTGCCAGCACTTCACGCTGTTTGGCGTTCAGTTCGAACAGCCATTTGACGATGCTTTGTTTCATATCGTCATCTTGCGTGGTATCTTCCGGGCCGTTTTCTTTTTCATCGGCCAGGATGTCCAGCAACGCTTTTTCGGAATCTCCACCCAGCGGGGTGTCTACCGAGGTAATGCGCTCGTTAAGACGAAGCATACGGCTGACGTCATCAACTGGCTTATCCAGCTGCTCTGCGATCTCTTCCGCACTTGGTTCGTGGTCCAGTTTATGGGACAACTCGCGTGCGGTTCGCAGGTAAACGTTCAGCTCCTTTACGATGTGAATCGGCAAACGAATAGTACGGGTTTGGTTCATAATCGCCCGTTCGATCGTCTGGCGAATCCACCAGGTTGCGTATGTTGAGAAGCGGAAACCACGTTCCGGGTCAAACTTCTCTACCGCGCGGATCAGCCCCAGGTTGCCCTCTTCGATAAGATCCAGCAAAGCCAGACCACGATTGCCATAACGGCGGGCAATTTTTACCACCAGACGCAAGTTACTCTCGATCATCCGGCGGCGGGAGGCAACATCTCCTCGCAGTGCGCGACGCGCAAAATAAACTTCTTCTTCGGCCGTTAACAGTGGTGAATAACCAATCTCACCAAGGTAAAGCTGAGTCGCGTCCAACACACGCTGTGTGGCCCCTTGCGATAACAGTTCCTCTTCGGCCAAATCGTTATCACTGGGTTCCTCTTCTACTAAGGCCTTTTCGTCAAAAACCTCAACTCCGTTCTCATCAAATTCCGCATCTTCATTTAAATCATGAACTTTCAGCGTATTCTGACTCATAAGGTGGCTCCTACCCGTGATCCCTTGACGGAACATTCAAGCAAAAGCCTGGTTCCGCCGATTTATCGCTGCGGCAAATAGCGCAGCGGGTTTACGGATTTCCCCTTGTAACGAATTTCAAAATGCAAGCGTGTTGAACTGGTTCCGGTGCTACCCATAGTCGCTATTTTTTGCCCCGCCTTCACTTCTTGTTGTTCCCGGACCAGCATTGTGTCGTTATGGGCGTAGGCACTCAGGTAATCATCATTATGTTTGATGATAATCAGATTACCGTAGCCGCGCAGCGCGTTACCGGCATAAACAACGCGGCCATCTGCGGTCGCGATAATTGCCTGTCCTTTGCTGCCTGCGATATCAATCCCCTTGTTGCCCCCCTCAGAAGCACCAAAGGTTTCGATCACTTTGCCCTCAGTCGGCCAGCGCCAGGTGGAGATAGGCGCACTGGTTGATGTACTGCTGACAGTCGGCTCGGTTGTGCTTGCTGTTGGTACCGTGACAGGCGCTGTGACCGTGGTCCCAGTTGGCTTGTTGTTCGGCAACATTTTGTTAGCACTCTGTTCACCCGAAGACTCAGAATACGTAATTGTCGGTTGCGACGCAACAGCAACGGTGGAATTTTGTGCAGGCTTGATCACAACTCCTTGCTCTGCTGCATCGGCCTGGGTAATGGCATTTCCACCAGTGATTGGCGTACCGGAAGCATTACCCACCTGTAAGGTCTGACCTACATTCAGCGCGTATGGTGCCTGAATATTGTTGCGCTGAGCAAGGTCACGGAAATCATTGCCAGTAATCCAGGCGATATAGAAAAGCGTGTCGCCTTTTTTCACGGTGTATGTACTGCCGCTATAACTGCCTTTCGGAATGTTCCCATACTGACGGTTGTAGACGATTCGTCCGTTTTCCATCTGTACCGGCTGCTGAGCTACTGGCTGCACAGGCTGGATTTGCGGTTGTTGTGCAGATTGAATTTGTGGCTGCTGTACCGGCTGAATTTGCGGTTGCTGCGCTGTAGACGTCGTCCCCATTTTCGGCGGCGGCGTAATCAACATACCAGAATTGCTATTTGCAGGCGCATTGCCATTAACGGAGCTGACCGGTGCCGGTGGATTTGAAGTGTCAGAACAGCCTGCCAGCCATAGCGAAACCAGTGACAATGCCGCAATGCGGCGAACGGTGAATTTTGGGCTTCCCGCGCTCATTTATCCCCCAAGAAAAATTGGTTAATAACCAGTGACATAATTACCGTGCAAGGCACCATACTGAACACTGGAAAAGATGTTCACGATACGCTGACCTGCGGCAAAATAACCAGGAAAAATCCAGGTATTTCCTCACGTTTTAAGCCAGCTCACCCTTCACTAAAGGGACAAAGCGCACGGCCTCCACGGTATCGATAATAAATTCGCCTCCCCGACGACGCACCCGTTTCAAATACTGGTGCTCCTCCCCTACGGGTAAGACGAGAATCCCGCCTTCGTCCAGCTGCGTCATTAGCGCAGTTGGAATTTCCGGCGGTGCCGCCGTAACAATGATAGCGTCAAACGGCGCACGTGCCTGCCAACCTTGCCATCCATCGCCATGACGGGTTGAAACATTATGTAAATCAAGGTTTTTCAGGCGGCGACGCGCCTGCCACTGCAAGCCTTTAATACGTTCAACCGAGCAAACATGCTGAACAAGATGCGCCAGAATTGCCGTTTGATATCCCGAACCGGTGCCAATTTCCAGCACCCGCGACTGCGGCGTCAGCTCGAGTAATTCGGTCATTCGCGCCACCATATACGGCTGCGAAATTGTCTGCCCCTGACCTATCGGCAAGGCGATATTGTCCCAGGCTTTTTGTTCAAACGCTTCATCAACGAATTTTTCACGCGGCACGGCGGCAAGTGCATTCAGCACCTGCTCATCCTGAATACCTTGCGCACGTAATTGATCCAGAAGTGCTTGTACGCGTCTGCTTACCATTGCGTGCCAACTCCCACGCTGTTTAACCAGTCTGAAACCACATCTTGCGCGCTATGCGCAGTTAAATCCACATGCAGCGGCGTGATAGAGACATAGCCCTCATCTACCGCAGCAAAATCGGTCCCCGGACCGGCATCGCACTTACCACCCGGCGGGCCAATCCAGTACAGCGTATTGCCGCGCGGATCTTGCTGCGGGATCACCTGATCTGCCGGATGTCGGGTACCGCAGCGCGTCACGCGAATACCTTTGATTTGATCCAACGGTAAATCCGGTACGTTAATATTGAGAATACGCCCGGTGCGCAGCGGCTCTTTACACAGAGCTCGCAAAATGGAACAGGTTACCGCCGCGGCAGTGTCGTAATGTTTATGCCCGTCAAGCGAGACAGCAAGCGCCGGAAAGCCTAAATGACGGCCCTCCATCGCGGCGGCTACCGTACCGGAATAGATAACATCATCCCCCAGATTCGGCCCGGCGTTAATCCCCGACACAACAATGTCCGGGCGCGGACGCATCAGAGCATTCACGCCAAGATAGACGCAATCGGTCGGGGTTCCCATTTGCACAGCAATATCACCATTTTCAAAGGTAAACGTGCGCAAGGAGGATTCCAGTGTCAGAGAATTTGAAGCGCCGCTGCGGTTACGATCGGGGGCGACCACCTGAACGTCAGCAAACTCACGCAAGGCTTTCGCCAGCGTTTGTATACCGGGTGCATGTACCCCGTCATCATTACTCAGCAATATGCGCATAATCACCTGTTGTGTTGATAAGTTCCCTGACAACGCTGGTCGCAAAACTGCCTGCCGGAAGCCAGAAACGGATTTCTACGGTGACGTCATCCCACCAGTTCCAGCTTAATTGTTGCGGATACAGCAGTATCGCTCTGCGCGAGGCTTCAACTTTTTCTCGCACCAGTAAGGCTTGCAATTCAGTTTCTTCGGCGACAGCTGCTTGTTCGAATGCCAGCGCTTCACGCTGAGTTCCCCATTCGCCACTGCCCGGCAATGCAGCAGTAATCATCAGCTCTTTATCGTTGACGCGACGCTGTAATTCCGCCAGTTCTTCATTGGAGGCAACAAACCAGCTGCCACGTCCGGCTAATTGTAGCGCATCGCCGTCAACAACTTGATTAACGTCTGCTTTTTTGAGGCGCTCAGCAACAATCTGATTAAACAACGCACTGCGGGCTGCCGACAACCAAAAACTCCGTTTATTGCGATCGCGCACCGAAGTATTGGTTTGCGCCCAGCGCAGCGCGCCCTGCAAGTTGCTACCGCCAATCCCAAAACGTTGGGCACCGAAGTAGTTCGGTACACCTTTTACGCAAATATCGATCAGACGTTGTTCAACGTCATCGCGATTGCTCACTTCGCGCAGAACCAGGGTAAAGGCGTTACCTTTCAGCGCGCCTAAACGCAGCTTGCGCTTGTGCCGCGCATACTCCAGCACCTGGCAGCCTTCCAGTTGAAAAGCACTGAGATCGGGCATCTCTTTGCCTGGCACGCGAGCGCATAACCACTGTTCCGTAACAGCATGTTTGTCTTTTTGCCCAGCGAAGCTGACTTCACGGGCATGAATTTTCAGGAATTTCGCCAGTGCATCCGCCACAAAACGGGTATTACAGCCGTTTTTGAGGATTCTAACCAGAATATGCTCACCTTCACCATCAGGCTCAAAGCCCAAATCTTCCACCACCACAAAGTCTTCCGGATTGGCTTTCAGCAGCCCGGTACCTTGCGGTTTACCGTGGAGGTAAGTGAGATTATCAAACTCAATCATTTTGTTGCCTTAATGAGTAGCGCCACCGCTTCACAGGCAATCCCTTCCCCACGCCCGGTAAATCCTAATTTTTCCGTAGTAGTGGCTTTCACGTTAACATCATCCATATGGCAGCCGAGATCTTCGGCAATAAACACGCGCATTTGTGGAATGTGCGGCAACATCTTCGGTGCCTGAGCGATGATAGTGACATCGACGTTGCCAAGGGTATAACCCTTCGCCTGAATACGACGCCAGGCTTCGCGTAGCAGCTCGCGGCTATCGGCACCTTTAAATGCCGGATCGGTATCCGGGAACAGTTTGCCGATATCCCCCAGCGCCGCCGCGCCAAGCAATGCATCGGTCAACGCATGGAGCGCCACGTCGCCATCAGAATGCGCCAGCAATCCTTTTTCGTAAGGAATGCGTACGCCACCAATGATAATTGGGCCTTCACCGCCAAAGGCGTGTACGTCAAAACCGTGTCCAATTCGCATTATGTATTCTCCTGATGGATGGTTCGGGTGAGGTAAAACTCGGCCAGTGCCAAATCTTCCGGGCGCGTGACTTTAATGTTATCCGCGCGGCCTTCGACCAACTGCGGATGAAATCCGCAATATTCCAGCGCCGAGGCTTCGTCGGTAATGGTAGCGCCTTCATTTAGAGCGCGCGTCAGGCAGTCATGTAACAGCTCACGAGGGAAAAATTGCGGCGTCAGCGCGTGCCATAAGCCGTTGCGATCAACGGTATGAGCAATGGCATTTTTGCCCGGTTCGGCACGTTTCATCGTATCGCGCACTGGTGCGGCGAGGATCCCCCCCGTGCGGCTGGTTTCGCTCAACGCCAACAATCGCGCGAGGTCATCCTGATGCAGACAAGGACGAGCGGCGTCATGCACCAATACCCACTGCGCATCGCCAGCGACTTTCAGACCTGCCAGTACCGAATCGGCACGCTCATTACCGCCATCTACAACGGTGATTTGCGGATGATTCGCCAGAGGAAGTTGTGCAAAGCGGCTATCGCCAGGACTTATGGCAATGACGACACGAGTCACCCGGGGATGCGCCAGCAGCGCATGCACCGAGTGTTCAAGAATGGTTTGATTACCGATTGAGAGATATTGCTTAGGACATTCCGTTTGCATTCGACGGCCAAATCCGGCCGCCGGAACCACGGCGCAAACATCCAAATGAGTGGTTGCCATGTTAATTCCCGGGCTGATTTATCGAGTGTTTTGCCCCGCAGACTGTGCGCGTTTCGACGCGTCAGGCACCAGACGATAAAAAGTTTCGCCCGGCCTGGTCATGCTGAGTTCATTACGCGCACGCTCTTCGAGCGCCTCCTGGCCGCCATTGAGATCGTCAATTTCGGCAAAAAGTTGATCGTTTCGCGCTTTAAGTTTCGCGTTTGTAGCTTGCTGTGCCGCCACATCATCATTGACGCGGGTATAGTCATGTATACCGTTCTTACCGAACCACAGCGAATACTGTAGCCAGACCAGAATAGCCAGCAACAGCAGCGTTAGTTTACCCATCCTGCCCCCTGAAAAACGGCATCTTCATCCCATGCATCCGAAGACGACTCTACATCCTCTGTTGGGGATACCGCGACAACGCGGGCAAATGTACCACATTTGTCCATTGTTACGTATACCCAGGGCGTGCAGAACATAATCTCATTATTCGTTACGGTTTGAATTATGAACAGAGGAGACGGGAAAGTACAAATTAGCCCAGTAGCCACATAAACAGTGCGCCAAACATAATGCCGACTGTCACCAGGGTGAAAACAATACTGTAGCGTAGCTTTCCGTCCATCAATGAATGCAGTGCAATCCCCACCACCACCGCGACAGGCATCAGTGCCAGAAAGAAAGGCCAAGTGTAGATAAAGAAGAACAGCGTGTTAGAGCCATAAATCAACATCGGCATCGCCAGCGCAAATAACCAGGAGACAAAACCAACCACAGCACCTGGCAGTGACCATGTGGTTTCTTCATCCTCAGTAAGGCTGTCGTTATTTGTTAGTGTAATGTTATGGCTATTACGCATATTTGATCCTGTAACTTTGACGGACCGGGCATGGAAACCCGGTGGTGTCTCAGGATCTGATAATATCGTTCTGTCTCAACAGATCTAATAATTGCTGTACCAAATTTGTTACTAATTGTTCACCATTGAGATGAATTTCTGCCGATTCAGGTGCTTCGTAAACGGAATCTATTCCCGTAAAGTTACGCAGTTCACCGGCACGTGCTTTCTTATATAAGCCTTTTGGATCGCGGGCCTCGCAAATCGCCAGCGGCGTATCGACAAACACTTCGATAAAACGCCCTTCTCCTACGCGTTCGCGAACCATCTGGCGTTCGGCGCGGTGTGGCGAGATAAAAGCGGTCAGCACCACCAGTCCAGCTTCAACCATTAAATTCGCCACTTCACCGACGCGACGGATATTCTCTTTACGATCGGCATCGCTAAAACCGAGATCGCTGCATAAGCCGTGGCGGACGTTGTCGCCATCCAGCAAATACGTACTGACACCAAGGTTATGTAACGCCTCCTCCAGCGCCCCGGCGACCGTGGATTTACCGGACCCGGATAGGCCGGTAAACCACAACACAACACCACGATGACCGTGGTGTTGCTCGCGTTGTTGCACTGTGACCGGATGGCTATGCCAGACGACGTTTTCGTCATGCAGCGCCATTATTTATCTCCCCGTAAATCGCGAGCGCCCCAGTGCGGGAAATGACGACGGACCAGGGCATTCAATTCCAGTTCGAATGCACTGAATTCAGATGCCGCAGCAGTAGCCTGGCTAACTGGCTCGTGCACCATACCGGCACCCACGGTCACATTGCTCAGGCGATCGATAAAAATCAGACCACCAGTAACCGGGTTTTGCTGATAACGATCTAACACCAGCGGCTCGTCAAAAGTGAGATCCACCAAACCAATGCCGTTTAGCGGCAGATTTTCAACTTCGCGTTGAGTAAGGTTATTAATATCAACCTGATAGCGAATACCATCAACACGGGCACGCGTCTTCTTACCGGCAATTTTGATGTCGTAGCTTTGTCCAGGGGAAAGTGGCTGTTCCGCCATCCACACCACATCCACCGACGCGCTCTGCACTGCCGGTAGCGCTTCGTCTGCCGCCAGCAGCAGATCACCACGGCTGATGTCGATCTCATCCGTTAGCACCAGGGTGATCGCTTCTCCGGCAAAGGCTTCTTCGCGATCGCCATCAAAGGTCACGATCCGCGCGACGTTTGATTCCACACCAGAGGGCAGCACTTTGACACGTTGTCCGACTTCCACGCGACCGGATGCCAGCGTTCCGGCATAGCCACGAAAATCGAGATTCGGGCGGTTAACGTACTGCACCGGAAAGCGCATTGGCTGAGCATCCACCACTCGCTGGATTTCCACGGTTTCCAGCACTTCGAGCAGTGTCGGACCGCTGTACCACGGCATACTTTCACTTTGCGAAGCCACGTTGTCGCCTTCCAGTGCGGAGAGCGGCACAAAGCGGATATCCAGATTACCCGGCAGCTGCCCGGCAAAAGTCAGATAATCTTCACGAATACGGGTGAACGTCTCTTCGCTGTAATCCACCAGATCCATTTTGTTGATCGCCACGATCAGATGTTTGATCCCCAACAGTGTGGAGATAAAACTGTGACGACGGGTTTGATCGAGCACGCCTTTACGGGCATCGATCAGTAAGATCGCCAGATCGCATGTCGATGCGCCAGTCGCCATATTGCGGGTGTACTGCTCGTGTCCTGGGGTGTCGGCGATAATAAATTTACGCTTCTCGGTGGAGAAATAGCGGTAAGCCACATCAATGGTGATGCCCTGTTCACGCTCAGCTTGCAGGCCATCCACCAGCAGTGCCAGATCCAGTTTTTCGCCCTGGGTACCGTGACGTTTACTGTCGTTATGCAGCGATGAGAGCTGATCTTCGTAGATTTGGCGGGTATCGTGCAGCAGGCGACCAATCAGGGTACTTTTGCCGTCATCGACGCTACCACAGGTCAGAAAACGCAGCAGACTTTTATGTTGTTGCGCAATCATCCAGGCTTCAACGCCGCCTTCATTGGCAATTTGTTGTGCAAGTGCAGTGTTCATCTTAAAAATACCCCTGACGTTTTTTCAGCTCCATAGAACCTGCCTGGTCGCGGTCAATCACGCGCCCCTGACGTTCACTGGTGGTGGAAACCAGCATCTCTTCGATGATTTCCGGCAGTGTTTGCGCATTTGACTCCACCGCGCCGGTCAGCGGCCAGCAGCCCAGCGTACGGAAACGCACCATCCGTTTTTTAATCACTTCGCCCGGTTGCAGGTCGATACGGTTGTCATCAATCATCATCAACATACCGTCGCGTTCCAGAACCGGACGTTCAGCAGCGAGATACAGCGGGACAATGTCGATATTTTCCAGCCAGATGTATTGCCAGATATCCTGCTCGGTCCAGTTAGAGAGCGGGAAAACGCGGATGCTTTCGCCTTTGTTAATTTGCCCGTTGTAGTTGTGCCACAACTCCGGGCGCTGATTTTTCGGGTCCCAGCGATGGAAGCGGTCACGGAAAGAGTAGATTCGCTCCTTAGCGCGGGATTTCTCTTCGTCACGACGTGCGCCACCGAAGGCGGCATCAAAACCGTACTTGTTCAACGCCTGCTTCAAACCTTCGGTTTTCATAATATCGGTATGTTTTGCGCTGCCGTGTACGAATGGATTAATCCCCATCGCCACGCCTTCCGGGTTTTTATGCACCAGCAACTCGCAGCCATAGGCTTTAGCCGTACGATCGCGGAACTCATACATCTCGCGGAATTTCCAGCCAGTATCAACATGCAGCAGAGGGAAAGGCAGCGTACCCGGATAAAACGCCTTGCGCGCCAGATGCAGCATGACGCTGGAATCTTTACCGATAGAGTAGAGCATCACCGGATTTGAGAATTCTGCCGCCACCTCGCGAATAATGTGGATGCTTTCCGCCTCCAGTTGCCGCAGGTGAGTAAGTCGTTTTTGATCCATAACCGTTCCTTTGCAATACCGCTATTTTCTTGCCATCAGATGTTTCGACTATAGGGAGCGTAAGAGAACGAATGAAATTACCAATTAGAATGAGTAGTTCCTTAACGGAATAACGATTTGGCAAAGCTAATATCAAAAAGTGCTTAAGGCACCGGATTTCGGGCGTTTAGGAAGATTTGAAATTGTTTTAGCGCAGCGGCAGTTTCATACTATGGCGGTAAAAAAATTTGCATGGTATTTAAGGACTCACTATGTTTTCCGCATTGCGCCACCGTACCGCTGCCCTGGCGCTCGGCGTATGCTTTATTCTCCCCGTACACGCCTCGTCACCTAAACCTGGTGATTTTGCTAATACACAGGCACGACATATTGCTACTTTCTTTCCGGGACGCATGACCGGAACTCCTGCAGAAATGTTATCTGCCGATTATATTCGCCAACAGTTTCAACAGATGGGTTATCGCAGTGATATTCGGACATTTAATAGCCGATATATTTACACCGCCCGCGATAACCGCAAAAACTGGCACAACGTGACGGGAAGTACGGTGATTGCCGCTCATGAAGGCAAAGCGCCGCAGCAGATCATTATTATGGCGCATCTTGATACGTACGCTCCACTGAGCGATGCCGACGCCGATGCCAATCTCGGCGGGCTGACATTACAAGGAATGGATGATAACGCCGCAGGTTTAGGTGTCATGCTGGAACTGGCTGAACGTCTGAAAAATACGCCTACCGAGTATGGTATTCGTTTTGTGGCAACCAGTGGAGAAGAAGAAGGGAAATTAGGCGCTGAGAATTTACTCAAGCGCATGAGCGATACTGAAAAGAAAAATACGCTGCTGGTGATTAATCTCGATAACTTAATTGTTGGCGATAAATTGTATTTTAATAGTGGTGTAAATACACCAGAGGCTGTCAGGAAATTAACCCGTGATCGAGCGCTGGCAATTGCGCATAATCATGGGATTGCAGCGACAACAAATCCAGGTTTGAATAAAAACTATCCGAAAGGCACCGGGTGCTGTAACGATGCAGAAGTTTTCGACAAAGCCGGTATTGCGGTACTTTCGGTGGAGGCAACAAACTGGAATCTGGGAAATAAAGATGGTTATCAGCAACGCGCAAAAACACCGGCCTTCCCGGCGGGAAATAGCTGGCATGATGTAAGGCTTGATAATCAACAGCATATTGATAAGGCGCTTCCTGGAAGAATAGAACGTCGCTGCCGTGACGTTATGCGGATAATGCTACCGCTGGTGAAGGAACTGGCGAAGGCGTCATGAGGCGTTTGAAAATGGGAGCTGGGAGTTCCCCCGCTGACGCGGGGGAACTCCCGATGCTTGGTTTGTCATCAGGCGTACTGCACGGTTTATTCCCGCTGGCGCGGGGAACTCCCCAGACCTGAAGTCAACTTATCCATTGTCGACGGTTTATCCCCGCTGGCGCGGGGAACACTGCTTAAATTATAGGTTAACCTATAATGACCACGGTTTATCCCCGCTGGCGCGGGGAACACGCAGCACTGGAAAGTGAAAACGCATCACTGAAAGGTTTATCCCCGCTGGCGCGGGGAACACATGGACTGGCCGACGAACGCGGACAATTGACCCGGTTTATCCCCGCTGGCGCGGGGAACACGCCCAGCAATAACGGCGGCAAATTTTAACCGTGCGGTTTATCCCCGCTGGCGCGGGGAACACCGATAGAGAAAAAATACATCATTCACTATTTTCGGTTTATCCCCGCTGGCGCGGGGAACACAACTGGACGGCACGAAATCCATGTTCAACAGTCGGTTTATCCCCGCTGGCGCGGGGAACACGTCGCCGTATACCGCCGCTTTACCCGTCAACTCGGTTTATCCCCGCTGGCGCGGGGAACACACTGGCGACTTTTTCAACCGGGGCGGGTTTCGCGGTTTATCCCCGCTGGCGCGGGGAACACGGTGCGGAGACAATTGAAAATGCGGTATGTCTCGGTTTATCCCCGCTGGCGCGGGGAACACCCGTATAGCGAAAACCTGCGGGAGTTGGCCCGCGGTTTATCCCCGCTGGCGCGGGGAACACAACGCCACGTTGAGTAAATTGCTACCGGGTATCGGTTTATCCCCGCTGGCGCGGGGAACACGGCGTGAGGCGGGTCAGAATACTTAACATTTAAGGTTTATCCCCGCTGGCGCGGGGAACACAGCAGCAACAATATTTCCCGCAGTGCTGCCAGCGGTTTATCCCCGCTGGCGCGGGGAACACACTAAGCATACGTATCTGTTTTTAAACAATTTTATTCCACATCAACAATCTACCAACTAAATTCAAACATTTCCTTATTTTTAAAGAACGGGTAACTTATTGATTCTCAACAGGAAGAAACGAAACCAACCGTAACCCATCCAAATCCACCGGAATACGTCTGTTTTCACCCCAGGTCTGAAATTCAAAACCCGACTCGGTATTGGTCGCCCAGGCCATGACCACATTTCCGCAACCTGCCAGTTGGGAGATTTGCTGCCAGATCATCTCCCGAATACGTTTGGATGTATCACCAACATAAACACCAGCACGCACTTCCAGTAGCCAGATCGCGAGCCGTCCACGTAAGCGCGGCGGAACATTTTCTGTAACAACCACGACCATGCTCATCCGCTGCGCCCCCGGTGACCACTATCACCCAGCGTTTCAGGTTCCGGGATAGCTGGCGGTAACATATCCGGCGCAGGTTGTGGTGGTTCAATTTCACCGGCGTCAAGGACTTCCTCAATTAACGGAATTAATTTGCCCGTTAATTTACTACTACGGAAAATATCACGGCAGGCCAGTCTCACTTCTTTATCAGGTTCTGCCGGGTGTCTTGCCGCTATTTCAAATGCCTTTGGCACAACCGTATCAAATTTAATGATATCGGCTATGTCATAAACAAATGAAAGCGGTTTGCCACTATGGATAAATCCAATAGCGGGCGCATATCCCGCGGCTAATACCGCCGCTTCAGATATACCGTACAGACATGATGTGGCAGCACTGATGCAGCGATTCACAACATCGCCTTTTTCCCAGTCTTTAGGATCGTATTTGCGACCATTCCATTTCACACCATATTGCTTCGCCAGTAATGCATAGGTCTGGCGAACACGGGATCCCTCAATTCCCCGTAACTGCTCCACTGAACGGCGAGCTGGCGGAGGTTCACGAAAACGTAATTCATACATTTTGCGCACCACCTTCAAGCGTAAATCTTCCGTTAAAGCCAGCTTTGCCTGGTAGAGTAATTTATCAGCACGCGCTCCACCGGGTTGTCCGGAGGAGTAAACGCGAACGCCCGCTTCACCGACCCAGACCAGCAGTGTTCCCACCGTGGCGGCCAGATGCACCGCCGCGTGGGAAACTCTCGTTCCTGGTTCGAGCATAATGCAAGCGACCGATCCCACCGGAATATGCGTGCGGATCCCTGTTTTGTCGATCAGCACGAAAGCCCCGTCCAGTACGTCGATTTGACCGTACTGGAGGAAGATCATGGAGGTGCGATCTTTTAACGGGATCGGACTCAGTGGTACAAACGTCACGCCTCTGCTCCGGGTTTGATTAACATCAGACCACAGCCGAACGCCCGGCTTTTGCCATACCCCAGGCAGAGACGTTGCAGAAATAACCCTGGATCGGTGACTGTAAGCATCCCTGTATAATCCACGCTACTGAACTGGATCAGTTGCCGGGAGTTTTCCCGCCGCAGTTGCTGTTGTCGGTAGGCATCGACCGAGGTATCCAGCAGTGTAAAACCGCTTCTCTCCTCCTGCGCTGCCAGCCAGTCCAGCGCCGCCTGTTGTTGATGCAACCAGACATTTCTTCCTTCCGCCTGCCCCCTCACCTGCCGTTTCGCCTCCATCAGCAGATCGTGGCGCTTACCCGCTTTACAGACTGTTGGATTCGCTCGCAGGTTGAAAAAAAGGGATTGTCCGGTACGCAGTTCCGGCGCAAATGACCGGCATTCGATGGTGAACGTTTCACTTTCCGCCGGGCGTTCCTGCGACAGGACAAAAAAGCGAAACGCGCCCTGGAGTTCTTCCCGACGATAAAGAAATTGCCTTTCTTTGCCGCCAGGGAAAAGATCCCACAGCCACTGATGCATCACATATTCACCGCGATCCACCAGATGCAGTAACTGCGCAGGCGAAAGCTGGCCGGTATGTAAGGTTATTCTTGAGAGGTACATGGTTCCTCCTTGCTGAGCCACGGCCCCTGATTGACGGTGCGTTCCCCAAACAGCCACTGCTGACGATTTAAAGGAACATCCCGGCGGCGTAATATTTTGCTCGCGACCAGGCCATCGTGCTCCCCTTCCCACCAGCATTCATCCTGAAGTTTCGGGAGTGAGACTTTTAGTTCGTGGAAACGATCCTGATACTGTTGATATGCGGTACGTAAGGCATCAGACGCGTTGCCTTCGAGCAGTAACGGCGCAAGGGGTAACGCCAGCGGATGGCTTTTTCGCCCCAGATAAAGCGGAAAAACCGGATGGCGTAAACCTTCCTGCAACTGTTCGAGGCTGTAAGGCGCATCAGCTGTTGTTGCCACGGCCACCATCCACCAGGCATCGGTGTAGTAGTCGCGCCGGGAGATAATCGCGCTTAGAAGATCAGGGTCGCTCAACTCTTCGCGACGGCTGAAATAACGCGCTTTACGCACCTCTTTTGGCATCTGGACCGTGTGATAATCCCGTGCCCAGCGCTGGTTACGGCTGGCGCAAACCACCAGTGAATAGTGGCGATTAAACGCGTTTAAGCATTCGGTGTCATCACGCCGTATCCCTAACCCGGCAGCCAGCAGCCCCAGCAATGCTGAACGCGAAGGCAGTTCATGGGTATGACGCACCTCACCGGGTGCATCAACGCCCCAGGATGCCATTGGCCCATGAAGCTGAAAAATCAGATATTGGCTCATAAGCCGCCCCTTACGCGCAGATAAAGTCCAGCACGTCCTTCATGCTTCCCTGTTTGTTCATCACGTCAAAACTTGCGCATTCGGTCTTCTGTTCGTAAACCGTATTCATGTTTTCGCGAAGCGTTGTAATACGCTGCACTGCCACATCTAACTGACGTGTGCCATTAATGGGTTCATAGAAAGCCGCCGCCAGAGAACGCGGTTGTTCGGTGCCTTTTTCTGCCAGCGCCCAGGAGGCGTAGGCACGGCTGGCAAAGCTGTTTTGTTTACCGGTTGGGGAAACTTTAAACGCTGCTTCCGTAAAGGCGCGCAGGGTCTGATTAGCTAATGCTTCGTCACCGCCGAGGTTTTCGACCAGCAGATCTTTATCAATGCAGATATAGGTGTAGAACAGCGCAGAACCAAACCCAGTTTCACCAAGATGCCCTGCACCAGCATCTTCAGAGGCCTGGCGCAAATCATCAACGGCGGTGAAAAAATCATCTTCGACAATCGTTTCACTGACACCAAACGCGTGCGCGACCTGACAGGCGGCTTCAACATTAAACTCGGGTTTATTCGCCAGCATACGACCAAACATGGCGATATCTACCGCCATACGATCTTTACGTAACAAAGCGAGATCGTCCTCTTTTGGCGCGCGCTTTTCTTCTGCCAGTTGATGGGCCAGCGCTTTTACGGCGTCAAATTCTGCAGGGCTGATATGGACGAGCTGTTCAGTTTCAGCGTTAGTGAGCGGATCTTTTGTTTTTTTGTCTTTTTTGGCTTTACCAAGATAATCGGCAATATCTGCCGCCCATTCGATGGCTTTTTTTTCTTCGATTCCTTTCTCAATCATGATAGTTGCTGCCTCGCGCGCGATACGCCCACTACGAATACCAATATGGCCCGCCAGCGCCTGTTCAAAAAGTGCAGAAGTGCGCCACGCACGTTTCAGACTTTGCGAGGAAACGCGCAGACGCGTTGCTCCACCCAGCACCACGGTTTTCGGCGCACCGGTGTCATCACGGTTAAGGTTGGCTGCAGGGTAAGCGGTTAACAAATGGAGCTGAATAAATGTCGTCATGAGATAGTCCTTTATTAATTTTGTTCGTTATCGGCGTCGCCAGCCTGGTAATATTCCAGCGCCCAGCGGATACGGATAAATTCTGTTGGCCGCTGCTGACGGCGGTGATGGTTGAGCAGGTCGTCACTCTCCTGGCACCAGCGGAAAATATCGTCTGCCAAAGAGATAAGATTGACGGAACCGTTTAATAATTTGACCGCGCGACGTAACTGGCGCAGTAAATCATCCGGCGTTTTTACTGCCGACAGGCGCGAAAACCGCCCTTCTGACATTACTGCCGCCAGCTGCGCGGCAAAAGGCTGCCGTTCATCAATGGCTTTTACATTGGCGCTAACTGCAGCGACCAGTGCCAGTGCGGTAAAACGCCACTCTTGCGCTTCAACTTTCCACAACGTGTGGGTCTGCATCAGCAGAGAACGAAACCCTTCTGACAAACAAACATCATTAACCGTCGTACTACGCCGCAGACTGGCACGATTGCCGCGTTTTTCCTGCAATTCCTCGTGCCATTTGCGCAGCGTGGCTTTGTGCTCCTCTTTTACAATACTCATTCAGCAGCCTCCTGCTTTTTCTCCCTGGCGGCTTTAGCACTTTGCTTCTCCGCCGATGTTGTAAAATATTTCTTGCGCGCGGTCATGACGCGTTTCAAATCAACGGGCTCATAAGGATTAGTGAATACCCGCTCGTCAAAATCCTGACGCGCGAATAACCACATTTCCTTTTGCCATTTGCTGAGTAATTCATCCGGCTCCTGACCTTCTTCAATTTGACGCACTAACCTCAGGAAGCGATGCTGAGTTTTGTTCCAGAAGTCGATATCCACAAAACTGAAATCACCCCGTGCACCTTTTGGATCGGAGAACCATGCTTCTTTCAATGCACTCCGTAACAGACTTAGAATCCGTGAAGCCGTTTGCGCAGCCAGCCGCAGCTTTGGTATCTGGCCTTCTTTTTTATTGAGCAGTAGCGGGAAATGGTGTTCGTACCAACAGCGCGCTTTCATGTTGTCGAAATCATAGCCAAATCCCCACAGGCCCACTTTTGCCTGTTTCAGACTGCTGGCATTAAAGAGTTTCACCACCAGCGCGGGAAGTTCCGTATTGTTTTCTGACTTACCCGTTTCGATAAGTCCTAGCCAGTCGCGCCAGATTAAACCGCCCGGTTGTGGTTTAACCGAGTAAAGCTCGCCGCCCTCTTTAAGTGGTATACGGTAGGGCGTTAAGGGATGCTGCCACATGGCATAATTCGCACCGTAATTTTTGGTCGTCATCAGGCTCAGGAGCGCGTCGCTCTGCTCACCGCAAATATCGCAGTTGCCGACTGTCGTGGTATTAAAATCAACACGTATGCGCCGAGGCATTCCCCAGTACGCCTGGAGTTTGTTGACCTGATCATCAGTTACCACCGCACCGGCCAGTTCACTGGTACGCGTCGGGCCAAGCCAGGGGAAAACCAGATCGCCAAATTTTTTGGGTAGCGGTAAGTCAGATTCATCCTGCGGCATCACGTTGAGCCACAGTTTGCGCCACAAGGGTGTTTGTTGATTGCCCTGATATTCCTGTAATTCAATCAGCGTCGTCATTGGCCCACCGCCGCGCAAACCGGTGCGATAGCCTTTGCCGCCTGACGGCGCATTTAACTGTAGGGAAAACAGCGCTAACGCGGAACAATGAGGGCATATGTGTTCAGTCACGCCACGCTTAATAAAGTGGTCTTTATTGAACTTCGTTGTTTGAGCGCCGGGAATTTCAGGCAGTAACGAAGCGACAGGAACTTTATCTCCCGTAAGCGCCTCGAAATCCTGCATAAATGAAGGGGAATCTGGGCCAAACTGGAAAGCATGTTCTAAAGACAGCAATGCTTCCCTTAGCTTTTCAGCTTCCAGTCCGTCTTCCCATATATCATCCCAACGACCGTGATTTTTGGGCGCGAAGCTGGTTTGTAGTAGTCCCAGCAAAAACTGCCATGCCGCCCCCTGGAGATCTGCCCGCGGCGCAGCGATATCGACAACATTTTCATCCGCCAGATCGACTGGCGCCAGTTTGCCTGTCGTTCCGTCTTTATAACGAACGGGCAACCACGGGGTTGTCAGAAGTGAAAACGAGTTCATACGCATCCTCTCGTAAAAAAGACCATCCCAGGTCGGTTATCCATCCTTCCATCCTTTTTTGTGTATCAACTATTCAGAGAATCCTGTCGCAGGCATCTCAACCAACCTTGCCAATCAATCCCTCCGTAGCCGAATACCCGCAACTTTCGTCATCGGTAACTAAAATCACATTTGCCATCTCCGGATCTTGCCGCTGTTCAACGCACCACTGCCTGAACGCATCCCCTTCCAGTAAAGAAAACTCATCCCGATGTTTTTTCCACCAGCTTTGGCGCACTCTGACAACGCTCATTTCCCATGCGTGAGCGCCAGTGGCATAAGGCTTCACCACACCGTCAATACAGGTAGCCAACCACAAGGAAACAGACTCCTCAGCCAGACGTGTCGACAGTTTTTCCGGAAGGTAATCGTTGATATTGGCGGCATAGCCGGGCCTGAAGTTCAGCACAAACTTATTAGCCATTGAACGATCGCAGTAGTATTTGCCCACTTGCTCCTGCTCGCTGCGGGCAAACCCTTCCGGCATTACCACGTCCTCACCGTAGACTGATTCAATCAGAAGCCGGGCTGAGTGTGGCATCTGAATCGCGCCTTGTTCACGCAGCACACGCTGCGTCAACCAGATTCGCCCATGATCGGGATAGACAAATGCACTGTTACGCATGGCACAGCCAAACCATTCTTCACCCGGAGAGTCGTTCCAGACGGGGGCCAGAATCAGCAATACAGGAGGGTGACGCTCGTCTTTACCGTCACGCTTTAACTGACCATTAATATCGCGGATATGTCGCTGTAATCGCCCTGCTCGCTGGATCAGTAAATCAACAGGGGCAAGGTCGGAAATCATTTCGTCCAGGTCGCAGTCGACGCTCTGCTCCAGGACCTGAGTACAAATGAGGACTTTTCCGGCACGCTGTGAACAGTCTTCTTTACCAAAGCGTGCCAGCGTCTCCGTTTCAATTCGCTGGCGATCGCTAAAAGCAAAGCGGCTATGAAAAAGTGAAAGGCTGGAAGCAGGAATGACGCCGCGGGCAAGTAACTGACGATGAACCTGGATGGCGTCATCGACAGAATTCCGAATCCAGGCGATGCATTTCCCCTGGCTTACCGCCGATTCGATACGCGCAATACACTCTTGTTCGCTATGAAGCCAACCCACACTCACGCTGCGCTCAACGTCTTTGCGCGTCGCAACCCGGTGCGAATGCACATCGGATTTCGTGACATGCGTCAGCCAGGGATAATCATCTTTTTCCAGCAACGGAGCTTCTTGCTGGCCCTCTGCACCACGCGCAAAGGCGGCGACGAGTTTGTCACGCTGCTGTTGAGACAACGTAGCAGAAAGCAAAATAACGCTGTTTCCGCCACGCGCCTGCCGCTCGATCAGCCCTTCAAGAATGCACGACATATAAGCGTCACAGGCGTGGATCTCATCGGCTAGCAGGATTTTGTTACTCAGCCCCAGAAGCCGCAGATTATTATGTTTGAACGGCATCACCGCCATCATCGCCTGATCCAGCGTGCCGACGCCAATTTCAGCCAGCAACGCCTTCTTGTTACTGTCAGCAAACCAGGCCGCACATCCCTGACTGAACGCTTGTTCATCCGGTTCTTCTGACCCCACAAAATCACCAGACCACAGCGATGCGTTAAAGCGATCCATTAGCGAACGAGCGCTGTGTGCCAGCACCAGGCTGGGGCGGGATTCCGGCGAATAGAAAGCAAGCCAGGTTTTGACCAGCCTATCGTACATGGCATTGGCCGTTGCCATTGTCGGCAAACCAAAAAACAGCCCCTGAGCGTTACCCGCAGACATCAACCTGTGCGCCAGGATAAGCGCCGCTTCTGTTTTACCTGCGCCAGTCACATCTTCCAGAATAAACAACTGTGGTCCTGGCTGGCTGATATCCAGATCCAGCACCTTTTGCTGTAACGGTGTTGGGTTCTCAATAAAAGGAAACAGCGTGTTAATTCCAGTGAAAGGTGCGGTTTCTGCTTTTGGAGGAAAGACGGTTAATGCGTTTTGAGCCTGAACTAAAGCCTTCTGCCAGTACTCTTTAATATCCATTACCTGTGCAACGCGTGGAAAAAACCGCGTTGACGATCCCGTCCAGTCTGCGAGTACGACGGTTGCAGATATATACCAGGAAAGATGTTTTATAAGTTCAACGCCCTCGTCATCATCCCAGAATGTAGGGATCTCGATGAGCGGAAACAGTACCTTGATTTCAAGGAGAAAATCTCGTGCGGCAGCTTTGTCTTCAGGCAGAAAGTTGTCCAGTTCATCGATACGGTCAGGAGGCCGACCATGATGCCCGGTCGTCACGGGCATCCACATATCTATTACCCGTTTAAGTTTGCGCAAAGAGAGTGAAGATGAAGGAAGCAACTCTTCACATTCAATTAAATAATGATGCCACAACCAGTAACCCAGCGTTGAATGAGAGATCTTTTCGTAATTCTTTCTTGCGCCTTCCGGAACCTTGAGTTGTGGGTGCAGGTAAAGTTGCTGAAATGAGCGGGCAAATTTTCCAGTATCGTGCCAGCACAACAACCAGGCGAAAAATTGTGCTGCCTGATCCGTGTCAGCGAAACCTAATTGACGAAAATAGTCAGCCAGCCCGAAACAGTTGTTTTTGACCATTAAATAGCCTATCGCGGCTACATCCAGCGAATGCCAGCAAAGAAGGTGATAATCGTCGCCACCCTCTTTCTCACCACGTCGGGTTTTTCCCCAGAAATCAAAGAAAGTCACAATGTTTTTATCCTTCAGTAAAACTTAAAGGATATTTACGCATATATTAAAAATTATCTGTGATATATATCGTTCAATAAAATATTTACATTATGAATAATTCAATGATTTTCATCTGTGATATATATAAATAATAAACACAGGCATAATATTCACAAAAACAATATAAATGAAAAAAAGGGTGCAGGAGACCAAACCATCACAATTCAATACGCGGGGTTTTACCCCCGCGTGGTGGCTACTTCTTCGGTTCGTAAGCGAGAACTGCCTTAAACTCCATACCACGTTCTCTGATACTCAACTCACACAACGAGTCGCCTACCATCAGCGTGAATCCCAGTACTGTACAACACAGTACGATGATTGCCACAAGGGCATATTTTGTCAGCATGTCTTGCCTCCCTGCAAAGAAGAGACTAACATTCGAATTGTTTGGGTTCGAACGTAAGCCTCAGGTTGATAGATATATCGCCTGGGGCTTTTGTCCATCTGGAACCTCGCGAATGCTTAACGCCAGACAGCCTCAAGCACCCGACGCCATTCTATAACTGTTGATTTCCCCTGCTATATTCACGTTTAAATGCCGGAATGCTGCTCGCAAAATAAAAACGCCCCATCATTTCTGACAGAGGCGTTTATTTTATCCGGCAATATTTACCCTTCGTGCAGCCCACATTCCCTTTTTAAGCCAAAGAAACGCGTTTCTTCTTCCGCCATACCAGGTTCCCATTTACGGGTTGTATGGGTATCACCAACCGATAAATATCCTTCGTCCCATAATGGGTGATATTTCAGGCCATGTTTTTGCAGATACTGATAAATAGTTCGGTTATCCCAGTCGATAATCGGCAGCACTTTAAATACGCCACGCTGAATTGCCAACACCGGTAAATTAGCGCGGCTGCCGGATTGTTCACGGCGCAGGCCAGCAAACCAGGTTTGTGCGTTCAGTTCTTTCAGCGCCCGGTTCATCGGTTCGACTTTGTTGATATCGTTGTACTTTTCAATGCCTTCAACGCCCTGTTCCCACAGTTTGCCGTAGCGTGCTTCCTGCCAGGCGGCGCTTTCGGTAGCGCGGTACACTTTCAGGTTGAGCTTGAGTTTGTCCGTTAACTCATCGATAAAACGGTAGGTTTCCGGGAACAAATAACCCGTATCGGTGAGGATCACCGGAATATCCGGGCGAATCTGATTCACCAGATGCAGGCTAACCGCCGCCTGGATACCGAAGCTGGAAGAAAGCACATATTCACCGGGCAGATTATCCAGCGCCCAGGCAACGCGGCCTTCAGCATCCAGTTTTTCAAGCTCGGCGTTAGTTTCCACCAGCGCCAGAATGCGATCTACCTTCGGCAGTTCGTTCAGGGCATTTAGATCGAGTTTGGACATAGATTCCTCACTGTTTGCCTTGCCTGATGCGACGCTTACGCGTCTTATCAGGCCTACAAGACTGGACTGATGGTTAATCCCACAAATCACGCGCCGGATCGAGCACCGGGCGAATGATGCCCGCACGCACCGTAAAGTCGCCGAAGCCTTCACCCGCTTCGCGCTCTTTCGCCCAGCGCCCAATCAGTTCATCTATCACCGCAAGAATTTCAGTGTCGGTGATGTTCTCTTTGTACATACGCGGGATACGTGTTCCAATGCGGTTGCCACCAAGATGCAGGTTGTAGCGACCCGGCGCTTTACCCACCAGGCCCACTTCCGCCAGCATCGCGCGACCACAACCGTTCGGGCAGCCTGTTACACGCATCACGATGTGCTCATCGCTGACACCATGTTTCGCCATTAAATTATCGATGTTATCGATAAACGACGGCAGGAAACGCTCCGCTTCCGCCATCGCCAACGGGCAAGTCGGGAATGACACGCAGGCCATTGAATTTTCGCGCTGCGGCGTGACGGCATTCATCAATCCGCTCTCTTTGGCGATCTTCTCAATCTTCGCTTTCTCGCTTTCCGGTACACCGGCGATGATCAGATTCTGGTTCGCCGTAATGCGGAAATCACCTTTGTGGATCTTTGCGATCTCCAGCAGGCCGGTTTTCAGCGGACGTCCCGGATAATCAAGAATTCGGCCATTTTCGATAAACAGCGTCAGGTGCCATTTGTCGTCGATCCCTTTTACCCAGCCGATACGATCGCCGCGCCCGGTAAATTCATACGGACGGATCGGTTCGAACTTGATCCCCGCGCGACGTTCCACTTCTGCTTTAAACGTCTCGACCCCCACGCGCTCCAGCGTGTATTTGGTTTTGGCGTTTTTACGGTCAGTACGATTACCCCAGTCACGCTGAGTGGTAACGACCGCTTCCGCCACCGCCAGCGTATGCTCCAGTGGCAGATAGCCAAACTCGCTCGCCGTGCGGGCGTAGGTTTTCTTGTTGCCGTGTTCGATAGAAAGCCCACCACCCACCAGCAGGTTGAAGCCCACCAGCTTGCCGTTTTCCGCGATCGCCACAAAGTTCATGTCGTTGGCGTGCAGATCGATATCGTTCTGCGGTGGGATCACTACCGTGGTTTTGAATTTACGCGGCAGGTAGGTCTGACCGAGGATCGGTTCTTCATCGGTGGTGGCGACTTTCTCCTGATCGAGCCAGATCTCCGCGTAGGCGCGGGTACGCGGCAGCAGATGTTCAGAGATTTTCTTCGCCCACTCATACGCTTCCGCGTGCAACTGAGATTCAAATGGGTTCGAGGTGCAGAGTACATTACGGTTCATGTCGTTGGCGGTCGCCAGCGCATCAAGACCGACCGAATGCAGCATCTGGTGCACCGGTTTGACGTTCTTTTTCAGAATGCCGTGGAACTGGAACGTCTGGCGGTTGGTCAGGCGAATGCTGCCATAAATGGTGTTTTCACCGGCGAACTTATCAATTGCCTGCCACTGTTTAGTGGTGATCACGCCCCCCGGAAGACGGCAGCGCAGCAGCATCGCATGACGCGGTTCCAGCTTCTGTTCAGCACGTTCGGCGCGGATATCGCGGTCATCCTGTTGATACATACCGTGGAAACGGATCAGCAGGAAGTTGTCGCCCTTAAAGCCGCCGGTCAGACCGTCGTTTAAATCTTCCGCAATGGTCCCGCGCAGGTAGTTGCTCTCAAGCTTCATGCGCTCGGCGTCTGTCAGTTTTCCTTCGACCACTAAAGGCCCTGGATGTTTTTCGTTCATTAGTAGACATCTCGCTGATAACGGCGCTCTACGCGCAGCTCACTTAAAAATTCATCCGCCGCTTCGGTGTCCATGCCACCAAATTCGGCAATCACTTCCAGAAGTGCCTGTTCAACGTCTTTCGCCATGCGATTAGCGTCGCCGCAGACATAAATGTGGGCACCGTCATTGATCCAGCGCCACAGCTCTGCGCCCTGTTCGCGCAGTTTGTCTTGTACGTAAACTTTTTCTTTTTGATCGCGCGACCAGGCAAGATCGATACGTGTCAGCACGCCCTCTTTGACGTAGCGCTGCCACTCCACCTGGTAGAGGAAATCTTCCGTAAAGTGTGGGTTGCCAAAGAACAGCCAGTTTTTACCCGGCGCTTCGTCAGCAGCACGTTGCTGCATAAAGGCGCGGAACGGCGCAATACCGGTGCCCGGACCAATCATAATAACCGGGGTTTCCGGGTTGGCTGGCAGGCGGAAGTTGTCGTTATGTTCGATAAAGACGCGAACTTCGCCCTCTTCTTCCACACGATCCGCGAGGAAGCTGGAGGCACCACCGGCACGGGCGCGGCCTTCAATGTCATAACGAACGACACCAACGGTGACGTGTACTTCGTTCTCGACTTCCGCCTGCGAGGAGGCGATGGAATACAGGCGCGGGGTCAGCGGGCGCAGCAAGTTAATCAGGGCTTCAGCGTCAAGCTGCGCCGGAGAGAAACGCACCATGTCGACAATCGGCGTCGTCGCGGCGTAATGCTGCAACTTCGCTTTATCGCCCACCAGCGGCAGCAGCGTTTCACTGCTCGTTAAGGTGGCGTAGTTCTCAACGATGTTGGCGGTGTTGACGGTCAGTTCGAAGTGCCACTGTAGGGCCTCGTTCAGAGGCAACGTTTTGCCCTCGACGGTGACAGGTTCATCGCCTTTCAGCCACAGCAATTCGACAAGTTCTTTCACCAGCGCCGGATCGTTCTGATACCAGACGCCCAGCGCATCGCCAGGCTGGTAACGCAGGCCAGAGTCGCCCAGGTCAATTTCGATATGGCGAACGTCTTTTTCAGAGTTACGCCCAGTAATTTTCTGGTTAACAGAGAGGCTCGCCACCAGCGGCGCGTCTTTGCTGTACGGGCTGGTGTGGATTTCATTTACCGCGCCAGTAGCGACGGATTGCGAAGGTGCCGCGACAGGCGAACGCGATTTAAGAGCATCTACTACGCGGGCGCGCCACTCGCTGGCAGCGGCCTGGTATTCAACGTCGGCATCGACACGGTCGAGCAGGCGTTCACCGCCCAGTTCCGCCAGCTTGCTATCGAAATCTTTCCCGGACTGGCAGAAAAATTCATAAGAGCTATCGCCGAGACTAAACACGGCAAACGCGGTGTTTTCCAGCTTCGGCGCTTTTTTGGAGAACAGGAACTTATGCAGCGCGACGGCCTCCTCCGGCGGTTCCCCTTCACCTTGCGTTGACGTCACCACGATGAGCAGTTTTTCGCTGGCGATTTGTTTGAATTTATAGTCGCCCGCGTTCACCAGCTTAACGTTCAGTTTTGCCGCTAATAAATCATCGCGTAATGTTTCAGCAACCCGGCGCGCATTGCCGGTTTGCGAAGCGGAGATAATAGTTATACCCGGCATTTCTGCGGCGGGCGCTGGCGTCGCTGTAAGCGCAGCAGGCTGCTGGTTGAGCACGCCCCAGAAATAGCCAGAAACCCAGGCAAGCTGGGTGGGAGTTAAATCGGTCGTGGCCGCCTGAAGGCGTGCCAGTTGCTCCGGGTTCAACGGAAGCAACGCGGAAGGTGGGACCTGTGTCGTCATGCGTCGTTATGTTCCAGTAAGCAAAGCTGTTTCTGCGCCCTGTCAGCGCCCATAAAACAGAAGAGAAGGTAAGGTTAACGGGGTGAACGGTGTGGATTAAAGACGGGATAGCGATAACTAATAACCAAATCGACTAACCTGTTTTAGCAATAGTCTTTAACAACAAAATAGATTAATCAACCCAATGAAAAACAAATGAATTTAGCCAATCATTAAGATAAATCAGCGATTTTGCGCAACAAAGTCGTTTTAGATAATGCGAAAAAACAGCCTTTCCGGTACTCTACGGCGGTTTTATCGTCATGTAGAGAAATTATGATGTCCACCACGTTATTTAAAGATTTCACCTTCGAAGCTGCTCACCGCTTACCACACGTCCCGGAAGGACATAAATGTGGTCGCCTGCACGGGCATTCCTTTATGGTGCGACTGGAAATTACCGGGGAAGTCGATCCGCATACGGGCTGGATTATCGATTTCGCTGAACTGAAAGCGACGTTTAAACCAACCTACGAGCGTCTCGATCACCATTATCTCAATGATATTCCTGGCCTGGAAAACCCAACCAGCGAAGTTTTAGCAAAATGGATTTGGGATCAGGTTAAACCCGTTGTGCCGCTGTTAAGTGCGGTGATGGTAAAAGAAACCTGCACCGCAGGTTGCATCTATCGCGGCGAATGATAAGAGTGTGTCGGCGGTCAATTTCCCTTAAGTAACGCTATGTTAGGGTGTTGTGTTCTGGATATCTGGGGCATGACATGGAAGACGACTGCGACATTATTATTATTGGTGCGGGTATAGCAGGCACCGCTTGTGCTTTACGCTGCGCGCGAGCGGGTTTATCCGTTTTGTTACTGGAACGCGCTGAAATTCCCGGCAGCAAAAATCTTTCCGGCGGGCGGTTATATACCTATGCACTTGCGGAACTCCTCCCTCAGTTTCACCTGACCGCGCCTCTTGAACGACGCATCACTCACGAAAGTCTTTCTCTGCTAACGCCGGATGGCGCAACGACGTTTTCCAGCTTACAGCCCGGCGGTGAATCCTGGAGTGTATTACGTGCGCGATTCGATCCGTGGCTGGTTGCCGAAGCCGAAAAAGAAGGTGTCGAATGCATCCCTGGTGCGACGGTAGATGCGCTGTATGAAGAAAACGGCAGGGTGTGTGGTGTCATTTGTGGTGACGATATTCTCCGCGCCCGTTATGTGGTGCTGGCAGAAGGTGCCAACAGCGTCCTGGCTGAGCGTCACGGGTTAGTGACTCGTCCTGCTGGCGAAGCGATGGCGTTGGGGATCAAAGAAGTGCTGGCGCTGGAAACATCCGCTATTGAAGAACGTTTTCATCTGGAGAATAACGAAGGCGCAGCGTTGCTGTTCAGCGGCGGAATCTGTGATGACTTACCCGGCGGCGCATTTCTTTATACTAATCAACAAACGCTCTCGTTAGGGATTGTTTGCCCGCTCTCTTCCCTTACGCAAAATCGTGTTCCGGCAAGCGAGCTGCTGGCTCGCTTTAAAACGCATCCGGCAGTGCGCCCGCTTATCAAAAACACGGAATCACTGGAGTATGGTGCGCATCTGGTGCCAGAAGGTGGCTTGCACAGTATGCCGGTGCAATACGCCGGTAACGGCTGGCTGCTGGTGGGCGATACGTTGCGCAGTTGCGTCAATACCGGAATTTCCGTGCGCGGCATGGATATGGCGCTGACTGGCGCGCAGGCGGCGGCACACACGCTGATAAGCGCCTGTCAGCACCGCGAGCCGCAAAATCTGTTTCCGCTTTATCATCACAATGTAGAGCACAGCATGTTGTGGGATGTTCTACAACGTTATCAGCATGTTCCGGCGCTTTTGCAACGCCCTGGATGGTACCGTGCGTGGCCTGCGTTAATGCAGGATATTTCCCGCGATTTATGGGATCAGGGTGATAAACCTGTTCCACCGCTGCGCCAGTTATTCTGGCGTCATTTACGTCGTCACGGCCTGTGGCATCTGGCGGGCGATGTTATCAGGAGTCTGCGATGTCTGTAGCCCGTAATCTCTGGCGCGCTGCTGATGCGCCACATATTGTTCCGGCAGACTCCGTTGAGCGCCAGACGGCAGAACGGTTGATTAACGCTTGTCCGGCTGGTCTTTTTTCGCTCACGCCGGAAGGCGACTTACGCGTTGATTATCGCGGCTGCCTGGAGTGTGGCACCTGCCGTTTACTGTGTGATGAAAAAACCCTACAACAGTGGCGCTATCCGCCTTCCGGATTCGGCATCACCTACCGCTTTGGATAAATAATAAGGATAATTTATGCCTCTCTTACACCTGCTCCGCCAGAATCCGGTGATTGCTGCCGTTAAAGACAATGCCAGCCTGCAACTGGCAATCGACTCTGAATGCCGGTTTATTTCCGTGTTGTACGGCAATATTTGCACCATCAGTCATATCGTCAAAAAGATTAAGAACGCCGGAAAATATGCTTTTATTCATGTCGATTTGCTGGAAGGCGCGTCAAATAAAGAAGTAGTAATTCAGTTTCTGAAACTGGTGACCGAGGCGGACGGCATTATCAGTACCAAAGCGTCAATGCTAAAAGCGGCGAGAGCGGAAGGCTTTTTCTGTATTCATCGCTTGTTTATTGTTGATTCGATTTCATTTCACAACATTGATAAACAGGTTGCGCAATCGAACCCGGATTGTATTGAAATTCTGCCAGGCTGTATGCCTAAAGTACTGGGCTGGGTAACGGAGAAAATCCACCAGCCGCTGATTGCTGGCGGGCTGGTGTGCGATGAAGAAGATGCGCGTAATGCGATTAACGCGGGTGTTGTGGCGCTTTCCACCACGAATACCGGGGTCTGGACGTTAGCGAAAAAATTGCTTTGACGGGATACTCGTAACGAGTTGAATTTGTGTGATTTGTAGGCTGCACGCCACATCCGACATTCAGCGCCTGATACGACGCTTGACGCGTCTTATCAGGCTTACAAGTCCCCAGCCCAGAACCGTAGGCAGGATCATCCGGCAGCACGTTATTGGCAATCTGCGTGAATGGTTGTCACCAGTGCCTCCAGCACCGCTTTCCAGTCATCAACCACGCCAACATCTGCCTGTGAAAATACCGCCGCGCTGGCGTCATGATTAATCGCCACCACAAACTTGCTATTGCGGACGCCCGCCATTAACGCTGCTGCGCCGGAAGCACCAACAACAATACACACCTCAGGTGCCAGCAGATGTCCTGAAATACCAATCACTTTTTCAGCATCAACGCCACCGTTCATCACTCGTGCCCGACTGTAGCCCACTTCGGCTCCCAGCTTTTCTGCCAGCATAGCGATTTCCTGGTTATCTGCCTCTCCGCCCTGCCCCACCACCAGCACCCGTCTGGCCTCAGCTAATGGGTCGCGGGTAACATTTTTCAGGTTTTCTATGCTAACCAGCCAGTCGGGAAGCGCACCTGGGACAATGTTCAGTTGCTGCATACCCGGGGGCAACGAGGCGTTTTTATCTGCTCCCGCCTGACGCGCCAGGGAGAGGCATAGCGGGCGTTTTTCTGTTTGCAGCGTCGCCGTTAGCGCATTTCCCCAGTGGGATTTGCGTACGTTTACGGTTGGAATATCTAATGAAGTCACCTGGCAAATGCTTGCACCATGTAAACGCCAGGCCAGCCGTGTCGACAGTTCATCGCCAAACGTTCCCGGCGGAAAGAGAACAACGTCCGCAGGCGTTCGCTGCCACTGTTCCACCAGCGCATCCAGTACCTGCTCTGCGACCATCGGCTGTGGTTCTATTTGCCAGTGCGCCAGGGCACAACCGCTGAAATCCTGCGCCGCCAGCCAGTTCGCTATTGCGGCATGGTCCTGATTTATTGTCACAATTGCGATATTCATGGCTGCATCCTCTGGCACAAATAATCCCGCCACAGTTTTTGCGCTTTTTCTGCTACCGTTGGCCCATCAAGAAGCGTTGCACCGCGTCGTTGCTCTGGCCTTTCCAGTTGCCGGCACTGCATCGCTGACGATTCAGCAGTAACAGTTTTGCTGATAATTTCAGCTTTCCCCGCCGCCATACGCTGGCGCATTCCCGGTACTGGCAAGGCCACCTCGCCACACTGGCGTACGGCAATCACCACAGGCAAGCGAACCCGACAACAGCGTAATCCATGTTCAGTACGCTGTTCGAGCGAGATAAACGGTGCGTCGAGAGTAAAACGCTCCACCTGAGTAAAACAGGGCCAGGTCAGCATTTCCGCCAGCAAAAATGGCGTTTGCCCGTTCTGCCCTTCGCTGCTCTGGCAGCCGGTAATTATCAGATCCAGCGGATTCTGGCACTGCCATTCGGCAATATGCCGGGCGACAAATTCCGGTGCAAAGCGCAGATCTGCCGCCGTCTCCAGCAATACTGCCTTCTCAAACCCCAACGCCATAAGATAGCGCAGCCAGTGCAACGCCCGTTCATCCCCCATGCTCAACGCGATTAAAGACATCGGCGTACCGTTTTTTCTCTGCGCTAACAGAAGCGCGGCAGCGGCCTGTTCATCAGCACCGAGTAAACTTCGCAGCAGCGAAACATCCGGTCCGCAATTACCCTGAGCCGCCACCTGCCACTCTTTTTCTGCCAGCATTCCGGCATCCGGTTCGGCTTTAAACGCTAACAGAATGTTCATTCACACCTCCTACATTTCCCGCCGCCACCAGCGGGAGTGCTTTGGTTTCTGGCGCCCATAGCCAGGTCACAACAAAACCAACCA
Source organism: Escherichia sp. HH41S (assembly GCF_009820115.1). Classification (NCBI taxonomy): domain Bacteria; kingdom Pseudomonadati; phylum Pseudomonadota; class Gammaproteobacteria; order Enterobacterales; family Enterobacteriaceae; genus Escherichia; species Escherichia sp. HH41S. The sequence continues at coordinate 83,270 of NZ_VNXE01000086.1, forward strand.
ACAACACTGTCGCCAGGAGCAATAAGGTGACTTGCATTCCCCACTGCGCCAGCACCCACGGCAGCAGGCCAGTACTTACCGCCGCGCCCAACCGACTCATGGCGGTGGCAAAACCGACACCCAGCGAGCGAATGTCAGTAGGAAAACTTTCCGCAGGCAAAATGCCCACCAGATTACTGACTGCCGAAATGGTGGTACTGAAGAGAACAAAAAGCAGCAGCGTTAATGAACAGCCAGAAGGCAAACAGGCCATCACTACCAGCGTTGCCGCCAGCAACAAAAAACTGCCAAGTAAAAATTTGCGATGTGCCAGCAGGTGCGTCAGAAATAATCCCAGCAGCGCGCCCACAATTAACAACGCATTAAGCATCAGGCTGGCAGTCAGCGCATCTTCCAGTCCAATAGTCTGGGCGATAGTTGGCAGCCAGGTATAAATCACAAACCATGGGATTACGAGGCAGACAAAGAAGACGCTGTTAAACGCCGTGCGCCGCCAGTAGCGCGAAGAGAACAAGGTTTTGATGTGTTTATGGGTCGCCGTTGCCACTTCATCGCCCAGTAAAACATGGGGACCAAAATAGCGATGCACGATAGCGTGAGCTTCTGCAAAACGCCCCTGGCGCAGTAGCCAGCGTGGCGATTCTGGCGTTCCCCAACGTAACAACGTAATCAACAGGGCAGGAAATGCCGCCGATGCAAGTAACCATCGCCAGGCTTCGGGGCTTTCGCTAATAAAGTGATGTCCGGCAAGACTTGCCAACACATAACCTACGGTCCACACCACGCTGAATGCGCCCAGCAAAATACCGCGATGGCGGCGCGGAGAAAATTCAGCCAGCAAGGTGTGGCCTACTGAGTAATCGCCTCCCAGCCCAATGCCGATCAAAATGCGCAGTCCAATAAGATGCTCTGGCGTGGTGGCAAAAAATTGCAGGAACGAGGCGAGTGTAATCAGCATAAAGCTGAAGGTGAAGATTTTTTGCCGCCCGATATGGTCGGAGATCCAGCCCAAAACCAGGCTGCCGATAAACAGGCCAAGTAGCGCCGAGCCGCCGATCATTCCCGCCATAAACGGCGTCAGTTGCATGGCTGGAGTAAGCTGAATTATGGCGTAACCAATGACGCCGAGAACATAACCGTCGGTCAGGTGTGCGCCGAAAGTCAGCGCAGCAATTCGACAGTGAAAACGGTTAAGCGGTAAATCATCCATTCGCACCGGTGAAGTGTTCATCTTTACCCCTTCATTGTCCGGTAATAAGAACGGCTTCCCGGTTGAGAAGCCGAAAAGACAACGCCCCGTCATCGCGAAACGCTGCCTGACACATTATTTTTCAATCGGATAGATAGTACCCGTATTCATAATACCGTTAGGATCGAACTGTTTTTTCAGCCCTTCCAGCAATGTCCACGCGCTGCCGTGTTCCAGTTTGCTCCAGTGAACACGATGTTTACCGATACCGTGATGGTGTACCATCGAACCGCCGAGGCGAATGGTTTCTTCGCAGATGATTTTGTTGAGCGGATTGTGGTATTTGTCGATTTCCTCTTCCGGCTTACAGTCAACAACGTTGTAGTCGTAGACGAAGTACATGTTGGTGCCGTTCTGATAGCTATGAGAGGAGTGACCGCCCAGCATGGTGATGTCGTCGGCGTGCGCGAACTCGGTACGAATACGGTTAATAACGCTTTCGTAGATTTCGTGTATGCAACTCCAGCAGCCGGACACTTCGGTGGTAAAGCCCATGTTGCCGGTTTTGAGGATCTGCACACGTTCGGCAGCCACTTTATCCGGTCCCCAGTTCAGGTTGTTAAACCAGGTTTCGATCAGCTTACTGTCCACGCGCTGGCATTGCGGGTAACGTGCCACGATTTCTGCAATCCCTTCGCCCGTCGCCTTCGCAATGCGAGGGTTACCTTCAGCCATAAAGATCAGCACGCATTTTCCGTCGGCAAAATGGGTGAAGTGTTGGGTGCCATCTTCAGCGTCATACAAACGAGCGATCGACGGACGATATCCTTCCACCATGATTTCACGCAGGATGTTGAAGCCGGTTTTCATGTCTTCCAGGATATAGCCGTAGAAGAGGTTGTTTTCCGGGGTGAATTTAAAGATTTTCACAGTGACTTCAGTGATATAGCACAATGCGCCTTCGTTGCCGATGATGATGTGACGAATGTCCGGACCCGCCGCGCGTCGTGGCACGTTTTTAATGCGTGTCACGGTGCCATCAGCCAGTACTGCTTCCAGGCCAACGACCATATCCTCGATTGCGCCGTAGAGTGTGGAGAACTGCCCGATACTACGGGTCGCCACCAGTCCCCCCATCTGCGCCAACGGTTTTGACTGCGGAGAATGCCCCGTGGTGTAACCTTTTTCACGCAACGCGTTTTCCAGCACTTCCAGCGGAACGCCACATTGCGCCGTCGCCTGCATATTCTCTATATCAATATTAATGATTTGATTCATTGCAGAGCCATCAAGCACTATCGAGTTTTCCACAACAGTTTCCAGTCCACCTTCGGTAGCGGAAGCACCGGTACGCGGCACACCGTTAATTTTGTGCGCATTCATAAAATTCAGCACACGGGATACTTGTTCTGTGGAACCGAGTTTTACGACCGCTGCCGGAATCGGCAAAGTATAAATGCCATGAATATCCGGAAATTTGCGAAAACGGTCAATACTGTTTTTCTTTAATACTGTTTCATCGGTAATTACGCGATCTGCACCAACAATTTCCTTTAGCTGGTCGACAATCGCTGCGCGAGATAAAGACATAGTAATTCCTTCCTGATAATAAAAATGGAATAATCATTAATAAGAGAAAACAGAAACCACCGTTATGGATTAGCGCACTAAATAACCGCCATCGACCACCAATAAATGCCCGTTGACATAATTCGATGCCGGACTTGCGAGAAATATGGCTGCGCCCATTAAATCCTGAGTATCGCCCCAACGGTTTGCTGGAATATGATCAAGAACGCGCTGATTGGTTTCTGGATTACTGCGTGTCGCCAGGGTGATATCGGTAGCGTAATATCCTGGGGCAATACCATTTACCTGAATATTATATTGACCTAATTCATCGCAATAGGCTTTGGTAAATCCGGCAAGGGCGTGTTTAGTGGCAGAATAAGCAGGAGACCATTGACCACCTAAGTAGGAAAACAGTGAACAGATATTAATGATTTTACCGCTTTTCTGCGGGATCATAATTTTTGCCGCTTCGTAGCTTAACTCGAATGCGGCGGTCAGGTTCACGTCAATCATCGGGTCCCAGTCGGCACGACCGAAATCCAGCACCTTATTCAGCTTACATATACCGGCATTGTTAACCAGAATATCGACGGTGCCGAAACGTTCACAACAGGCGGCAATTATCTTCTGCGGCGCGCCTTCTGCGGTGATATCCACCTGCATGAAGCCCACCTCAACCCCCTGTTTTTCAATCATTTCCTTTGTTTCGCCATTATCTTTAACGAAACTAGGAATAAAGATATTTGCGCCTGCTTTTGCCAGTGCCATGGCAAATGCCTGGCCTAAACCGCTATTCCCACCAGTAACAATTGCGGTTTTACCTTTCAGGGAGAAAAAATCCATTGAGAACGCATTGAGAGATTCGATTGACATAGTTAGCTCCAATTTCCGTAAGGCAAAAAAAAGAAAGGTAACTTCCCCCGCGAGAGGGAAGTTACCTTTCTCATTATCTCTGGTAACTGGAGATAATTTTTAGCATAAGGGCATAAGCGCTAATGTGATCGTAATCACAGTGTGATATTCGTATTATCAAATAATTTTAAAAAGCAGAAGCGTGACTACTCTCACACAACACCCCTGCTTTCCATGTTATTTCTTATTGCAATTACTAGAGACCTGAGAAAAGTAATCCACCTGAAAGGGCGGCTTACTTTTCTCTTTTTTTTGTCTATTACAAATGGGAATACGATATGCAACACAACTCATATCGCCGTTGGATAACCCTCGCGATAATTAGTTTTAGCGGCGGCGTTAGTTTTGACCTGGCTTATTTACGTTATATTTATCAAATTCCCATGGCGAAATTTATGGGATTCAGCAATACCGAGATAGGTTTAATAATGAGTACCTTTGGTATTGCGGCTATTATTCTTTATGCCCCCAGCGGCGTTATTGCCGATAAATTTTCACACCGCAAAATGATTACTTCTGCAATGGTCATTACCGGATTACTGGGTTTGTTAATGGCAACTTATCCACCGCTGTGGGTAATGCTCTGTATTCAGGTCGCGTTTGCAATAACGACGATTTTAATGCTGTGGTCGGTGTCGATTAAAGCCGCCTCGTTGCTTGGCGATCATAGCGAGCAGGGGAAAATTATGGGCTGGATGGAAGGGCTGCGCGGTGTCGGTGTAATGTCGCTGGCAGTGTTTACTATGTGGGTCTTTTCTCGCTTTGCACCGGAGGACAGCGCCAGCCTGAAAACGGTCATTATCATCTACAGTGTGGTCTACATTTTATTGGGGATTCTGTGCTGGTTTTTTGTTAGCGATAACAACAACCTGCGCAATGCCAATAACGAAGAAAAACAGTCATTCCAGCTTAGCGACATCCTGGCCGTTTTGCGCATCAGCACCACATGGTACTGCAGCATGGTGATTTTTGGCGTCTTCACCATCTACGCCATTCTGAGTTACTCCACCAACTATCTGACCGAAATGTACGGCATGTCGCTGGTGGCAGCAAGCTACATGGGGATTGTGATCAACAAAATCTTTCGCGCGCTGTGTGGTCCACTTGGCGGCATTATCACCACCTACAGTAAAGTGAAATCTCCTACCCGCGTGATTCAAATACTTTCCGTAATCGGCCTGCTGGCGTTGACTGCCCTGCTCGTCACAAACTCTAACCCGCAATCGGTCGCGATGGGGATTGGCCTGATTTTACTACTGGGATTCACCTGCTACGCCTCCCGCGGGCTGTACTGGGCCTGCCCCGGCGAAGCGAGAACACCGTCTTACATTATGGGCACCACGGTAGGTATTTGTTCGGTGATTGGATTCCTGCCGGATGTCTTCGTTTACCCAATTATCGGCTACTGGCAAGACACCCTGCCCGCTGCAGAAGCCTACCGCAATATGTGGCTGATGGGCATGGCGGCGCTTGGCATGGTGATCGTCTTTACCTTTTTGCTGTTCCAAAAAATTCGTACTGCTGATAGCACCCCCGCAATGGCTAGCAGCAAGTAAGCCAGGAAAATTACAGGAGAAAAATCATGTCGAAAAAATACATCATAGGGATTGATGGCGGAAGTCAGAGCACAAAAGTGGTGATGTACGATCTGGAAGGTAACGTGGTTTGCGAAGGCAAAGGCTTATTACAACCGATGCACACTCCAGATGCCGATACCGCAGAACATCCTGACGATGATTTATGGGCATCATTATGTTTTGCTGGTCACGATTTGATGAGCCAGTTTGCCGGGAATAAAGAAGATATTGTCGGTATTGGTCTGGGATCCATCCGTTGCTGCCGTGCGTTATTGAAAGCCGATGGCACGCCAGCTGCGCCGTTGATTAGCTGGCAGGATGCACGCGTTACACGCCCTTACGAACATACGAATCCTGACGTGGCATATGTCACCTCTTTTTCAGGTTATCTGACACACCGTTTAACCGGCGAGTTTAAAGACAATATCGCCAACTATTTTGGTCAGTGGCCGGTGGATTATAAGACCTGGGCATGGAGCGAAGATACCGCGGTAATGGAGAAGTTTAATATTCCCCGACAGATGCTTTTTGATGTGCAAATGCCGGGCACTGTACTTGGGCATATCACACCACAAGCCGCGCTGGCGACACATTTCCCGGTTGGACTGCCCGTTGTTTGTACCACCAGTGATAAACCGGTAGAAGCACTGGGAGCAGGGTTACTGGATGATGAAACGGCGGTAATTTCTCTTGGTACCTACATCGCGTTGATGATGAACGGCAAAGCACTGCCGAAAGATCCGGTTGCGTACTGGCCGATCATGTCTTCTATTCCGGAAACCTTGCTGTATGAAGGTTATGGTATTCGAAAAGGTATGTGGACGGTGAGTTGGCTGCGCGACATGCTAGGCGAATCGTTAATTCAGGATGCCAGGGCGCAGGATCTTTCACCGGAAGATTTGCTCAACAAAAAAGCTTGTTGTGTGCCGCCTGGCTGTAATGGTCTGATGACGGTGCTGGACTGGCTGACCAATCCGTGGGAACCGTACAAACGCGGAATTATGATCGGCTTTGATTCCAGCATGGATTACGCATGGATTTATCGTTCGATACTGGAAAGCGTGGCGCTGACGCTGAAGAACAATTACGACAATATGTGTCATGAAATGAATCACTTTGCGAAACATGTGATCATTACTGGCGGTGGTTCGAACAGCGATCTGTTTATGCAGATTTTTGCCGACGTGTTCAACCTTCCGGCACGCCGTAACGCCATTAACGGTTGTGCAAGCCTGGGGGCAGCGATTAATACGGCGGTAGGTCTGGGGCTATACCCGGATTACGCAACGGCTGTCGACAAAATGGTTCGCGTGAAAGATATCTTTATGCCGATTGAGAGCAATGCCAAACGCTACGACGCGATGAATAAAGGCATTTTCAAAGACCTAACCAAACACACTGATGTGATCCTGAAAAAATCGTATGAAGTGATGCATGGTGAGTTGAGGAATGCTGATTCGATCCAGAGCTGGTCGAATGCGTAAGTGAGGAAGACCGGGCGGGAAACTGCCCGGCCTGAACATACCTGAATGGTTATCCCCGCTGACGCGGGGAACATAAGTTCGACAACTTAAAAAATGATAACAAGTCCGGTTTATCCCCGCTGATGCAGGGAACATAATAAAAACTTTAACTAGTTCGGTTTATCCCTGTTGTTACAAGGAATATTAACTACACTCGATGTCCTTAGAATAAAAGACAACGCAAACCGTACTTTATCAATTTTCATTTAAAGTATGAACTGGATATCTTTATTCATAAGAACTATTCATCAACAGCCTATAGAGGCGGTTATGTAAAACCACTCATTAGCCTCAAAACAAAGACAAATTTCCAGATTTATTACTTAATCAATGAATAATAAGCTTAAAAAACAAACTATTACCCTAAAGAAAAAATTAACAAATATCAATTCAATATTAAAAAAATAATATATGATAATTTCTTAATGATTTAAGTATCATACAACTAACACTTTAATTAAATTTGATTTTTTGTATCGATAATTGTGAACTTTTCATATATGGAGAGCTATTTTGAACATGAGGTGTTACGTGGATATGTTGCTTAATTCGAGTACTGCTAATATAAAAACTTGAGAAAGAGATAACGGGTTATATGGTGGTTTATTCCCGCTGACGTGGGGAACTCTTGGCATAGGCGCTATAGCGGCGCTCTGTGTCCGGTTTATCCCCGCTGGCGCGGGGAACTCCGTAGTTCGTTCAATTCCGTGAGATCATCTTACGGTTTATCCCCGCTGGCGCGGGGAACTCGGTTCAGACTGCGTTCCTGTCGCCTGCCCCAGCGGTTTATCCCCGCTGACGTGGGGAACTCCAAGAACCGTCTCTACATCAATTGAAACGCGGCGGTTTATCCCCGCTGACGTGGGGAACTCCTGATAATGCGCGAACTCTCTCCCGCGATTTCAGGTTTATCCCCGCTGACGTGGGGAACTCGCGGGGCCGTTCTGCGGCTGAAGTTGGTCAGACGGTTTATCCCCGCTGACGTGGGGAACTCTTTTTTTGTCGCATCCAGCCGTATTTTTTCGCCGGTTTATCCCCGCTGACGTGGGGAACTCGCACCGACGCGGCGAACAAATCAGCCGAAACGCGGTTTATCCCCGCTGACGTGGGGAACTCTGTCATCACGCTCACCAACTAACGGAAAAAATCAGTTTATCCCCGCTGACGTGGGGAACTCGGATTTTAATAACTGTTGATCTACTCCCTGCAAAGTTTATCCCCGCTGACGTGGGGAACTCTCGTTGGTCTTTCCTCATCACAAGTTTGGTCACAGTTTATCCCCGCTGACGTGGGGAACTCTCTAAACATAACCTATTATTAATTAATGATTTTTTAAGCCAGTCACAATCTACCAACTTTACAGGATCACACAAACAACACACCCATTATGTTAAAGAGCACTTAATTCATTGATTGAAAAGCTAAATATTTAAAGTAATCCTATACCGACTAAAATCCACCAAACTTTACCGCAATAATTTTCACTCCAACGAAAAATTAACGCCATAGAATTTATAGAGAATGATAATGATTAGTTTAGGACGGGCAAAATGGAGGTTTTTCAGAGGCGACAAAGAATATAAATGAGCAGAAGTCTTTACAGGTTCCACCCATTTATAACGCTTATAAATGTTTAATCAGGCAATATTTAAATATTTATGTGTTTGCATCGACAAACGCCAGTTGCGCGCAATGCAGGTTTCAATGCACAAACGTGTGGCATCATCCTTTTGGCTAATCGGCTGCAGTGCAATGACTCGTGGTTTATCATCGGTCAGCGTTGCCAGTAGTTCATCCAGTGCTTCAATATCACGTACGCGTCCCACTGGATGCTTGATTTCGTTGGCTCGCTCCAGTGCCTGTGACAACACTTCATAGCCGCCGCGCATGTTCAGCTTTGGCGATACGGTAACCCAGGTATTCGGCGTGCAGCGTACTTCATGAGTACCGCTGGTTTCGATCTGGCAGCTAAAACCGTTCTTTTCGAGCAGGTCAGTCAGTGGCAGCAAATCATGAATGCAAGGCTCACCACCCGTAATCACCACATGCCGCGCGGTGTATCCCTGACGACCAATGACAGCCAGCAAATCTTCACTGCTCGCCGCCCCCCACTTATCACTCTCTTTGGTCTTCGCCAGAATGCTGAAAAGGGAGACTTCCCGATCCTCAAGCTTTTCCCAGGTGTGTTTGGTGTCGCACCAGGCACAGCCGACCGGGCATCCCTGTAAACGAATAAAAATGGCGGGGACGCCGGTAAAGTAACCCTCACCTTGCAGGGTCTGGAACATCTCGTTAATCGGGTACTGCATAGCATTCTCTGTGAAGTGGATAATTGTTAATTATTGCAGATCCTGCCACAACAATCATGCCTTATTAACATTCTGTTACAGGCAGGTTTAAGGCAAAAAGTGGATTAGATCATAAAGAATAAAATGAAGTGGCGTATTATGTTTTAAGGAATTAATTAAAAGGGATTTAACCATGCTCAGAACATTCATCGTAATTATATTTATTTTCAATTTATCAGGCTGTGGATATAACGATATTCAAACCTATGATGAGCAGGTTAACGCTTCCTGGTCTGAGGTATTAAATCAATATCAACGTCGCGCCGATCTTATTCCTAATCTTGTCGCCAGTATTAAAGGTTATTCCAGCCATGAACAAGAGGTACTGGAAGCCGTAACATTGGCACGTAGTCAGGCTAATCGCGCCAGTAACGCTCTTCAGCAAACTCCGGGAGATGAACAAAAATTACAAACCTGGCAACAAGCTCAGGCGCAGGTGTCTCGCACTCTCGGTCAGTTAACGATAATTAGTGAACGTTACCCTGAGCTAAAGGCCCAGGAACTCTATCAAAATTTGATGGTACAGCTCGAAGGAAGTGAAAATCGAATTGCCGTTGCGCGAGGAAGATATATTAAAGCCATCGAACAATATAATGTCACTATCCGCAAATTCCCCGCAGTGTTAACCGCAAAAGTCATGGATTACACACCAAAGAAAAATTATTTGCCGGATGATGTCGCCGCTGTGAGTAAAGCCCCGACAATAGATTTTAGCCAGAATACTAATGCTCATTAAGCGAGGAAGTCCTGTGCGAAATTTTATCTTCCTTATGGCTTTCTTTTGTTCATCTGTGTTTGCCATACAAATTCCAGTGCCTGAATCACCCAGGTATGTGAATGACTTAACCGGTAAATTGACGAACGATGAAGTAAATACTTTGACCAATCAGATTAAAGAGCTGACGCAAAAAAGCCACGCACAACTGGTCGTGTTAGTGGTTGAAACAACGGGCGATGAAACCATCGAGCAGTACGCTACGCGGGTATTCGATAGCTGGAAACCGGGTGATAAAGACCGCGATGATGGCGTTCTACTGTTAGTCGCCTGGCAGGATCATACCGTGCGTATTGAAATCGGTTACGGACTGGAAGGCGTTATTACGGATGCGCAGTCCGGGAAAATTATTCGCAACAGTATTATTCCGGCATTTAAAAATGGCGACCTTGCTGGCGGCTTGCAAAAGGGAATAAGCGATATTGATAATCGTCTGACGGGGAATAATTTAGCAACGATAACACCGACCGATCACCCTTTGCCCTTTAGCGGTTGGTGGGCTTTGTTAGTCTGGGCAATAGTACTGACCTTTATTTCCGCCAGAGGATATTTCAAAACGCTGGGACTAATTTGCTTCACAGCTATTGTACTGGCCTTTGTTTTACCTATAGCAGGTTTCGGCGGAAGCTGGGGAGTACTCGCAACATTACTCTGCTTCGCCACACCGTTCCTGGCTGTCGCTATCGCTTTTACCCCCTTCGGCAAAAAGGTTCGGGATTCGATGCGCAGTGCCAACCGACCGTCACGCTACGAAAGAAGTAACTCGGCCTCCTGGCGTTCTTCATCATCGTCGTCATCTTCCTCTTCATCCTCTTTTGACAATGATAATTTCAGCGGCGGCGGTTCATCTGGCGGCGGTGGCGCCTCCGGGCGCTGGTAACAAAAGGAATTGAAATGCGTATTTTTCTCTTACTTCTGATGCTATGTGGTTTCCAGGCATTCGCTGAACAATTGCCTTCAGTAACTGACTTAACCGGGACATTAACGACAGAAGAACAAACTGCTTTAACTCAACAATTACAGACTCTCGAGCAGCAAAACCACTTTCAGGTGGCCGTGTTGGTAACGCCGACCACTGGGGGTAAAGACATTAAACTTGCAGCCTCGCAAAGCTACGGGTTATATCACTGGAAACCTGTTGGAGAGAAGCGGTACGGCGAAGGTATCTTAATTCTCGTCGTTTGGCCGGAAGGGCTGGCGTCAATGAAGATTGGGCATGGACTGGAAGAGATGCTGCCACCGGAACAAGCTGCGCAAATTGTTCATTACCATATGCAACCGGAATTCAAAAAAAATAATCTCTTCTCCGGGTTAACGCAGGGAATTGAAGGCATCGCACAGTTTACCTATATAAAAGCGAATCTTAGCCCTTTGGATGCTTTAGCCAATCATCTGTTTGCTAATCCGCAACGCTCTCTGCCATGTCTTGCCTGGACACTGCTGATGATCGTTGCCATCGTTGTCCTCTGGCGATTTACCACCCATCCAGGGCCTGGCATATGGATGATATCGATGATTACCCCTATGGTCTGGTTTTTCTGCTTTCAGAACGATGTCATCATTCGACGGATATCGGTCGTTTGTTTTAGTTTATTTTTCGCAGCAATCTGCTGGCAGCGTCTCGCGGTAGTTTTTAATATATGCCGCGCATTTCCTATGATGCTGGCCCCCCAAAATAAAAACGCTAAAGTGAAAAAACAAAAGAAGGCTCCGCAGGTTCGTGAATCAGGACGAAATTCATTGTTTGTCGTGCTGCTGATAATTGTTGTGGGATGGTGCCTGGTATTTGCCAGTAATAAAGATATTGCGTTCATCTCAACAATTATTGGGCTAATTGATCATTTTATCGGCCCAATAACCATTGCTGGCATCGTTCTGCTGATCATTGTGGCCAAATCTACTGGCAATCTTAAACTGGGATCAGGGCATAAAAGCAACAAGAAAACGGGGAATCGTAATGCTCATTCTCGTTCTTCGTCGAAAAACTCTTTCCGCGGTGGCGGCGGTTCTTCTGGCGGTGGCGGTTCATCCGACCGTTGGTGATCGTTATGCGTATAATCCTTTTTCTACTCACTTTATGGTGCCTTCCTGTGCTTGCCCAGCAAATTGCTGTGCCGGAGCTGCGCCAACAGGTGACCGATATTACTGGTACCTTAAGCACGTCTGAACAACAATCACTGACACAACAGCTGCAGGATATTACACAAAAAACACGGGCACAGGTTGCCGTATTAATAGTGCCATCCACCGGAGACGATACCATTGAACAATATGCAACACGCGTTTTTGATAGCTGGAAACTGGGAGATAAGCAGCGAAACGATGGCATTTTACTTCTGGTTGCCTGGGAAGATCATGCTGTTCGTATAGAAGTCGGCTATGGGCTGGAAGGGGTGGTTACCGACCTGCAAGCGGCAAAGATTATCCGTGATATATTAATCCCTGCTTTCAAAAGTGATGACCTGATGGGGGGGTTAACACTGGCAAGCGAAAATATCGGCGCACTTCTGATGAATGGTGAATTACCGGAAGGCAGGGGGAATTATTACAGTATCAATCCCCCTATCCCATTTTCGCTTGCTGTAATTATATTGCTGGCAGTGCTTTCATATTTTATTGTTTTTACCGATCCGTCGAATTTACCCTGGATAACTCTCACTGCCGCAATTTACGGGATGGTATTCCTCTATGTTGCCGAGCCAGGACCATGGACGAATTTAATCGTTGCCTGCGGTATGTTAACGCCTTTTGCGATCGTAGCGCTGCTTATCTTTTGGCTTATCGTTAATAAAAAGCTACGAGCCAAATACAAGACGCTCGGTAAAGAAAGAGCTTCAAGAAAAGGTTCTTCTTCATCCTCTTCCGGTGGCGGCTCAAGTGGCGGCGGATTTAGCGGAGGTGGCGGTTCTTCTGGCGGTGGCGGCGCGTCTGGCCGCTGGTAACTCAACCATAAAAAATGCCAGCCCGAAGGCTGGCATTTTTAAATCAGATAAAGTCAGGCTTATGCCTGGCCTTTGATCTCTTTACGACCGTTGTACGGTGCTTTTTCGCCCAGAGCTTCTTCGATACGAATCAGCTGGTTGTATTTAGCAACACGGTCAGAACGGCTCATAGAACCCGTTTTGATCTGGCCTGCAGCAGTACCAACAGCCAGGTCAGCGATGGTAGCATCTTCAGTTTCGCCAGAACGGTGAGAGATTACTGCAGTGTAGCCAGCGTCTTTCGCCATCTTGATTGCAGCCAGAGTTTCGGTCAGAGAACCGATCTGGTTGAATTTGATCAGGATGGAGTTAGCGATACCTTTTTCGATACCTTCTTTCAGGATCTTGGTGTTAGTTACGAACAGGTCGTCACCAACCAGCTGGATTTTGTCGCCCAGAACTTTGGTCTGGTATGCGAAACCGTCCCAGTCAGATTCGTCCAGACCGTCTTCGATAGAAACGATCGGGTACTGTTTGGTCAGTTCTTCCAGGAAGTGAGTGAATTCTTCAGAGGTGAACGCTTTGTTGCCTTCGCCAGCCAGAACGTATTTACCGTCTTTGTAGAATTCAGAAGCTGCGCAGTCCATCGCCAGAGTGATGTCTTTGCCCAGTTCATAACCAGCAGCTTTAACAGCTTCAGCGATAACAGCCAGAGCTTCAGCGTTGGAACCCAGGTTCGGCGCATAGCCACCTTCGTCACCAACAGCAGTGTTCATGCCTTTCGCTTTCAGAACTTTTGCCAGGTGATGGAAAACTTCAGAACCCATGCGGATGGCTTCTTTCACAGTTTTCGCGCCAACCGGCTGAATCATGAATTCCTGGATATCAACGTTGTTGTCAGCGTGCTCACCACCGTTGATGATGTTCATCATCGGAACCGGCATGGAGTATTTGCCCGGAGTACCGTTCAGTTCAGCGATGTGCTCGTACAGCGGCATGCCTTTAGCGGCAGCAGCAGCTTTGGCGTTAGCCAGAGATACAGCCAGGATTGCGTTCGCGCCGAATTTGGATTTGTTTTCGGTGCCGTCCAGGTCGATCATGATCTTGTCAATGCCAGCCTGATCTTTGGCATCTTTGCCAATCAGCGCCTGAGCGATCGGGCCGTTAACTGCAGCAACAGCTTTAGTTACGCCTTTGCCCAGGAAACGGGATTTGTCACCATCGCGCAGTTCCAGAGCTTCACGGGAACCAGTAGAAGCACCTGACGGAGCAGCTGCCATACCGACGAAACCACCCTCCAGATGTACTTCGGCTTCAACAGTCGGGTTACCACGGGAGTCGATGATTTCACGACCGATGATTTTTACGATTTTGGACATTAGGTTTTCCTCAAGTCACTAGTTAAACTGAAACTCCAGACAAACAACGCGTACCCTGGGTACGCGTTGCCGTTCTAACTTTTTTACTTACTTCGCCTGACGTTTCTGGAACTCACTGGCGGCTTTCACAAAGCCTGCAAACAGCGGGTGGCCATCACGTGGAGTAGAAGTAAACTCCGGATGGAACTGACAAGCCACGAACCACGGATGATTCGGAACTTCGATGATCTCGACCAACTGATCATCCCCGGAACGGCCCGCAACGCGCAGACCTGCATCTTCAATCTGTTTCAACAGCATGTTGTTGACTTCGTAACGGTGACGATGACGCTCAACAATTGTCGGCGCATTGTACAGCTGGCGAACCAGGCTATCGTCAACCAACTGGCACTGCTGTGCGCCGAGACGCATGGTACCGCCGAGATCGCTCTTCTCGCTACGAACTTCAACGTTGCCGTTTTCATCGCGCCACTCGGTAATCAGCGCCACAACCGGGTACTTACAGTCTGGCACAAATTCCGTAGAGTTGGCGTTCTCCATGTTGGCAACATGGCGAGCGTAATCAATTAACGCCACCTGCATACCCAGGCAAATGCCCAGATAAGGAATATTGTTCTCACGCGCAAAACGCGCGGTCGTAATCATGCCTTCTACGCCACGATAGCCGAAACCGCCAGGTACGAGGATTGCGTCCAGACCTTTAAGGATTTCAACGCCGCGCGTTTCAACATCTTGTGAATCGATCAGTTTGATGTTGACGCTGACACGATTCTTCAGCCCACCGTGTTTCAGTGCTTCGATCACGGATTTGTAGGCGTCCGGCAGTTCAATGTACTTGCCGACCATACCAATGGTGACTTCACTTACCGGATTCGCTTCTTCGAAGATAACCTGTTCCCATTCGGACAGATTCGCTTCCGGGCAGTTTAAGCTGAATCGTTTACAAATATAATCGTCCAGCCCCTGCGATTTCAACAGGCCCGGAATTTTATAGATGGAATCGACGTCTTTCAGAGAAATAACCGCTTTTTCCGGAACATTACAGAACAATGCAATCTTCGCACGTTCGTTCGCCGGAACAGCGCGATCTGAACGACAAATCAGAATGTCAGGCTGGATACCGATGGAGAGCAGTTCTTTTACAGAGTGCTGAGTCGGTTTGGTTTTGACTTCACCAGACGCTGCCATGTACGGCACCAGCGTCAGGTGCATAAACAGGGTGTGCTCACGGCCAATTTCAACAGCCATCTGGCGAATCGCTTCAAGGAACGGCAGGGATTCGATATCACCTACAGTACCGCCGATTTCTACCAGTACCACGTCATGACCTTCGCCGCCTTCCAGCACGCGCTCTTTGATAGCGTTAGTGATGTGCGGAATAACCTGTACGGTTGCGCCGAGGTAGTCGCCGCGGCGTTCTTTGCGCAGAACGTCAGAGTAGATACGACCCGTGGTGAAGTTGTTGCGGCGGCTCATTTTGGTACGAATGAAACGCTCGTAGTGCCCCAGGTCCAGGTCGGTTTCAGCGCCGTCTTCAGTAACGAACACTTCCCCGTGTTGGATTGGGCTCATAGTACCTGGATCGACGTTGATGTACGGATCCAGTTTCATGATGGTCACATTGAGGCCACGGGCTTCAAGAATGGCTGCGAGGGAGGCTGCGGCAATGCCTTTACCCAGAGAGGATACGACCCCGCCGGTCACAAAAATATAGTTCGTTGTCATGCTGAACCTGAGAAGTTAGGTTGAAAAGACGATGGAATAACCAGGACGGGAAAGCAGTATACCCGAACATGACCTGTGCCACAAACTTTCATTATCCCTCCTCTTCGCCAGCGCACTATTGAAATCAGGAGTGAGAAAATAGCCCCTTTGGGGTAAATGTTTTTGACGCAAATCAAGCGCTTGTCATTTAAAAAATGACACAAATCGCGCTTGACCGCGTAATTCCCTTAGAGATCAATTTCCTGCCGTTTTACCTGTTGCCAGACTTCTTCCATTGTTTCGAGGTCAACACCTGTCATTTCCAGTCCACGCGCGGCAACAATACGCTCCACTTCGCGAAAACGGCGCTCGAATTTTTCATTGGCTTTTTGCAATGCGATTTCCGCTTTTGTCCCTAAATGACGAGCCAGATTGACCGTGGCAAACAGCAGGTCACCCATTTCCTCCTCCAGTTTAGCCTGGTCGACAACAGCCTGCCGCGCCTCGTACATCACCTCGTCGATCTCTTCGTAGACCTTATCGACTACCGGGCCGAGCGTCGTCCAGTCAAAGCCAACGTTGGCGCAACGTTTCTGGATTTTTTGCGCACGCATTAAAGCCGGCAAACTACGAGGAATATCGTCCAGCGCCGAATGCTGCGCTTTCTGCGCGCGCTCTTCGGTTTTGATTTGCTCCCAACGGGCGAGCACTTCATTACTGTTTTCGGCAGAACTGTCAGCAAAAACATGCGGATGGCGACGCTCTAATTTATCGCTAATCGCAGCGCAAATATCATTAAAGTCAAAGCGCCCTTCTTCCTGAGCCATTTGCGCGTAAAACACCACCTGGAACAACAGATCGCCGAGTTCACCGCGCAGATCGTCAAAGTCTTCGCGGGCGATGGCGTCCAGCACTTCGTAGGTTTCTTCAAGGGTGTAAGGTGCAATGGTGGCAAATGTCTGCTCTTTATCCCACGGGCAGCCGTTTTCCGGGTCGCGAAGACGCTGCATAATAGTGAGCAAACGGTCGATTTGATTCATTAGAATGTCCTGAAAATTGCGGGTCTGTCAGGTGGAAACCTGTGACCAGAATAGAAGTGAGTTAGTAACACCTAGCCAATCAGCACGTTAATTTTGGCTTTAATGAGTTGTAATTCCTCTGGGGCAACCGTTCCTTTCTTCGTTGCTCCTCTTGCCCGCCAGGCGATACTTTTTACCTGATCAGCTAACGCTACACCATCACGTTCCTGACCGGATAAAACAACTTCGAACGGATATCCTTTTGATTGCGTTGTACAAGGAACACACAGACACATACCTGTTTTGTTGTTGTACATGAACGGACTCAGGACAACAGCCGGACGATGTCCGGCTTGCTCGCTACCTTTTGTCGGGTCAAAATCAACCCAAATCAGATCGCCCGTATCGGGTACGTATCGGCTTACCATTACCAGACTTCCTTATCTTTCGGCTCCCCCCAGTCGATATTCTCGTGGAGGTTTTCCGGCGTGATGTCGTTGACCAGTTCAGCAAGCGTAAATACGGGCTCTTTACGCACTGGCTCAATAATTAATTTGCCATCCACCAGGTCAATCTTCACTTCATCATCAATATTCAGATTGAGCGCCTGCATTAACGTAGCCGGGATCCGCACCGCCGGTGAATTTCCCCAACGCTTTACGCTACTGTGGATCATAACCCTTTCCTCAAACCGCTATCATATGTAGATACAGTATATATCAATCTACATTGTAGATACGAGCTAATTTCGGCCTAACTCCCGTGCAACCGACGCGCGTCGATAACATCCGGCACCTGGTTGAGTTTACCCAGCACGCGGCCCAGCACTTGCAGGTTGTAAATCTCAATAGTCATGTCGATGGTTGCCAGTTGCTGTTTGGTGTCGCTACGGCTGGCAACGCCAAGCACGTTCACTTTCTCGTTGGCGAGAATGGTCGTGATATCACGTAACAACCCACTACGATCATTAGCCACCACGCGGACCACCAGCGAATATCCGGCGGAGTAGCTCTCACCCCATACCGCGTCAACAATGCGTTCTGGCGCATGGGAGCGCAGTTCCGCCAGTTGTTCGCAATCGGCGCGGTGTACTGAAATACCGCGCCCCTGGGTAATGAAGCCGACAATCTCATCTCCAGGAATCGGCTGGCAGCAACGCGCGATGTGGTGCATCAGGTTGCCGACACCTTCTACCACCACACGACCGTTATCTTTACTGCGGTTTTGCGGCGTATAGCTTTTTTGCTGAAGTTGCTTCAGCGCGGCGGCATCCTGCTCTTCGGCACTCGGCTTATTAAATTGCGATTGCAGGAAGTTCACCATCTGATTGAGACGGATATCCCCGCCACCAATCGCTGCTAACAACTCGTCGACATCATTGAAGTTGTAACGCGGCAGCAGATGTTTTTCTGCTTCTTTCAGGCTGATCCCCAGATGTTCCAGCTCGTCGTCAAGGATTTGCCGCCCTGCCAGAATGTTTTTGTCACGGTCCTGTTTACGGAACCAGGCGTGAATTTTCGAACGCCCACGGCTGGTTGTGACGTAACCGAGGTTTGGGTTTAACCAGTCACGGCTGGGGTTCGGCTGTTTCTGGGTGATAATTTCAAT
Source organism: Escherichia sp. HH41S (assembly GCF_009820115.1). Classification (NCBI taxonomy): domain Bacteria; kingdom Pseudomonadati; phylum Pseudomonadota; class Gammaproteobacteria; order Enterobacterales; family Enterobacteriaceae; genus Escherichia; species Escherichia sp. HH41S. The sequence continues at coordinate 101,797 of NZ_VNXE01000086.1, forward strand.
CTGGTCGCCCATCTGCAACTGGTAGGTGAACGGCACAATGCGCCCGCCTATTTTTGCCCCGATGCAGCGGTGTCCGACATCACTGTGGATGTGGTAAGCGAAGTCCAGCGGCGTTGATCCCGCAGGCAAATCAACGACATCACCTTTCGGCGTAAAGACATACACCCGGTCGTCAAAGACCTGGCTGCGTACTTCGTCGAGCATTTCGCCGGAATCAGCCATCTCTTCCTGCCACGCAATCAGTTTACGCAGCCAGGCAATTCGGTCTTCATGTCCCGAACGTGCGCCGCCAGCTGCCGCGCCTTCTTTATATTTCCAGTGCGCAGCAACACCCAACTCTGCATCTTCATGCATCTGTTTGGTGCGGATTTGGATCTCAACGGTTTTGCCACCCGGCCCCAGAACCACGGTATGAATAGACTGATAACCGTTTGGTTTCGGGTTAGCAACGTAATCGTCAAACTCATCCGGCAGGTGGCGATAGTGAGTGTGCACTATCCCCAGTGCGGCATAACAATCCTGTAAACGCTCGGCGACAATACGTACCGCACGCACATCAAACAGCTCATCGAAGGCGAGGTTCTTTTTCTGCATTTTGCGCCAGATACTGTAGATGTGTTTCGGACGACCATACACTTCAGCTTTAACGCCTTCAGCTTTCATCTCAGCGCGCAGATGACCGACAAACTCTTCGATATAGTGTTCGCGGTCGAGACGGCGTTCATGCAGCAGTTTTGCGATGCGTTTGTATTCGGTCGGGTGGAGATAACGGAAGCAGTAATCTTCCAGCTCCCATTTCAGTTGTCCAATCCCAAGACGGTTCGCCAACGGCGCGTAGATATTGGTGCACTCTTTTGCCGCCAGTACGCGCTCATCTTCCGGCGCGTCTTTTACTTCGCGCAGATGAGCAATACGCTCTGCCAGTTTGATGACCACGCAGCGGAAATCATCGACCATCGCCAATAACATCCGGCGAACGTTATCGACCTGTTCGGAGGAAACAGAATCAGTATGCGTCGCTTTCAGCTGGCGGATCGCCGCCATATCACGCACGCCGTGAATAAGGTTAACGACCGACTTACCGACGCTCTCACGCAGCACATCTTCGCTAACTACGTTGGCATCCGCCAGAGGGAACAGCAGCGCCGCCCGCAGCGTGTCAATGTCCATACTTAATGTCGAGAGGATCTCCACCATCTCAACACCACGCCACAATAACAGACTGGCATCCGGATGCCCCTGCGTCTGTTGCAGACAATACGCCCAGGTTTCGGCTAAGCACTCACACGACTTCTGGCTGGTAATACCCAGACTTGCGATCCATTTTTCCGGATCAAATTCACCAGCCTTATTGATATGTGCACTTCTTACCGCAACCATCGTCCTCTCCTTTAGGGACCAGACCTGCCGAAATCGGCAAATCGTAACTATTTAACGCGCGAGAAAAGTACCATCGATTCCAGATGTCCCGTGTGTGGGAACATATCCAGCATCGCCAGTCGCGCAATGGTATATCCTGCTTTTAATAACGCTTCGCTATCCCGAGCCAGCGTTGCAGGATTACAGGATACATAAACTATACGAATAGGTTCCAGTTTTATAATTTGCTGCATAACACCTGCTGCACCTGCTCGCGCCGGGTCCAGCAACACTTTATCGAAGCCGTTTTTCGCCCACGGCTGCTTTGTGACATCTTCTTCAAGATTTTCGTGATAAAACGTCACATTGTGTAAGCCATTAAGACGCGCATTCTGCTGGCCTTTTTCAACCAGCGCCGGAACGCCTTCTACACCCACCACACTGGCAGCTTGTGTCGCCAATGGCAGTGTAAAGTTGCCCATACCGCAGAACAGATCCAGTACGCGATCTTCAGGTTGTACATCCAGCCATTCCAACGCACGCGCTACCATTTTTTGGTTCACACCCGCATTGACCTGAATAAAATCGCGCGGGCTAAAAGTTAAGCGCAACCCGTTTGAGTCATACCAGGGCATCTCACCAGAGACGGTTTCGAGTATCTCACTATCGGGGGCGAGATACAGATCCAGGCCTTCAGAATGCGAAAAGCGTTCCAGTTTTTCGCGATCTGCCGAACTTAGCGGTGCGGTATGGCGCAAAATCATCAGCGTACCGCTGGTTGCTTGTACCAGTTCAACATGACCAAGATGGCGCATAGCTTGTAAGCTGCCCAGGCATGCCCTGACTTTGGGCAGCAATGCTTCAAGTTGGGGCACTAAAATGGGGCATTGTTTAATGTCAACAATGTCACTGGAGCCCGATTTGCGAAACCCCATCTGAAGTTGCTGTGTTTTAGGTTGATAGTTCAGACTTAAACGCGCACGACGGCGATAGCCCCAGGGAACATCGGCGATCACTTCAGAGACATCGTGTTTCATTAATCGGGCGAGTGCCGCACTTTTGCTTCGCTGCTGTAAATCCTCGCTGGCGTGTTGTTGCTGACAGCCACCGCATACGCCAAAATGAGGGCAGCGTGGCGTTTCGCGTTCCGGGCTATCGCTTAACCGGCGCACGACTTTAGCGCGGGCGTACTGTTTTTTATCTTCAGTAACAGTAACTTCCGCGTTTTCCTGTGGCAATAATCCAGGAATAAATAACGCTTTGCCGTTATGTCGTGCCACGCCCTGACCAAAAGAGTCGAGGTCGTTGACTGAAACAGTTATGATCTGACGCGTCGTCGTGCGTCGTTTTGCAGAGTAGAATTGCGCCATTGGCGAGACTTTCTCAATTTAACAGTGTGACCTTAATTGTCCCATAACGGAACTCCATGACCAACTACAGCCTGCGCGCACGCATGATGATTCTGATCCTGGCACCGACCGTCCTTATTGGTTTATTGCTGAGTATCTTTTTCGTCGTGCATCGCTATAACGACTTGCAGCGTCAACTGGAAGATGCCGGAGCCAGCATTATTGAGCCGCTTGCAGTTTCTACTGAATATGGCATGAGCCTGCAAAATCGCGAATCTATCGGTCAGTTAATAAGCGTACTGCATCGTCGCCATTCCGATATTGTTCGCGCGATTTCGGTTTATGATGAAAATAACCGACTCTTTGTCACCTCCAATTTTCATCTTGATCCCTCATCAATGCAGCTCGGCAGCAACGTGCCGTTTCCTCGCCAGCTCACTGTCACTCGTGACGGCGATATTATGATTCTCCGCACGCCGATTATTTCTGAGAGTTACTCCCCCGACGAATCGCCCAGTAGCGATGCCAAAAATAGTCAAAATATGTTGGGATATATTGCGCTTGAGCTGGATCTTAAATCGGTTCGCTTGCAGCAATATAAAGAGATCTTTATTTCCAGCGTGATGATGCTGTTTTGTATCGGTATTGCGCTTATTTTTGGCTGGCGCTTAATGCGCGATGTAACCGGTCCGATTCGCAACATGGTGAATACCGTCGACCGTATCCGTCGCGGACAACTCGACAGCCGAGTGGAAGGATTTATGCTCGGCGAGCTGGATATGCTGAAAAATGGCATCAACTCGATGGCAATGTCGCTGGCAGCTTATCACGAAGAGATGCAGCACAATATCGACCAGGCGACGTCCGATCTACGTGAAACGCTGGAGCAGATGGAAATTCAGAACGTTGAGTTGGATCTGGCGAAAAAACGTGCCCAGGAAGCGGCGCGGATTAAGTCTGAGTTTCTGGCAAATATGTCCCACGAGCTGCGAACTCCGCTCAATGGCGTTATTGGCTTTACCCGCCTGACGCTGAAAACAGAATTAACGCCAACGCAGCGCGACCACCTGAATACGATTGAACGTTCGGCAAATAATTTGCTGGCAATTATTAATGATGTTCTCGACTTTTCGAAACTGGAAGCAGGTAAGCTGATTCTGGAAAGTATTCCATTCCCACTACGCAGCACGCTGGATGAAGTCGTTACCCTGCTGGCACATTCTTCTCACGATAAAGGGCTGGAACTGACGCTCAATATTAAGAGCGACGTGCCCGATAACGTAATTGGCGACCCACTGCGATTACAGCAAATCATCACTAACCTGGTAGGGAATGCAATTAAATTCACCGAGAATGGCAACATTGATATTCTGGTAGAAAAACGTGCGCTGAGTAATACCAAAGTGCAGATTGAAGTACAGATTCGGGATACCGGCATTGGTATTCCGGAACGCGATCAATCGCGCTTATTCCAGGCCTTCCGACAGGCTGATGCCAGTATTTCCCGCCGTCATGGTGGCACCGGGCTGGGGCTGGTGATTACACAAAAACTGGTTAATGAAATGGGCGGCGATATTTCGTTCCATAGCCAGCCGAATCGCGGTTCAACTTTCTGGTTCCACATTAATCTCGATCTGAATCCGAACATTATTATCGAAGGGCCATCCACCCAGTGCCTCGCCGGCAAGCGCCTGGCCTATGTCGAACCAAACTCCGCAGCAGCGCAATGCACGCTGGATATTTTAAGTGAAACGCCGCTGGAAGTGGTTTATAGCCCAACGTTCTCCGCGCTGCCTCCCGCGCATTACGACATGATGTTATTAGGCATTGCGGTGACCTTCCGCGAGCCGCTAACAATGCAACATGAGCGATTAGCGAAAGCGGTATCGATGACCGATTTTCTGATGCTGGCACTTCCTTGCCATGCACAAGTCAATGCTGAAAAACTTAAGCAAGATGGTATCGGCGCGTGTCTGCTGAAACCATTAACACCTACGCGCCTGTTCCCTGCCCTGACGGAATTTTGTCATCACAAACAAAACACGCTTTTGCCTGTAACCGATGAAAGTAAGCTGGCAATGACAGTCATGGCGGTTGATGACAACCCCGCTAACCTGAAACTTATCGGCGCGTTACTGGAAGATATGGTGCAACATGTAGAGCTTTGCGATAGCGGGCATCAGGCCGTTGAACGGGCGAAACAGATGCCGTTCGATCTGATCTTAATGGATATTCAAATGCCGGACATGGACGGAATTCGGGCCTGCGAACTCATCCACCAGCTCCCCCATCAGCAACAAACGCCGGTTATCGCGGTAACGGCGCATGCAATGGCCGGGCAAAAAGAGAAGCTGCTTGGCGCAGGGATGAGCGATTATCTGGCGAAACCGATTGAAGAAGAACGATTGCATAATTTGCTGTTGCGCTACAAGCCTGGCAGCGGTATTTCCTCTCGCGTCGTGACCCCCGAAGTCAATGAAATTGTGGTGAACCCGAATGCGACCCTCGACTGGCAACTGGCACTACGCCAGGCAGCAGGAAAAACCGATTTAGCGCGCGATATGCTGCAAATGTTACTCGATTTCCTGCCTGAAGTTCGCAACAAAGTTGAGGAACAGCTGGTTGGAGAAAACCCGGAAGGCCTGGTTGATTTGATTCATAAACTGCATGGCAGTTGCGGCTATAGCGGTGTGCCGCGTATGAAGAATCTCTGCCAACTGATTGAACAACAGCTACGCAGCGGTACTAAAGAAGAAGATTTGGAGCCAGAGCTGCTGGAACTGTTGGACGAGATGGATAATGTAGCGCGCGAAGCCAGCAAAATTCTCGGGTAATGGACGTCTTGTCGAGTAGCAATCGGCTTTTTATAACGCTGGTTTCAGACTGGTGACAAGGTGCCTATGTTTATGCCGGATGCGGCGTTAATGCCTTATCCGGCATAAACACCAATTAAATTCAATGAATTAAAAAAATAATGTAGGCCTGATACGTAGCGCAACAGGCAATTTTGCGTTTGGCATCAGACTCAACCCGGCTCCTGACAGAGCCGGTTTTGGTTTTCTGTCTTAACGCACCATGCACGGACGCTTGTTATCGAACGTCCAGCCAGGAATCAGATACTGCATTCCCATGGCATCGTCACGTGCGCCAAGCCCGTGTTTCTGATACAGCTCGTGGGCTTTCATCACCTGATCCATATCGATTTCTACGCCCAATCCTGGTTTTTGCGGCACCTGTACCAGCCCGCCTTTGATCTCAAACGGTTCTTTGGTCAGACGCTGATTGCCTTCCTGCCAGATCCAGTGCGTATCAATAGCAGTAATTTTACCCGGTGCAGCAGCGGCTACATGGGTAAACATCGCCAGGGAAATATCGAAGTGGTTGTTAGAGTGTGACCCCCAGGTCAGGCCAAATTCATGGCACATTTGCGCCACACGTACCGAACCTTGCATCGTCCAGAAATGCGGATCCGCCAGCGGGATATCAACGGATTGTAACGAGAGCGTATGGCCCATCTGCCGCCAGTCGGTGGCGATCATATTGGTTGCGGTCGGCAGGCCAGTCGCGCGACGGAACTCTGCCATCACTTCACGCCCGGAGAAACCTTGCTCCGCACCACACGGATCTTCTGCATAAGCCAGCGAACCTTTCAGGTATTTACCGATTTTAATCGCTTCGTTCAGCGACCAGGCACCGTTAGGATCGAGGGTAATACGCGCCTGCGGGAAGCGTTGCGCCAGTGCCACAATAGATTCAGCTTCTTCTTCCCCGGCCAGTACACCGCCCTTCAGTTTGAAATCGTTGAAGCCATATTTTTCATATGCCGCTTCCGCCAGGCGCACCACCGCATCCGGCGTCATCGCTTCTTCGTGACGCAGGCGATACCAGTCGCATGAGTCATCCGGCTGGCTTTGATACGGCAGCGGTGTGGCTTTGCGATTACCGACGAAGAACAGATAACCGAGCATTTCGACTTCGCTACGCTGTTGACCATCGCCCAGCAGGGATGCCACGTTAACCCCCAGATGCTGCCCCAGCAGATCCAGCATTGCCGCTTCTATCCCGGTAACTACATGAATAGTGGTACGCAAATCAAATGTCTGCAAACCGCGCCCACCAGCATCACGATCGGCAAAAGTATTACGCACCAGCGTCAGAACGTTTTTGTATTCACCCAGCGTTTTACCCATCACCAGCGGAATCGCATCTTCCAGCGTTTTACGGATTTTCTCGCCGCCGGGAATTTCCCCTACGCCAGTGTGACCAGAATTATCTTTGATAATCACAAGATTACGCGTGAAGAACGGTGCGTGTGCACCACTCAGATTCATCAGCATACTGTCATGGCCCGCCACCGGGATGACCTGCATTTCAGTAACAACAGGCGTCGTAAATTGAGAACCCATCTTTATGTCCTTTTTCAAAATCAATGACGGCCGAAAACGGGACGTTTACGGTCAAAGGTCCAGCCGGGGATCAGGTACTGCATCGGGCCTGCGTCGTTACGCGCACCGCCAGGCAGACGTTTATAGGCCTCATGCGCCTTTTGTACCTGCTCCCAGTCCAGTTCCACGCCCAGACCGGGCGCATCAGGAACGGCAATTTTTCCGTTTTTAATCTCCAGCGGATTTTTGGTCAGGCGACAATCTCCCTCCTGCCAAATCCAGTGGGTATCGATAGCGGTAGGATTACCCGGTGCCGCCGCACCCACATGGGTAAACATCGCCAGAGAGATATCGAAATGGTTGTTGGAATGGCAGCCCCAGGTCAGCCCCCAGTCGTCGCAAAGCTGCGCCACGCGGACTGCACCGGAAAGCGTCCAGAAGTGCGGATCGGCAAGTGGAATATCTACCGCATTGAGCATCACCGCATGGCCCATTTCGCGCCAATTGGTGGCGATCATATTAGTCGCGACGGGCAAGCCGGTCGCCCGCCGAAACTCCGCCATCACTTCACGTCCGGAGAAGCCCTGTTCTGCTCCGCATGGATCTTCGGCATAGGTAAGAACATCATTCAGCCCTTTGCACAGAGAAATGGCTTCATCAAGCAGCCATGCACCGTTGGGATCAACGGTAATCCGCGCATCCGGGAAGCGTTTCTTCAATGCACGAACAGTGTCGATTTCTTGCTCGCCAGGTAACACTCCGCCCTTAAGTTTGAAATCTTTAAAGCCGTAGCGATCCTGTGAGGCTTCCGCCAGACGCACAACGGCTTCGCTGTTCATCGCTTTCTGATGCCGCAATTGATACCACTCATGGTTGCCCGGCGTATTTTCCAGATAAGGAAGATCGGTTTTAGTCCGATCACCGATATAAAACAGATAACCGAGGACAGTAATAGCATCGCGTTGCTTGCCTGGCCCTAACAGTTCGCAGACCGGAACATTCAGCGCCTTACCTAGCAGGTCAAGCAAGGCGGCTTCCAGCGCCGCCACGGCATTAACGCGCAATTCAAAAGTCCAGGCACCTTTGCCGAAGGTATCAAAATCGGCTGCCTGATTACCTTTATGCACCTGCTGAACCACTTTATTCAGGCGTGCGACCTCCTGGCCCAGCACCATCGGAATAGCATCGACCAGTGTCTGATAAATCACCTCTCCGCCGGGCGCTTCACCAATACCGGTATGCCCGGCGTTATCGGTGAGTACCACAATATTGCGGGTGAAATATGCGTTATGTGCCCCACCAATATTAAGCAACATGCTGTCATGCCCGGCCACCGGAATGACTTTCATATCAGTAATAACAGGACTGGATTGTGTCGCCATCTTATTGCCCCGCAACAGGTTTCAGCTCGATACGCTTGATATCGCCCACCAGCACCAGGTAGCTCAGTACCGCGATTAGGGCATGAACACCAACATAAATCAGCGCCCCATTAAACGAGCCAGTCGTGCCAACGATATAACCAATTGCGATTGGCGTGACGATGCCAGAAATGTTACCGAACATGTTGAACAGGCCACCGGAAAGACCGCTGATCTCTTTTGGCGCGGTATCTGCCATTACTGCCCAACCCAGCGCCCCGATGCCCTTACCGAAGAAGGCCAGCGCCATAAAGCCGATGATCATCCACTCAACGTTGACGTAGTTGCAGAACACCATCACCATCGACAGCAACATGCCCATTGCGATCGGTGTTTTACGCGCAATGTTCAGCGATCCCGTGCGGCGCATCAGCCAGTCGGAAATAATCCCACCCAGCACACCGCCGATAAAACCGCAAACCGCCGGAACGGAAGCCACAAAGCCCGCTTTCAGAATCGACATCCCACGCGCCTGCACCAGATAAACCGGAAACCAGGTAATGAAAAAGTAAGTCAGGGCGTTGATACAGTACTGACCGATATAAACGCCGATCATCATCCGTGACCCGAGCAGCTGTTTGATCTGCCCCCACTTCACGCTGAACGGCACTTTAACTTTGGTGTTTTGCTGATCCATATTGATCAGCGCGCCACCCGCGGCGATGTACTCCAGCTCTTTCTGATTTACGCCCGGATGTTGATTTGGCTCATGGATGACTTTCAACCAGATAAAGCTGATGACAATGCCCAGACCGCCCATGAAGAAGAAGACATGTGACCAACCCACTTCATGAGTCAGCCAGCCCATAATCGGCGCGAAGATCACCGTTGCGAAGTATTGGGCGGAGTTAAAAATAGACACTGCAGTTCCCCTTTCCTGCGCCGGGAACCAGGCTGCCACGATTCGGCTGTTGCCAGGAAAAGAAGGCGCTTCGGCAAGCCCTACCAGGAAGCGGAGAGTAAACAGGGCAACGATAATGCCGAATCCACTAAAGATATCGACGAAACCTTGCAGCAAAGTAAACATCGACCAGATAAAGATCGACCAGAAATAGACGCGTTTTGAACCAAAACGATCCAGCAACCAGCCACCAGGGATCTGCCCGATAACATAAGCCCATGAGAAAGCTGAGAACACATAACCCATTCCCACTGGATCAAGGCCGATATCTTTGGCCATTTCCGAACCGGCGATAGAGAGCGTAGCGCGGTCGCCGTAGTTGAAGGATGTGACGATAAACAACATCACCACTATCCAGTAACGAGCATTCGTGCGTTTTTCCACACTGCTCGCAGCCTGACTTAAAGAACTCATTGTTGCACTCCTGAAAATTCGCGTTAGCCACGCTCACTCTGGACTGCGACATCGCCAGGAAATCAGAGGTGACGTAGGGTGTTTTTTGCCGTTTTTATAGGTCGTTCGCCGAATACGGCGCGTGTTTATATCTGGCAATAACAGTATAAAAAGCGCGCCATAGCGGCTCACCGTGCAACAACACAACATTAATGCGTTCAATGAGGCCCGATTTTGGCATTAGCCCTGGACGGTGGAATCCACTTCACGGAAATGAAAACAAGAACAAGAAAGGAAGGGTTAAAACGAAGAAATAAAGAAGAGTATGAAATGGATCGCTTGACTCCAGGCAAACGCCAGTAAAAATCCGCGCTATGAAGCAGTTTTTACTGGCATTTGCCTGAAAAGATTCGATTCAGCACCGCTAAAATGGCCTTTACCGCTCGCTGAACGTATCAGGACAACAGCGTGCCCCAATGTTCGACCCACGGATTTGATTCCGTTTCCGGTTCCGGGTTCTCACTGGCGTCAATCAACAGCATTTCGCCAACTCGCTGAGCGCTCTGTTCCTGCAACAAGGCATCGAACTGTTTGCCGCCATTGCAGAAATTCACATAACTACTGTCGCCGAGCGCAATCACGCCATAACGCAGATTCGGCTGGAAGCCCAGGGTATCTTTAATTCCCTGAAAGAGCGGCACAATGCTATCAGGAAGGTCGCCCTGCCCGGTCGTGGACGTAACCACCAGAACATACTTATCCTGATAGGGCAGCCAGTCGCTTAATTTAGGATCTTCAAATACCGTTGCTTTGTGGCCCTGCGCGGTCAGAATTGCTTCCGCTTCTTCCGCCACTAACAGCGAATTTCCGTACATTGTGCCCACAAAAATACCAATTTCCGCCATACCGTTTTCTCCCTGGATTAGGAACTTATCTCTCCATCCTGACCCGATGGCGCACTGAACTCAACCCTTTCATTTTCAGGAAGCAGACCCCGCCAGCCAAATTGTGATAACGCCTGCATCCAGGTGCCGTCCAGGCCCGCGTGAATAGTCAGCGGCTCGCCAGTAAATGGATGTGTCAATGACAACTGACTGGCATGCAGCATTAACCGCTGAAGGCCAAAATGTTCAGCACCGCTACGATTCTGACGTAAATCACCATGTTTGCTGTCGCCAATAATCGGATGGCGCAAGTGGGCAAGATGGCGACGGAGCTGATGCTTGCGTCCTGTTTTCGGCTCCAGTTCCACCAGACCGTAGCGCGTAGTCGGGTAACGTCCGGTCGCTACCGGCATTTCTACGGTCGCCAGACCGCGATAATGCGTCACAGCTGGCTGCGGGCCTTTATCTTCGCGGACGAATTTATCAGCGATTTTGTCCAGTTCTTCCACCAGCGGATAATCCAGCACAGCCTCTTCCATCAGCCAGCCGCGCACAATCGCATGGTAACGTTTCTGGATTTGGTGCTGTTCAAACTGTTGTGCCAGCAGCCGTCCGGCCTCGCTGGATAGTCCCATCAGCAATACGCCGGACGTCGGTCGATCCAGCCGATGCGCGGTAAATACATGCTGACCAATCTGGTCACGCACGGTTTGCATGACCACTACTTTCTCGTCGCGATCCAGCCAGCTGCGGTGAACCAGCCAGCCGGAGGGTTTATTTACCGCAACCAGCCATTCATCCTGATAGAGTATTTCCAGCATTAGCTCGCATCATCCGCAAAAAGAGCATCCAGTTTTTCCAGCTCAGCCAGAATAAGCGCGCGTTGCGGATGGTCCGTCGCCAGCGCCATTTCATAATAGGGTGCAACAGCAAAAGCGCCCGGTAATGGCTGGTTATTATCTAACAAATCGTGCATTCGCGGGAGCAGCACCCACTGCAACCACTCCAGTGGTTCCATGGTGTCCATAAAGAACGGTTGGGTACTGTTAAATTGATGCGGCTGGGGTTCATCGTTTCGCCAGTGCTGATGTTCACGCAGTAACGCTTCAAGCGCCTGCAACTGGAGACGAACGCGGTCATGAGTGGTCATAAAGCAACCTCAATAAGAAAAACTGCCGCGAAGGATAGCAGGAATAAAAAAAGGGAGCACTGTATTCACAGTGCTCCCGGTTCGTTTCGCAGCATTCCAGCTACTTTTGTTGCTCCCTGCTCATCCTTGACAACTTTTCCTCTGGCCTTGCGGCCAATCGTTCATCCTGAACTATTGCTTCCTGCTCACACCACCCCGATGTGATACTTCATCCTGAAGTGTCCCTGGCCTTCCTGACCCACCGAATCATCCTGACCGGTTCTCATTCTCCATCCTGGAGGTGTCCTTTAACGCGTCCTGCGTCATCCTCTTCGCTTCATCCAGAAGCCTTTCCCTGAAACACCCTCCTGGTGTGTCCTTCAGAAATGTCATCATCCTGATGTTCACTTCGTTGTCTGACTCCCTGTCGACGAAGATAGAATCGTCTTTTTCGCGAAGTCTTACAAGGCGCTTACAGACAATGCCTTAAGGAAAATTTCATATGAAAGTTAGGAATTAACAAGCAATATATTGATTTTAAATGAAAATAACGATTCTTATCTTTTTAAGTATTCGCTTATTTCCTAGCGATCTCCTACAGAGTCTGTAAGAGATCTCTCACAACAAGATGGGGTATTTGGATTACAGAAGAGGCTTAAGTTGATTAAGGAATTCCGCAAGATTTGAGGCTAAATGCGTCCGTTTACGTGTTCCCAGCGTCTCTTTGCACACTTCACCGGAGAGATTACACACCGAGATGACCTCTAACTCTTCTTCCAGCGTCGCGATAAATAGCGTGGGCGGCAGTTTTAGCCTTTTCTGAGTCACCAGATGACCAATCAGATTTTCCTGCACCCGACGGAAGTCGTCTTCACTCCAGGTTTGCAGCAATGTCAGTTTGATATCGCCAAACTGCGCGTGCATATCCCCGGCAAACTGGGTCGTGTAAAAAGTATGAACCGTGGGTTGTATCACAATATCAAAAGCACGTTCAACCGCGTTTACATTTTGTTCACCGGTAAACGGCTGGGGTTGCCAGTATACAGCGTCTTCGGTGGTTGAAATAATGCACGGTGAAGGAACGCCGTACAGTTCCTCACTTAACGGCCAGCTTTTATGCTCTTCATGCCACGCATCGCAGTAGCGTGCAGTAAAATCTTTCAGGGCTTGTGCGGTCAAATCGTCCACTAATTTCTCTCTTCACTTAAACCAGATACACTTGTCGTTTAGTTTATCTGGTTTATGACGGTGAAACATGTCTTCTTATGCAAACCATCAGGCACTTGCGGGCCTGACTCTTGGAAAATCAACCGATTACCGGGATACCTATGACGCCAGCCTACTGCAAGGCGTTCCACGCAGCCTGAATCGCGACCCGCTGGGTCTGAAAGCGGATAACCTGCCTTTTCACGGTACGGATATCTGGACGCTGTATGAACTTTCCTGGCTGAATGCGAAAGGTTTGCCGCAGGTCGCTGTCGGTCATGTTGAACTTGATTACACCAGCGTAAATCTGATTGAGTCGAAGAGTTTTAAGCTTTATCTCAACAGTTTTAACCAGACGCGTTTTAATAACTGGGATGAGGTGCGCCAGACGCTGGAGCGCGACTTAAGCACTTGCGCTCAGGGTAAGGTTAGCGTGGCGTTATATCGTCTTGATGAACTGGAAGGCCAGCCGATAGGTCATTTCAATGGCACCTGCATTGATGACCAGGATATCACTATCGATAACTATGAATTCACTACTGACTATCTTGAGAATGCCACCAGTGGTGAAAAAGTAGTAGAAGAGACGCTCGTCAGCCACCTGCTGAAATCAAACTGCCTGATCACCCATCAACCAGATTGGGGTTCGATCCAAATTCAGTATCGTGGACGCCAAATTGACAGAGAAAAACTGCTGCGTTACCTGGTCTCATTCCGTCATCACAACGAGTTCCACGAACAGTGCGTGGAACGCATCTTTAATGACCTGTTACGCTTCTGCCAGCCAGAGAAATTGAGCGTTTACGCACGTTATACCCGTCGTGGCGGTCTGGACATTAACCCGTGGCGCAGTAATAGCGATTTTGTCCCATCGACCACAAGACTGGTTCGGCAATAAATTTTTTCTCAATTTTGCGTGCTGGATTCACGCAGAAGGTTGTGAAAGGTCATCAGGCAGGGCTATTGTAATCAAAGGGAATGACGATATTCGTCCCATAAGGAGTTTTTCTTGATTACACATATTAGCCCGCTTGGCTCCATGGATATGTTGTCGCAGCTGGAAGTGGATATGCTTAAACGCACCGCCAGCAGCGACCTCTATCAACTGTTTCGCAACTGTTCACTTGCCGTACTGAACTCCGGTAGTTTGACCGATAACAGCAAAGAATTGCTGTCTCGTTTTGAAAATTTCGATATTAACGTCCTGCGCCGTGAACGCGGCGTAAAGCTGGAACTGATTAATCCCCCGGAAGAAGCTTTTGTCGATGGGCGTATTATCCGCGCTTTGCAGGCCAACTTGTTCGCGGTTCTGCGTGACATTCTCTTCGTTTACGGGCAAATCCATAACACCGTTCGTTTTCCCAACCTGAATCTCGACAACTCCGTCCACATCACTAACCTGGTCTTTTCCATCTTGCGTAACGCTCGCGCACTGCATGTCGGTGAAGCGCCAAATATGGTGGTCTGCTGGGGCGGGCACTCAATTAACGAAAACGAGTATTTGTATGCCCGTCGCGTCGGGAATCAGCTGGGCCTGCGTGAGCTGAATATCTGCACCGGCTGTGGTCCGGGAGCGATGGAAGCGCCGATGAAAGGTGCTGCGGTCGGACACGCACAGCAGCGTTACAAAGACAGTCGTTTTATTGGTATGACAGAGCCGTCGATTATCGCCGCTGAACCGCCTAACCCGCTGGTCAACGAATTGATCATCATGCCAGATATCGAAAAACGTCTGGAAGCGTTTGTCCGTATCGCTCACGGTATCATTATCTTCCCTGGCGGTGTGGGTACGGCAGAAGAGTTGCTGTATTTGCTGGGAATTTTAATGAACCCGGCCAACAAAGATCAGGTTTTACCATTGATCCTCACCGGCCCGAAAGAGAGCGCAGACTACTTCCGCGTACTGGACGAGTTTGTCGTGCATACGCTGGGAGAAAACGCGCGACGCCATTATCGCATCATCATTGATGACGCCGCTGAAGTCGCTCGTCAGATGAAAAAATCGATGCCGCTGGTGAAAGAAAACCGTCGCGATACGGGCGATGCCTACAGCTTTAACTGGTCAATGCGCATTGCGCCCGATCTGCAAATGCCGTTTGAGCCGTCTCACGAGAACATGGCTAATCTGAAACTGTATCCGGATCAGCCAGTAGAAGTTTTGGCCGCTGATCTGCGTCGTGCGTTCTCCGGTATTGTGGCGGGTAACGTAAAAGAAGTCGGTATTCGCGCCATTGAAGAGTTTGGTCCTTACAAAATCAACGGCGATAAAGAGATTATGCGTCGTATGGACGACCTGCTACAGGGTTTTGTTGCCCAGCATCGTATGAAGTTGCCAGGCTCAGCCTACATCCCTTGCTACGAAATCTGCACGTAATCTCCCCTTCCCCGGTGACGTTTGTTGCCGGGTTTTCTCGTTTTTGGTTACTTACTCATCAATTCATTTCATTTGTTATATAAATGTTTCTTACCATCCTCACGCGATAAATATCATCACAGTTAATATGTCATACAATTTATATTGCAACGCAAACGTTTCCCTGTTTTCACAAACCACATTTTATCGCTATGAAAAATAAATTATCCCCATTATTCACTAAAAGTATTGATTTTTTCAGCTCAACCTACATATATTGCGCGCCCCGGAAGAGGTCAGATGTCGTTTAATGGGCAAATATTGCCCTTAAATTCTCTTTTACTTTTGATTTACAGAGTAAAGCGTTGAGATTATCTATCTTCCAAGTAGATTATTGTATTTGAGATCAAGATCACTGATAGATACATAACTTGTGTGTATCTTTCCGCCCTCAAATTATTACGGCGGAAAATGATTAAGCCATCGCCGATAGACAGATTTCATTTTTACGGTCAGGCACCTTCCCGGGCTGAACTGGCTAAAAGCTGAATTATTTGCATTCCTCCAGGAGAAATTGATGGAAACGACTCAAACCAGCACGATTGTGTCGAAAGACTCACGTAGTGCATGGCGCAAGACAGACACCATGTGGATGCTGGGCCTTTACGGCACGGCAATCGGCGCGGGCGTGCTGTTCCTGCCAATCAACGCCGGTGTTGGCGGTATGATCCCGCTGATCATCATGGCTATCCTTGCGTTCCCGATGACGTTTTTTGCTCACCGCGGCCTGACTCGCTTCGTACTGTCTGGTAAAAACCCGGGCGAAGACATCACCGAGGTTGTAGAAGAACACTTTGGTATTGGTGCAGGTAAACTGATTACCCTGCTCTACTTCTTTGCTATCTACCCGATCCTGCTGGTTTACAGTGTGGCAATCACCAACACGGTTGAAAGCTTCATGTCTCACCAGCTGGGTATGACGCCGCCGCCGCGTGCGATTCTGTCTCTGATCCTGATCGTGGGTATGATGACCATTGTTCGCTTCGGTGAGCAGATGATCGTGAAGGCGATGAGTATTCTGGTATTCCCGTTTGTTGGTGTACTGATGCTGCTGGCTCTGTACCTGATCCCGCAGTGGAACGGCGCAGCACTGGAAACGCTGTCTCTGGACACTGCATCGGCAACCGGCAACGGTCTGTGGATGACCCTGTGGCTGGCGATTCCGGTCATGGTGTTCTCGTTCAACCACTCTCCAATCATCTCTTCTTTCGCCGTTGCGAAGCGTGAAGAGTACGGCGATATGGCAGAACAGAAATGCTCGAAGATCCTGGCATTCGCACACATCATGATGGTGCTGACCGTAATGTTCTTCGTATTCAGCTGCGTACTGAGCCTGACTCCGGCAGACCTGGCTGCGGCTAAAGAGCAGAACATCTCGATTCTGTCTTACCTGGCTAACCACTTTAACGCACCGGTTATCGCGTGGATGGCACCGATTATCGCGATTATCGCTATCACCAAATCCTTCCTCGGCCACTACCTGGGTGCACGTGAAGGCTTCAACGGTATGGTGATTAAATCTCTGCGTGGTAAAGGTAAGTCTATCGAAATCAACAAGCTGAACCGTATCACTGCGCTGTTCATGCTGGTAACGACCTGGATTGTTGCCACCCTGAACCCGAGCATCCTGGGTATGATTGAAACCCTGGGCGGCCCAATCATCGCGATGATCCTGTTCCTGATGCCGATGTACGCAATTCAGAAAGTACCGGCAATGCGTAAATACAGCGGTCACATCAGCAACGTATTCGTTGTCGTGATGGGTCTGATTGCAATCTCCGCAATCTTCTACTCTCTGTTCAGCTAAGTCCTTTCGCGCCGCTTTCGGGCGGCGCTTCCTCCGTTTTAACGCGATGTATTTCCTATGATTAGCGTATTCGATATTTTCAAAATCGGCATTGGCCCTTCCAGTTCTCATACCGTTGGACCAATGAAAGCGGGTAAGCAATTTACCGACGATCTGATTGCCCGTAACCTGCTTAAAGACGTGACCCGCGTGGTGGTTGACGTGTACGGCTCGCTCTCTCTGACCGGTAAAGGCCACCACACAGATATCGCCATAATTATGGGTCTGGCGGGTAACCTGCCGGATACCGTGGATATCGATTCCATCCCTGGTTTTATTCAGGATGTGAATACTCATGGTCGCCTGATGTTGGCAAACGGTCAGCACGAAGTGGAGTTCCCGGTTGATCAGTGCATGAACTTCCATGCCGATAACCTTTCTCTGCATGAAAACGGCATGCGCATTACCGCGCTGGCGGGCGATAAAGTCGTTTACAGCCAGACTTACTACTCTATCGGCGGTGGCTTTATCGTTGATGAAGAACATTTTGGCCAGCAGGATAGCGCACCGGTTGAAGTTCCTTATCCGTACAGTTCCGCTGCCGATCTTCAAAAACATTGTCAGGAGACCGGGCTGTCACTCTCTGGTCTGATGATGAAAAACGAGCTGGCGCTGCACAGCAAAGAAGAACTGGAACAGCACCTGGCGAACGTCTGGGAAGTAATGCGTGGCGGTATTGAGCGCGGTATTGCCACCGAAGGCGTGTTGCCAGGCAAACTGCGCGTTCCACGCCGCGCTGCGGCACTGCGCCGGATGCTGGTTAGCCAGGATAAAACCACCACTGATCCGATGGCAGTTGTTGACTGGATCAACATGTTTGCGCTGGCAGTGAACGAAGAGAACGCTGCGGGCGGTCGCGTGGTGACTGCGCCGACTAACGGTGCGTGCGGGATTATCCCGGCAGTGCTGGCGTACTACGACAAGTTTATCCGCGAAGTGAACGCTAACTCACTGGCTCGTTACCTGCTGGTAGCAAGCGCGATTGGTTCTCTTTATAAGATGAACGCCTCGATTTCTGGTGCCGAAGTGGGTTGCCAGGGTGAAGTTGGCGTGGCGTGCTCTATGGCGGCAGCTGGTCTGGCAGAACTGTTAGGCGCAAGCCCGGCGCAGGTGTGCATCGCGGCGGAAATCGCCATGGAACACAACCTCGGTCTGACTTGTGACCCGGTTGCTGGGCAAGTTCAGGTACCGTGCATTGAGCGTAACGCCATTGCGGCAGTAAAAGCGGTGAACGCTGCACGTATGGCGCTACGCCGTACCAGCGAACCACGTGTCTGCCTCGATAAAGTTATCGAAACCATGTACGAAACAGGTAAAGATATGAATGCCAAGTACCGCGAAACCTCTCGTGGTGGCCTGGCGATGAAGATCGTTGCCTGCGATTAATCGCTCTCCAGAGGCCTCGATTTGCGAGGCCTCTTCCCGTTTTCTCATCCAGCCGTAGCCTCTTCCAGTAGTGAATGTTACCCTTATCACCTGATCTTTAAGGGGGTTATCGTGGCTGTTCATTTGCTTATTGTCGATGCACTGAATCTTATCCGTCGCATTCATGCCGTTCAGGGTTCGCCCTGTGTCGAAACCTGCCAGCACGCGCTCGATCAGCTCATTATGCACAGCCAGCCAACCCACGCGGTCGCCGTTTTTGATGATGAAAACCGCAGTAGCGGCTGGCGTCATCAGCGTTTACCAGATTACAAAGCGGGTCGACCGCCAATGCCGGAAGAGTTGCACAACGAAATGCCTGCATTACGCGCCGCCTTTGAGCAACGAGGCGTCCCGTGCTGGTCAGCCAGCGGCAACGAAGCCGATGACTTAGCCGCCACGCTGGCGGTCAAAGTAACTCAGGCCGGGCATCAGGCAACGATTGTTTCGACAGATAAAGGCTACTGTCAGTTACTTTCACCGACATTACGTATTCGTGATTACTTCCAGAAACGTTGGCTGGATGCGCCATTTATCGATAAAGAATTTGGCGTTCAACCACAGCAGTTGCCCGATTACTGGGGGCTTGCGGGGATCAGCAGTTCAAAGGTACCGGGTGTTGCGGGGATCGGACCAAAAAGCGCCACGCAGCTACTGGTCGAGTTTCAGAGTCTGGAAGGGATATATGAGAATCTGGATGCGGTTGCCGAAAAGTGGCGCAAAAAATTAGAAATGCATAAAGAGATGGCATTTCTGTGCCGCGATATTGCCCGCTTACAGACTGATTTGCATATCGACGGCAATTTACAGCAATTGCGGTTGGTACGGTAACGGCGTGCCGGATACGGCGCAAACGTCGTATCCGGCATCGTCACATCAGCGCAATTACCAGGCGGTATGGTAAAGCGCTACAATATCCTCAAGCGTTGCTTCACGCGGGTTGCCACCGGTACAAACATCGTCCAGAGCCGCCTGCGCCAGTGCCGGAATGTCTTCCTTGCGTACACCAACATCACGCAAATGTGGCGGAATACCGACATCACGGTTGAGAGCAAATACCGCTTCAACAGCGGCATTACGTGCCTCTTCCAGGCTAATACCTTCCACTTTCACGCCCATAACGCGCGCGATATCACGGTACTTCTCGCCGGTAAAATCGGCGTTATAACGCATGACATGCGGTAACAAGATGGCGTTCGCAACACCGTGTGGAGTGTTGTAAAACGCGCCCAGCGGATGCGCCATACCATGCACCAGCCCTAACCCAACATTCGAGAAGCCCATACCCGCAACATACTGCCCGAGCGCCATTTCTTCTCCGGCATCCTTATCACCAGCAACCGATCCTCGTAGCGCCCCAGCAATAATTTCAATCGCTTTAATGTGCAGCGCATCGGTTAGCGCCCACGCACCACGAGTAATATACCCCTCAATAGCATGAGTGAGCGCATCGACACCCGTCGCGGCTTTCAGCGCAGGCGGCATACCATCCATCATGTCAGCGTCAATAAATGCCACCTGCGGGATATCATGCGGATCAACACAAACGAACTTGCGTCGTTTTTCTTCGTCAGTGATCACATAGTTAATGGTCACTTCTGCCGCAGTGCCTGCTGTGGTGGGGATTGCCAGAATCGGTACACTGGGTTTATTGGTCGGGGAAAGCCCTTCCAGACTGCGCACATCGGCGAATTCCGGGTTGTTGCTGATGATGCCAATCGCTTTACACGTGTCCTGTGGAGAACCACCACCAATAGCGATCAGGTAATCCGCACCGCTACTCTGGAATACACCAAGCCCTTCTTTGACGACAGTAATTGTCGGGTTGGGCACTACACCATCGTAAATCGCCCATGCCAGCCCTGCAGCATCCATCTTATCGGTCACTTTCGCCACCACGCCGCATTGCACCAGCGTTTTATCGGTGACGATCAGTGCCTTCTGATAACCACGGCGTTTCACCTCATCGGTTAAAGCTCCAACAGCCCCCCGACCAAACCATGCCGTTTCGTTCAGAATCATTCTGTTAGCCATCATCCTTCTCCTTGTTGCTTTACGAAATTACTCTTCAATCCGTAACCCGTAGGTTTTGAATTTCTCCAGCACTACGGCAATCTCTTCATCGCTCAGCACTGGCACCGGGTCCGTAATCGCCAGGGTCGTCAGGTAAAGTTGCGCCAGCACTTCAACTTCATGCGCCAGCCATAACGCTTTCTCCAGATTCACCTCACAAGCGATAAGCCCATGATGTTGTAACAAAGTTGCCTTACGATTTTTGAGAGCCAGCGCAACATGTTCAGAAAGTTCCCGAGTTCCAAAGGTCGCATAAGGCGCGCAAGGAATAGAATTACCGCCAGCCGCCGCAATCATGTAGTGAATAGCAGGGATCGGTCGGTTAAGAATGGAAACTGCCGTGCAATGAACGGCATGATTGTGAACAACCGCGTTGGCATCCGGTCTGCTTTGATAGGCCGCCATATGGAAACGCCATTCGCTTGAGGGAAGCTTTCCTTCCTCATGTTTACCGTTGCCATCAATAAAGACAATATGCGACTCCGTCAGTTTTTCATACGGAATGCCCGTAGGCGTAATCAGCATCCCATCCTGATAACGTACACTGACGTTACCCGCTGTTCCCTGATTCAGTCCCAGGCGGGTCATTTCCAGGCAAGTGTCAATAATCTGACGAGCAAGTTTATTTCGTTCCATTAGCTACCTCTCTCTGATTCAAAACAGGACAATAATGTTGTTCCTTTCACACTATTGAATTAGCCGTTTAATTACCCACCATCTTCTTCCTGATTAACCGGAAAGAAATTCACAAGCTTATATTTTGTGACCTGGCTCAACTAATCACAGTAAATAACTGCAAGTTCTCTTTTTATAACCCCGTTAAAAATGACCGCTCTTAAAAATATTTATTAAAACGGTCATTTTTCCATTCCCCCTCGCCAGAAATGCCCGTTTTCGGCACAAACAATTAATACGGTCATCGGGTTTGTGTTTTTTATGATTTATTTTCTGAAACGGGCATGAAATTTCGATTATTAAAGTGATGGTAGTCACATAAAGTCACCTTCCAGCTAATAAGTGTGACCGCCGTCATATTACAGAGCGTTTTTTATTTGAAAATGAATCCATGAGTTCATTTCAGACAGGCAAATATTCACTGATATGAAGCCCGAACTCGCTGGTTTTGCACTTTTGAAAACATAACCGATTACGTGCTTAAGCTTCTGAACCTAAGAGGATGCTATGGGAAACACATCAATACAAACGCAGAGTTACCGTGCGGTAGATAAAGATGCAGGGCAAAGCAGAAGTTACATTATTCCATTCGCGCTGCTGTGCTCACTGTTTTTTCTTTGGGCGGTAGCCAATAACCTTAACGACATTTTATTGCCTCAATTTCAGCAGGCTTTTACGCTGACAAACTTTCAGGCAGGTCTGATCCAATCGGCCTTTTACTTTGGTTATTTCATTATCCCAATCCCTGCCGGGATATTGATGAAAAAACTCAGTTATAAAGCAGGGATTATTACCGGATTGTTTTTATATGCCTTCGGCGCTGCATTATTCTGGCCCGCCGCAGAAATAATGAACTACACCTTATTTTTAATTGGCCTATTTATTATTGCAGCCGGATTAGGTTGTCTGGAAACTGCCGCAAACCCTTTCGTTACGGTATTAGGACCAGAAAGCAGCGGTCACTTTCGCTTAAATCTTGCGCAAACATTTAACTCATTTGGCGCAATTATTGCGGTTGTCTTTGGGCAAAGTCTTATTTTGTCTAACGTGCCACATCAATCGCAAGACGTTCTCGATAAAATGTCACCAGAGCAATTGAGTGCGTATAAACACAGCCTGGTATTATCGGTACAGACACCTTATATGATCATCGTGGCTATCGTGTTACTGGTCGCCCTGCTGATCATGCTGACGAAATTCCCGGCATTGCAGAGTGATAATCACAGTGACGCCAAACAAGGATCGTTCTCCGCATCGCTTTCTCGCCTGGCGCGTATTCGCCACTGGCGCTGGGCAGTATTAGCGCAATTCTGCTACGTCGGCGCGCAAACGGCCTGCTGGAGCTATTTGATTCGCTACGCTGTAGAAGAAATTCCAGGTATGACCGCAGGCTTTGCCGCTAACTATTTAACCGGAACCATGGTGTGCTTCTTTATTGGTCGTTTCACCGGCACCTGGCTCATCAGTCGCTTCGCACCACACAAAGTCCTGGCAGCCTACGCATTAATCGCTATGGCACTGTGCCTGATCTCAGCCTTCGCTGGCGGTCATGTGGGTTTAATAGCCCTGACTTTATGCAGCGCCTTTATGTCGATTCAGTACCCAACAATCTTCTCGCTGGGCATAAAGAATCTCGGCCAGGACACCAAATACGGCTCGTCCTTCATCGTTATGACCATTATTGGCGGCGGTATTGTCACTCCGGTCATGGGGTTTGTCAGTGACGCAGCGGGCAACATCCCCACTGCCGAACTGATTCCGGCACTCTGCTTCGCAGTCATCTTTATCTTTGCCCGTTTCCGTTCTCAAACGGCAACTAACTGAACATATTTTCCGAATAAAGTGAGGAATCAGTAATGAAAAAAATCAGCTTACCGAAAATTGGTATCCGCCCGGTTATTGACGGTCGTCGCATGGGTGTTCGTGAGTCGCTTGAAGAACAAACAATGAATATGGCGAAAGCCACGGCCGCTCTGCTGACCGAGAAACTGCGCCATGCCTGCGGAGCTGCCGTCGAGTGTGTCATTTCCGATACCTGTATCGCGGGTATGGCTGAAGCTGCTGCTTGCGAAGAAAAATTCAGCAGCCAGAATGTAGGCCTCACCATTACCGTAACGCCTTGCTGGTGCTATGGCAGTGAAACCATTGACATGGACCCTACCCGCCCGAAAGCCATTTGGGGCTTTAACGGCACTGAACGCCCAGGTGCGGTTTACCTCGCCGCAGCTCTGGCAGCTCACAGCCAGAAAGGCATCCCGGCATTCTCCATTTACGGTCATGACGTTCAGGATGCCGATGACACATCGATTCCTGCCGACGTTGAAGAAAAACTGCTGCGCTTTGCCCGCGCCGGTTTGGCAGTCGCCAGTATGAAAGGTAAAAGCTATCTGTCGCTGGGCGGCGTTTCGATGGGGATCGCCGGTTCCATCGTTGACCACAACTTCTTTGAATCCTGGCTGGGAATGAAAGTCCAGGCGGTGGATATGACCGAACTGCGTCGCCGTATTGATCAGAAGATTTACGACGAAGCAGAACTGGAAATGGCGCTGGCCTGGGCTGATAAAAACTTCCGCTATGGCGAAGATGAAAATAACAAACAGTATCAACGCAATGCCGAGCAAAGCCGCGCAGTTCTACGCGAAAGTTTACTGATGGCGATGTGTATCCGCGACATGATGCAAGGCAACAGCAAACTGGCCGATATTGGTCGCGTGGAAGAATCACTTGGCTACAACGCCATCGCTGCGGGCTTCCAGGGACAACGTCACTGGACCGATCAATATCCCAATGGCGACACCGCCGAAGCGATCCTTAACAGTTCATTTGACTGGAATGGCGTGCGTGAACCCTTCGTCGTGGCGACCGAAAACGACAGTCTTAACGGCGTGGCTATGCTAATGGGCCACCAGCTCACCGGTACCGCTCAGGTATTTGCCGATGTGCGTACCTACTGGTCACCAGAAGCAATTGAGCGAGTAACGGGGCATAAACTGGACGGACTGGCAGAACACGGCATCATCCACTTGATCAACTCCGGTTCTGCTGCGCTGGACGGATCCTGTAAACAACGCGACAGCGAAGGTAAACCGACGATGAAGCCGCACTGGGAAATCTCTCAGCAAGAGGCTGACGCTTGCCTCGCCGCGACCGAATGGTGCCCGGCTATCCACGAATATTTCCGTGGCGGTGGTTACTCTTCCCGCTTCCTTACTGAAGGCGGTGTCCCGTTCACCATGACCCGTGTCAACATCATCAAAGGCCTGGGACCGGTACTGCAAATCGCGGAAGGCTGGAGCGTTGAGTTACCGAAGGATGTGCATGACATCCTCAACAAACGCACCAACTCAACCTGGCCAACCACCTGGTTTGCACCGCGCCTCACCGGTAAAGGGCCGTTTACGGATGTGTACTCGGTAATGGCGAACTGGGGCGCTAACCATGGGGTTCTGACCATCGGCCACGTTGGCGCAGACTTTATCACTCTCGCCTCCATGCTGCGTATCCCGGTATGTATGCACAACGTTGAAGAGACCAAAGTGTATCGTCCTTCTGCCTGGGCTGCGCACGGCATGGATATTGAAGGCCAAGATTACCGCGCTTGCCAGAACTACGGTCCGTTGTACAAGCGTTAATACATTACTCCCTGATGTGATGCCCGGTCGCTCCGGCTACCGGGCCTGAACAAGCAAGAGTGGTTAGCCGGATAAACAATGTTATCCGGCTATATTGCAGGAGCGATTATGAAACAAGAAGTTATCCTGGTACTCGACTGTGGCGCAACCAATGTCAGGGCCATCGCGGTTAATCGGCAGGGAAAAATTGTTGCCCGCGCCTCAACGCCTAATGCCAGCGATATCGCGATGGAAAACAACACCTGGCACCAGTGGTCTTTAGACGCCATTTTGCAACGCTTTGCTGATTGCTGTCGGCAAATCAATAGTGAACTGACTGAATGCCACATCCGCGGTATCGCCGTCACCACCTTTGGTGTGGATGGCGCTCTGGTAGATAAGCAAGGCGATTTGCTCTATCCGATCATTAGCTGGAAATGTCCGCGAACAGCAGCGGTAATGGACAATATTGAACGGTTGATCTCCGCACAGCAGTTGCAGGCTATTTCTGGCGTCGGAGCCTTTAGTTTCAATACGTTATATAAATTGGTGTGGTTGAAAGAAAATCATCCACAACTGCTGGAACGCGCGCACGCCTGGCTCTTTATTTCGTCGCTGATTAACCACCGTTTAACCGGCGAATTCACTACTGATATCACGATGGCCGGAACCAGCCAGATGCTGGATATCCAGCAACGCGATTTCAGTCCGCAAATTTTACAAGCCACCGGTATTCCACGCCGACTCTTCCCTCGTCTGGTGGAAGCGGGTGAACAGATTGGTACGCTACAGAACAGCGCCGCAGCAATGCTCGGCTTACCCGTTGGCATACCGGTAATTTCTGCAGGTCATGATACCCAGTTCGCCCTTTTTGGTGCTGGTGCCGAACAAAATGAACCCGTGCTCTCTTCCGGTACCTGGGAAATTTTAATGGTCCGCAGTACGCAGGTTGATACTTCACTGCTAAGTCAGTACGCCGGTTCCACCTGCGAACTGGATAGCCAGGCAGGATTGTATAACCCCGGTATGCAATGGCTGGCATCCGGCGTGCTGGAATGGGTGAGAAAACTGTTCTGGACTACTGAAACGCCCTGGCAAATGTTGATTGAAGAGGCTCGTCTGATCGCGCCTGGCGCGGATGGCGTGAAAATGCAGTGTGATTTATTGTCGTGTCAGAACGCTGGCTGGCAAGGAGTGACGCTCAATACCACGCGCGGACATTTCTATCGCGCGGCGCTGGAAGGGTTAACCGCGCAATTACAGCGCAATCTACAGATGCTGGAAAAAATCGGGCACTTTAAAGCCTCTGAATTATTGTTAGTAGGTGGAGGAAGTCGCAACACATTGTGGAATCAGATTAAAGCCAATATGCTTGATATTCCGGTAAAAGTTCTCGACGACGCCGAAACGACCGTCGCAGGAGCTGCGCTGTTCGGTTGGTATGGCGTAGGGGAATTTAACAGCCCGGAAGAAGCTCGCGCGCAGATTCATTATCAGTACCGTTATTTCTACCCACAAACTGAACCTGAATTTATAGAGGAAGTGTGAAATGCTGAAAACAATTTCGCCGTTAATTTCTCCCGAACTATTGAAAGTGCTGGCAGAGATGGGACATGGAGATGAAATTATTTTTTCCGATGCTCACTTTCCCGCCCATTCGATGGGACCGCAGGTGATCCGTGCTGATGGCCTGTTGGTGAGCGACTTACTCCAGGCGATTATCCCGTTATTTGAACTGGACAGTTATGCACCGCCGCTGGTGATGATGGCGGCGGTAGAAGGTGACACTCTCGATCCTGAAGTAGAACGACGTTATCGTAATGCGCTTTCACTACAAGCCCCCTGTCCTGACATCATCCGCATCAATCGTTTTGCGTTTTATGAGCGGGCGCAAAAAGCCTTTGCGATCGTTATCACAGGCGAACGAGCGAAGTACGGGAATATTCTTTTAAAAAAAGGGGTAACACCGTAATCTCATACCGGTACGCCCGCATGACGCGGGCGGTTATCGAATGATGGGGTGAAAAATATGAAAGCGGCACGCCAGCAAGCGATAGTCGACCTGCTGCTGAACCATACCAGCCTGACCACGGAAGCTCTCTCTGAACAGCTAAAGGTCAGTAAAGAAACCATTCGTCGCGATCTCAATGAATTACAGACGCAGGGTAAAATTCTGCGCAATCATGGGCGCGCTAAATATATCCACCGTCAAAATCAAGACAGTGGCGATCCCTTTCACATCCGGCTGAAAAGCCATTATGCGCATAAAGCAGATATCGCGCGCGAAGCGCTCGCGTGGATTGAAGAAGGGATGGTGATAGCCTTAGACGCCAGTTCAACTTGCTGGTATCTGGCACGCCAGTTGCCTGACATCGACATTCAGGTCTTCACCAATAGCCATCCGATTTGCCATGAACTCGGTAAACGTGAACGCATTCAACTGATCAGTTCCGGCGGCACACTTGAGCGCAAATATGGCTGTTACGTCAATCCCTCGCTGATTTCCCAACTTAAATCGCTGGAAATCGATCTGTTTATTTTTTCTTGTGAAGGGATCGATAGCAGCGGTGCACTGTGGGACTCCAATGCCATCAACGCTGATTACAAATCGATGCTATTAAAACGTGCCGCGCAATCGTTGTTATTGATTGATAAAAGTAAATTTAATCGTTCAGGGGAAGCCCGCATCGGGCATCTGGATGAGGTCACGCACATTATTTCTGATGAGCGCCAGGTTGCGGCTTCTTTGGTAACAGCCTGACGGAAAGGGTAGCAGGCCGGAGACGACGCCCCGGCCTTGCCTGTTATCGCTCGTCGCGACGACCACCCACCGCAGCCCAGATACGGCGGACGTGCACCGTCACTTCTTCACGATCGTGATACAACTGTCGCGCCTGAATCTGAGCATTTATGCCATGTTCATCAAGCTGTGCCTGAATATACGCCAGATTATGTGACACTTCTTCGTAGCGTTTTTTCATCGGCAGTTTGAGGTTGAAGATTGTTTCACGGCACCAGCCATTAACCAGCCACTGCGCCATCAATGCCGCAACTTTCGCCGGTTTTTCAACCATATCGCATACCATCCAGGAGATATTGCTGCGTGTCGGACGGAATTTGAAACCGTCTTCCCGCAGCCACGTCACCTGTCCGGTATCCATCAGACTTTGCGCCATCGGGCCGTTGTCGACGGAATAAACCCACATGTTGCGCTTCACCAGTTGGTAGGTCCAGCCGCCTGGGCAAGCGCCTAAATCCACCGCCCACATCCCGTTCGCCAGACGTTCATCCCACTCATCCGCCGGAATAAACACATGAAATGCCTCTTCCAGTTTGAGCGTGGAACGACTCGGCGCATCTGCCGGAAATTTCAGGCGCGGAATGCCCATATAGAACGGCGAATTATTGTTGCTGTATGAGTAACCGGTATAGCAGCAACCTGGTGCAATAAAGAATACATGCACAACCGGACGCTTCGGCGTTTCATAGTTCGCCAGCACCCCGGCATCGCGCAAGGCAGCGCGTAGCGGCACGGTGAATTTACGGCAGAATTTCAGCAACTCTTTGCTTTCGTTGGTATCGGCAACTTCAACACGCAGTTCACCGCCCTTCTCTACTACGCCCTGTAATATGCCGACAATGGGGGTAATACGATCTTCTGGCGGCAAATGCTGCAGGAGTTCCCCGACCACAAACCACTGGCGGGCAAAAATTAATGAACTGAACGGCAGCTCACGGATTAACTTATCGCCATCATCAGGTTGATAACATTCATAAATGACATAACCCGCATTCTCTTTCACGCGGGCAAAACCGAAAATTTCCCGCTGGCCGGCTTTATCGGTAATTTCTGCGGCGCACTCTTTTTCAAAGCCCGGACGGCACAGCAATACAACCTTATTCATGACTTACGCCCTTGCGCTTTAAACGGATAGCACCAACTAACATTAACGCCCAGCCCGCGAGGAAGCTCACGCCGCCAACCGGTGTGACAAATGCCCACAAACGCAGATGGGACAGCGCCAGGCAATAAAGGCTGCCGCTGAACAGCACCGTGCCTAACGCAAGGAAAACGCTACTCCAGTAAAACCAGATACTGATGCGACGCTGCATTGCCACCGCCAGACCTAAGATCGCCAGCGTATGGAACGCCTGGTATTCGAGGCCGGTCTGGATCCAGCCCATCTCAACGGCACCCATGGTTTTACTTAACACATGCGCGCCAAAAGCGCCCAGAGCCACAAAAATGAAGCCGCTAATGGCGGCAAAAATCAGCATAAAACGGCTGGTCATGGTCGTACCCTACGTAAATTATTGTTCATAACGAAAGCGGAATTTTTCTTGTTCAGCAGCGGCTTTCGCCAGGATCCATTGACGAAAGGCGGCTATTTTACCCAGTTCTGCCTGACTGTCATGACAAACCAGATAAAAAGCATTTTTACTGACCAGAACATCATTAAACGGGCAAACAAGACGTCCGGCCTCGATTTCAGATTGCGCCATCACGTTATTTGCCAGCGCCACTCCCTGCCCGTGGATAGCCGCTTGCAGCACCATGGCGCTATGACTAAATATTGGTCCTTGCTGAACGTTGATATGATTTAACCCCAATTGGCGAGTATATGTCTGCCAGTCACGGCGAGACGCATCATGTAATAACGTATGTTTAGCCAGATCTTCCGGGGTCTTCAAGGGTTTTTCGCCAGTCAGCAGTAGCGGCGAACACACCGGCAATAAATATTCGGCGTACAGTTTTTCCACCCGTAGCCCCGGCCAGTTGCCCCGACCATAAAATATCGCCACATCAACATCATCCGCCAGCTTATCTTCCTGACGATCAACCGCCTGGATTCGAACGTCAATTCCCGGATAAGCTGAATTAAAGCTGGAAAGTCGTGGAACCAACCAATGAATGGCGAAACTGGGGAGTAAACTGACCGTCAACGCCCCCTTGGCGCTACGGGCCTGGAGTTTACGTGTCGCTTCGGTTAATTGCGAAAATATCTCTTTGATATCGAGGAAATAGCTTTGCCCTTCCTCGGTCAGCAGGAGTGAACGATTACGGCGGCGGAACAGTTTTAGCCCCAGAAAATCCTCAAGAGACTTGATTTGATGACTTACTGCGGCCTGAGTCACAAAAAGCTCTTCTGCTGCGCGAGTGAAACTTAAATGGCGTGCTGCGGCATCAAAAACTCGTAAGGCATTTAGCGGTGGTAATCGTTTAGACATGGCTTTTAAACTTTGATGTTAAATGAATTTAACAATTAGATCACTCTGTGTAACCTATTAGTTTTTTTAATCTGAGCCATTATAAATTGTCCGTTGAGCTTCTACCAGCAAATACCTATAGTGGCGGCACTTCCTGAGCCGGAACGAAAAGTTTTATCGGAATGCGTGTTCTGGTGAACTTTTGGCTTACGGTTGTGATGTTGTGTTGTTGTGTTTGCAATTGGTCTGCGATTCAGACCATGGTAGCAAAGCTACCTTTTTTCACTTCCTGTACATTTACCCTGTCTGTCCATAGTGATTAATGTAGCACCGCCTAATTGCGGTGCTTTTTTTTACCTTGCGATCGCGAATTACTGATCCAGTTCGACCATCTCTTTCACGTCGGTACGGTTGATCTGCTGTTTGTTGCCATTAGCGTCTTTATACGAAATCATACCGGTATCGTTATCAGTCTGTGGTTTGCCGTCAGAGACGATGGTACGTCCGTCATTGGTGTGCATCACATAGTTCGAACCGGAACAGGCGCTCAGGGCAAAAGTCAGCATACAGGCAGAAATAATTGCGGCAGTCTTTTTCATCATCTTCTCCTTAAAGCGATTAATAAATCTTAATAGTATTGATTAACAGGCTAAAATTAACGCCTAACACTATTTAGCATATGTTACTTACGCGGCTTCGCCAGGATATCCAGATAATTCTGATGGTTAGCACTCTCCTTGTATCAAAGTGAATTTTGCGTCACGATCGGTGCATCAAGCCGAGGAGTACCATGAACGTTTTTAATCCCGCGCAATTTCGCGCCCAGTTTCCCGCGCTACAGGATGCGGGCGTCTATCTCGACAGTGCCGCGACCGCGCTTAAACCTGAAGCCGTGGTTGAAGCAACCCGACAGTTTTACAGCCTGAGCGCCGGAAACGTCCATCGCAGCCAGTTTGCCGAAGCCCAACGCCTGACCGCGCGTTATGAAGCTGCGCGGGAGAAAGTGGCGCAATTACTGAATGCATCAGATGACAAAAATATCGTCTGGACGCGCGGCACCACTGAATCCATCAACATGGTGGCACAATGCTATGCGCGTCCGCGTCTGCAACCGGGCGATGAAATTATTGTCAGTGTGGCAGAGCACCACGCCAACCTCGTCCCCTGGCTGATGGTCGCCCAACAAACTGGAGCCAAAGTGGTGAAATTGCCGCTGAATGCACAGCGACTGCCGGATGTCGATTTGTTGCCAGAACTGATCACACCTCGTAGTCGGATTCTGGCGTTGGGTCAGATGTCGAACGTTACTGGCGGTTGCCCGGATCTGGCGCGAGCGATTACCTTTGCTCATTCAGCCGGGATGGTGGTGATGGTTGATGGTGCTCAGGGGGCGGTGCATTTCCCCGCGGATGTTCAGCAACTGGATATTGATTTCTATGCTTTTTCAGGTCACAAACTGTATGGACCGACAGGTATCGGCGTGCTGTATGGCAAATCAGAACTGCTGGAAGCGATGTCGCCCTGGCTGGGCGGCGGCAAAATGGTTCACGAAGTGAGTTTTGACGGCTTCACGACTCAATCTGCGCCGTGGAAACTGGAAGCTGGAACGCCAAATGTCGCTGGTGTCATAGGATTAAGCGCGGCGCTGGAATGGCTGGCAGATTACGATATCAACCAGGCCGAAAGCTGGAGCCGTAGCTTAGCAACGCTGGCGGAAGATGCGCTGACGAAACGTCCAGGTTTTCGTTCATTCCGCTGCCAGGATTCCAGCCTGCTGGCCTTTGATTTCGCGGGAGTTCATCACAGCGATATGGTGACGCTGTTGGCAGAGTACGGTATTGCCCTGCGCGCCGGGCAGCATTGCGCGCAGCCGCTACTGGCAGAATTAGGCGTAACCGGCACTCTGCGCGCCTCGTTTGCGCCATATAATACAAAGAATGATGTGGATGCGCTGGTGAACGCCGTTGACCGCGCGCTGGAATTATTGGTGGATTAATGACGAACCCGCAATACGCCGGACACCCGTTCGGCACAACCGTTACCGTAAAGACGTTACACGAAACTTTCGCGCCGTTGACTCAATGGGAAGACAAATATCGTCAGCTAATTATGTTGGGGAAACAGCTTCCAGCTTTGCCAGACGAGTTAAAAGCGCAGGCTAAAGAGATTGCCGGATGCGAAAACCGCGTCTGGCTGGGGTATACCGTGGCTGAAAACGGCACGATGCATTTCTTTGGCGACAGCGAAGGACGCATTGTGCGCGGCCTGCTGGCGGTGTTGTTGACTGCCGTTGAGGGGAAAACCGCCGCCGAATTGCAAGCACAGTCGCCGCTGGCATTGTTTGATGAGCTGGGATTGCGTGCGCAACTTAGCGCCTCTCGCAGTCAGGGGTTGAATGCGTTAAGCGAGGCGATTATCGCGGCGGCAAAGCAGGGTTAAGCACAAAACCAGGTCGGATAAGACGTTCGCGTCGCATCCGACCTGATTGTTTACCCCTGACGCGCCGCTTTCGCCATCATCTTCTTCAACGCATGAGAAACCGCAACAAAACCAAAGGTGGCGGTCACCATCGTCGCCGCACCAAATCCAGATGCACAATCCATCCGCTTCGGCCCTTCTGCCGTGGCTTTCATCGCGCACACCGTACCGTCTGACTGCGGGTACACCAGCGCTTCGGTAGAGAACACGCAATCCACGCCGAGCTTACCTTTGCTGTTTTTCACTACGCCAAAATCGCTTTTCAGGCGCTCGCGCAACTTCGCCGCCAGCGGGTCCTGAATCGTTTTCGCCAGATCGGTAACCTGAATCTGCGTCGGATCAATCTGCCCACCAGCACCACCAGTCGTGACCAGAGGGATTTTGTTGCGCCGACAATAAGCAATCAGCGCCGCTTTGGGTCGCACACTATCAATGGCATCAATCACGTACGAATAACCGGCACTCATATATTGCGCTACGTTATCCGGCGTCACGAAGTCATCCACCACCGTTACACGGCACTCCGGGTTAATCTGGCGAATACGTTCGGCCATGACTTCCGCTTTGGCCAGCCCGACGTTATCTCGCAGCGCGTGAATTTGCCGATTGGTATTAGTGACGCACACATCATCCATATCGATAAGTGTGATTGCGCCAATACCCGTGCGCGCCAGCGCTTCCGCCGCCCAGGAACCAACGCCACCGATACCGACCACACAAATATGCGCATCAGCAAACAGTTGCAACGCTTTTTCACCATACAGACGCGCAGTGCCACCAAAACGCTGACGCCATGCATCACTAATTACCACAGACATAGCACCTCAGAATTAAAAAGGGCGAGGTTATCCCTCACCCTGTCGTATCCGTCAAAACGGTATACAGAATAACACATCAGCCGCTAAAGACGTTACCTGCGCCCGGGGCGGTTTTCAGCACCCAAACACGTCCATAGTGGTTGTACCAACCTGCGCGGTGTCCGGCTTCCGGCCCGATACCTTGATAAATATCGAAGTGTTGGCCTTTGATTGCACCACCGACATCCAGCGCCACCATCAGCCGCAGTTCGTACTGACCGTTAAATTTGCCGTTATTATCCAGCAGCGGCACTTCTGCCAGTAAGGTTGTACCAGGCGGGATAATGGAACGATCGGACGCAACTGAAGCGCGACCAACCAGCGGCACCGCACTTGCCCCTTTCACCGGAGCAAAAGATTGCGGTTTAAAGAAGACGAAAGACGGGTTCTGTTCCAGCAGCTCGCGAACCTCGGCTTCACTGTGTGTTTCACCCCAGTGACGAATCGCCTGCATCGACATATCTTCTTTTTTCACTTCGCCACGGTCAATCAGCACCTTACCAATACTGCGATAGGCATGACCATTCTTTCCGGCATAGCTGAAGAAGTTAAGCGGACTGCCATCACCAAAATCGATATACCCGCTACCCTGCACATCCATAATGAAGTTATCCATCAGAGAGTTGCTGTAAGCGAGGATGTATTTATCGCTCAATGCTCCCGCGTAGATCTCCGCACGAGACGGCAGACGACCACGTTTTGGCGGCATACGGTAAATAGGATACTGGAACTCGCCCTGACGGGTATGGCGCGCCTGAATGACAGGCGTGTAATAGCCCGTAAACTGCACGTTGCCATAGTTGTCGGCACCTTCCATCTGCCAGGCGTCAATGCCGAACTGACGCATATTGCGGGTATCACCGCCTGCGCGTAGCCACTCCTGCACCGCATTATAAACATTACTCTGGTTGCCATACAGACGCGGTGACGAAGTACGGATATGGTTAATTTGCTCGGCAAAATCACCGGCGTTAATTGGCGCGCCAACGGCATCTGGCTGGTTTACCAGAGAGAAAGGCTGGGTAAATTTCCCGTCTTTATATTGCTGTCCGCGATCGGTTGGTTTGGAAGAGCAGGCGGCAAGCATTGCCACAACCGTGCCCATAAGAAGGTACTTTACCCAACGTCCTTTCATTGTTCTCTTCTTCAGTTTAAAAAATAAGGCGCAATGAAGATAACAAACCGCTGCGTTTAATGAAATGAGCAGCCTCTCCCTGACGCAAATTTTGCACAAAAAACAGGCTTTAGTGATTTGTTTTTGCTCAAAATCATACCAAATCCGTGATCTGGGTAAAAAAAAGGTTGCATGAAAACGCGAGCGGAGTATAGTGCGCATCCACGGACGCGGGGTGGAGCAGCCTGGTAGCTCGTCGGGCTCATAACCCGAAGGTCGTCGGTTCAAATCCGGCCCCCGCAACCAATCAAAATTTGATGAAGTAAAGCAGTACGGTGACGCGGGGTGGAGCAGCCTGGTAGCTCGTCGGGCTCATAACCCGAAGGTCGTCGGTTCAAATCCGGCCCCCGCAACCAATCAAAATTTGATGAAGTAAAGCAGTACGGTGACGCGGGGTGGAGCAGCCTGGTAGCTCGTCGGGCTCATAACCCGAAGGTCGTCGGTTCAAATCCGGCCCCCGCAACCAACACTTATGATGCTGATAAACCGCAATGTGTTTCACAAATTGCGGTTTTTTTGTACCTGAAATCTTCCTTAGCTGAACTCACAGCACGTTTTTTATCTCCCTTCCTGCAAAGAAATCTATTATCGACCTGGCAACGTATATCCCGGTTTGCTGGTATGACTCAACGGTGGCGGCCGCAATATGCGGCGTTGTAATGATATTCCTGGCATGTAGCAATGGGCTAAATTGCGCTAGCGGTTCAGAGCTAAACACATCCAGCGCTGCAAAAACATTTCGTTCTTCAATTACCTGAAGTAAAGCACCCTCATCCAGCAACTTTCCCCTTGCGGCGTTGATGATAAGAGCACCATTGCGCATCATCGACAAATATTTATGACTAATGAAGTTCTCCAGCTCCGGAGAAAATGGCAAAAGAACGATGATGACATGAGACTGCATAAAGATATCTTCAATTGATACGAACTGAACTCCATCTTTGCCTGCGGCCTGGAAATCGGGTTGTTTGTCAAAAGCTAAAAGCTCAACATCAAAACCAGATAACCTTTCGCCAGTGTTTTGCCAATATTGCCGTAGCCAAGCAGGCCAATACGTTTACCTTGTAACTCGCACCCATGCGACTCGCCCCAATAACCATTTTGCATTGCATGATAGCTACCGGGGATATTTCTCATGCTCGCAAAAATAAGACCGATGATAAATTCCGCGACTGCATTTGAATTAATCCCAACAGCATTATTGACCACAATACCTGATTGTCGAGCCGTATGAAGATCAATATTATCAATCCCTGTCCCGAATCTCGATATTATTTTCACTCCTGGTAGTCGCGATAACGTATCCGCTTGATAACAATCTTTTCCGGCAATGACTGCGCAAATAGATTCTCGTAATACTGTGGATTCTGATTTAACCAGATGCTCCACATTATTCTTGATAATAAGGTTAAAATGATTTTCTCTTAGCAGCTTGCTGGCAGAAACACAACGCGCTGAAAAGCTGGGAACGGTGACCAGAACGTTTTTCATAGCTGACACTCACATCAATGAACGCCACCCCAAAAGATGGCGTGACCGGTTACTGTTTTATATTCTAAAATTATGAGTTTGCTTTAATACCGAGCGCACCTCCTGGATGATATAAGCCGAAATCAGCACGAGTAAACTTTTTCAATTCGGAGAGCGCAAGCGCCACCGCATCACCAACAACCAGAACGACTGTTGATGAGCATGACGGCGCTAAACCTAAATTATCCGCCTCACTTTTTACGGGAATTTCAACGGATAAATCACAACTTATCGCAAGCGATGAGCGATGACTGCGGGTAAAGGAGATCAAATAATTACCCATTTTTTTCAGACTAGGTAGTGTTGCCAGGATTTCTGTCGTCTCACCACTGTTTGAAATAAGAATAACAACATCATCTTTCGCCACCATCCCAAGATCGCCGTGTACGGCTTCAGTACCGTGAACAAAAAACGAGGGAGTTCCAGTGCTGGCAAATGTTGCGGCGAGTTTTCGGGCAATAATACCGGACTTACCGACACCAATAAAAACAACTTTCCCCTGACAAGACTGTAATACTTTAATTAAATTTGCGACCTCCGAAAGGGGGGAATCAATAACTTCTTCAACTGCTTTATGTTCGTTACGCATAAAATGTTTAATGAGATGGATAAGATCCGTACTGTTCATTTTTATTTTCCTTGATTAATATTTTTAATTACACTCGCAAGACGCGTAAGCCCCATATATAATTTTTCTCGACCGCAGGCCAGGTTCAGACGAAGGTAGCCCTCCCCCTCCGTTCCATAGACATTCCCCGCCATAATGCCCACTTTGCCTTCATGAATTAATCGACTGTAGAATTCATCAAAGGGATAACCAATAGCAGAGCAATCTATCCACGAAAAATAGCAACCATCAGCAGGCCTTACGATCAATTCTGGAGTATTTTCGTTCAGATACTGCTGGGTGAATTGAATGTTAGAGGCAATATGTGCCTTTAATGACTTTAACCATCCCTCACATTCGTTATAGGCAATAATAGTTGCAATTATATTCAGTACGGATGGGGAGTTTACAAAATCGCGATATCTTGATATCGTTCTGAACTTATGATTAAAATTATCGTCAGTTGAAATCATATACGATCCTGTTAGCGCAGGAACATTAAATGTCTTCGATATCGAATTAAACACCACTACTTTTTCTTTTTTTATTTTAAGCGCAGATGTAAAGCTACGATTAAAAACAAAATCACTGTGAATTTCATCTGAACATAACCAGACATTATGTCTTGCACAGCTTGCAGCGATTTTATGCAGATCTTCTTCCGACCAGACGGTTCCTGTCGGGTTATGAGGATTACATAATAACACCATCTTTGCGCTTTGAATCTTAAGATCAAAATCTTGCCAATTGATAGCGTAGCCCCCCTCATTTTTTATAATCAAAGAGGCTGTCAGAATATTTCTCTCGCTATGTTTAATTATATCAAAAAATGCATTATAGACAGGTGTAAAAACGAGAATATTATCACCATGCGATGTCAATAACTCTATTGCTTTAGCAATGGAGTACATCACGCTTGGGCTATAGGTGATCCATTCTGGTTTGATTTCAGTTTTATATTGTTGATGATACCAATTGACTATCGCATTCAGATAGTCATCATGCTGCCAACGGCTGTACCCTAAAATCGGGTGTTCCAGACGTTTTTTTAATGCCCTGATGATAGCTTCCGGTATCGGAAGATCCATATCTGAAATAGAGAATGGTAATACATCTTTTACACCAAATCTGTCCTCGCAAAAGTCCCATTGGGTACAATATGTTCCTTTACGGGAAATAGGAGTATTAAAAACATCCATCAGCATATCCCCATGTAGTTATCCATATCCCGACGCAAGGCGATGACTTTAGTACCGATAATGACTTGTAGGGTATTTTGATCAAGTTTAACAACCGCAATTCCGCCAGCTCTTTTTATTGCTGCCTCGTCAATCAATCCCATATCTGCGATTGTTAAACGTAAACGAGTTACGCAATTATCCAGGGATTTAATATTCTCTTTACCACCAAGTGCCTTAACCATCTGCTCCGCTGCTTGCAGCTCTGATTTATCAAGCGTTGGGATATCCGCTATAGCCGTATCCTCATGAGCGTTCAGCGTGACAGGACTGGACTCTTCACGGCCTACCGTCATCAGGTTAAATTTGAGAATAGTCCAACGGAACACAAAGTAATAAATAAAGAAATAGGCCACTTCGACACACACCGCTATTGGCCAACCTGTTCTTGTGCCACGCAATACGCCAAAGCTAATAAATTGAATCAGATCGCCAGTAAATCCCATCTTCACGCCCATATATGGCAAGACCATGTTGGCGAATCCATTCATAAAGGCATGGAAGACAAACAGCAGTGGACTGACAAATAAGAACAGAAATTCAATCGGTTCGCTGACGCCACCAATAATGACTGTAAGCACCCCGGAAATAAGCAATGCTTTGATAGCTTTTCTGTTTTGAGCATGAGCAGTGCGATACATCGCCAGCGCGGCACCAGCCAGACCATACTGAATCATCAGTTTGCCCTGTTCCATTTTCCCCGCCAAATCCAGCGGAATGACCGCATTCTCTTTGACGTACGCCATAAACATGTTCAGGGTGCCATAATACTCTTCGCCGCCGATCACTGCCGATCCGCCGATGGGGGTAAAGCGGAAAACTGACGTCACCAGGTGATTTAAACCAAAAGGTATCGTCACGCGTTCGGCGACTGCATAGAAAAAATAGCCAACAGGACCGGAAGTTGAAATCCAGTGGCCAATGAGCATGAAAAGATTGAAAAATGGCGGCCAGATAAAAGGGATGATCAGACCAAATCCGCTCATCACAATCAGTGTAATAATAGGCACCAGGCGTGGGCCACTATAAAATCCTAATGATTCAGGAATACGTAAGTTAACGATCTTTTTATACATACTGGCGACTAATAATCCTGCTATAATCCCACCCAACACACTGGTATTGTAGGACTGGATTCCCAGAATAATGGTTTGCCCATGTGTCGACATTTGATCAGCAGCGACCAATAAGTCATGTTGTTTAAGATAAAAGTTCGTTCCCAGATGCATCGCCATGAAACCAATTAAGCCAGAAAAAGCGCCATAGGCTTTATCCTCTTTCTCTTTTAATAACCCCAGAGGTATAGCTATCGCAAACAATACAGGTAAATTGACAAAGGCAAACAAACCAAGGCTAACAATAAAATCAAGAATGGTTTTAATTACGGGAATAGCCAGTAGTGGAATTAATTTTGCCATATCATCGCTGGCTAAACCACTTCCTAGCCCTAACATCATGCCACATACACTTAGCAGAGCGATGGGATACATAAATGCCTTTCCCAGGCTCTGAAAAAAACTCCAGGCTTTCTTTTGTTTCATGCGGGTTATCTCATATAAATGTTATATATAATTAGTCCATTAATACTTTGGTGCGAATAGAGAGATATAGTTTTTCTTCCAAAATCAATTCATATTTAAAAGTGGCGTACAAATACCTTTCAATTTCATGAATTGCGCGCTGTAACAGAATGTCTTTCTCAAGAAACTGTTCATAGAGATCACCAATATCTTTCTGTTTTATTTTTTCATTGCATAATACGCGATTTGAAAAATATTTAAGGTGTATCATGAACCTGGAATAATTAAATGAACTTCTGTCCACCTTTCTGTTATAAACAACTTCAATAAGCCCCGTGATTATTTGCGACAACTCAATAATCCGTACTGATTCATAATCAACTGAATTTTCATAATTATTTAAGATATGCAATGCTATAAAACCAATCTCATCATCAGGAAGTTGAACGCTGAATTGCTCATTAATGATAGTTAATGCATCGCGACTTATCGCATACTCTGCTTTGTACAACGCTTTGATTTCATCAAGGAAAACATTATTAATTTGTATGCCTGAAGCGACTCGGGATATTGCATTCGAAATGTGATCAGCAAGAATCAATAGTAGCGATGGATTGAGATTTTTTTCGAGATTGTTCTCCGCATATTGCACTATTTTTTCGGCAACAAAAACATACTCAATATCCACATGCTCAATCAATTTGTAGAGTTTATTTTTTTGTTCATTTCTGACATAAAAAATCCGGTTAGCCGGATGCTCAGGGACCGACATTCCATATTTTTTGTTGTAACCGACGCCAGGCCCAGAAATGATAACCTCCTGTCCATTCATCGATGCCTGTACACAATTATTGTTCATGACTTTTTCGATGATCATTCCATAGCTCCAAAAAAAAAGGCAAGGCACGTCAGAAGTAATAATTACTTCAAACATTGCCTTGCCTGATTTAACAGTTACAAGATGATTAACTAATGCATATACATTACACGGAATTGTGCTTAATTAAAGAGATGGTCGGCTTATTTTTCAAGCCGACATTCAAATATTCGACATCAGTCACAAAACCAACGTCTAATATTCAGGTAAATATTATCTATTCAACGAAATATAAATTCATTGAATAAATAAAAACATTATCCCCTTCTCGCCAGCGTCGCCCCATCGGCAAAATACGCTTTTATCCCTGCGAGGATTGATTCCGCAACCTCCTGCTGGAAGGTTGCCGTTTTCAGTTTACGTTCTTCCTCAACGTTACTGATAAACGCCGTTTCGACCAAAATGGAGGGTATATCAGGCGCTTTCAGCACGGCAAACCCGGCTTGTTCAACCTGATTTTTATGCAGCTTGTTGATTTTACCGAGCTTATTCAACACAGCTTTACCAAACTTCAGACTGTCGGCAATGGTCAGCGACTGCACCATATCGAACATAGTATGGTCGACATAACGGTCGCCGCTCTTACTCACGCCACCAATCAAGTCCGAGGCGTTCTGAGTTTGCGCCAGATATTTTGCCGCGGTACTGGTTGCACCTTTGGTAGAGAGCGCAAACACAGAGGAACCGCTCGGCTGGCGACTGGTAAAGGCATCGGCATGAATAGAGACAAACAAGTCAGCACGCTGTTTCTGTGCTTTTGCTACGCGCACTTGCAACGGAATGAAGATGTCTTCATTACGGGTCATGTAAACTTTCATATTGCCCTCTTTCTCAATCAGAGAGCGCAAACGGCGGGCAATTTGCAATACCACGTCTTTTTCACGCGTTTTGTATTTCCCCACCGCACCGGAGTCTTCGCCGCCATGGCCAGGGTCAAGCATAATGACAATCGGACGATCGCGCCCTGCTTTGCCTGGCTGCGGGCCACTCTGCGCAGGCGGCACCTGCTTTTCGAGATCGCCTTTATTGTAATCCTCCAGCAGCGCCAGCAGCGGGTCCTGCATGTCCTGAGCATTGGCAGGATAGAGATCCATCACCAGACGCTCTTTAAACCCGGCGACCGGAGCAAGGGCAAACAGCTGCGGTTTTACGTTTTGCTTTAACTCAAAAACCATCCGCACGGTTTGCGGGTCAAACTGCCCGACGCGCGCCGACTTGATGAACGGGTCATCAGCACGAATTTGTGCCGCCATCCCCTTGAGCACTGAGTTCAGGTTTACATCTTCGATATCCACCACCACGCGTTCAGGGTTACTCAACGCGAACTGCTTATATTTCAGCTGACGATTAGATTCTACCGTCACACGGGTGTAGCTGGACGCAGGCCAGACGCGCACCGCCACGACCTGGCTGACCGCAGCCAGACTGACCTGACTTACGCTCAATAGCCACATGGCACCCGCGCCTTGCAGTAAACGACGACGGCTGATTGCTGTGTTGGATCCCGACATGCATCTCCCGAGCAAAAAAATCTAAGCTGTGTAACAAATAAACGACTAATTTGACCGGAAACTTTAGCGAAAGACGCATAATCTGTCATCTAATAAACGGTAAACATTCTTTTTATATTCACGGCATTACTGATAAAAAAGTTGCTCATGCGTAAAATTTGCACTTGCACCCAGTGAAAAAACAGAATAAAAATACAATAATTACGAATAATCATGCAAAGAGGTGTGCCGTGGTGAAGGAACGTAAAACCGAGTTGGTCGAGGGATTCCGCCATTCGGTTCCTTATATCAATACCCACCGGGGAAAAACGTTTGTCATCATGCTCGGCGGTGAAGCCATTGAGCATGAGAATTTCTCCAGTATCGTTAATGATATCGGGTTGCTGCACAGCCTCGGCATCCGTCTGGTCGTGGTCTATGGAGCGCGCCCGCAGATCGATGCGAATCTGGCAGCGCATCACCACGAACCGCTATATCACAAAAATATACGCGTGACCGACGCCAAAACACTAGAACTGGTGAAGCAGGCTGCGGGAACATTGCAACTGGACATTACTGCTCGCCTGTCGATGAGTCTCAATAACACGCCGCTGCAGGGCGCGCATATCAA
The DNA here is from genome assembly GCF_009820115.1 of Escherichia sp. HH41S. Taxonomy (NCBI): domain Bacteria; kingdom Pseudomonadati; phylum Pseudomonadota; class Gammaproteobacteria; order Enterobacterales; family Enterobacteriaceae; genus Escherichia; species Escherichia sp. HH41S. Next base: position 144,474 of record NZ_VNXE01000086.1, read on the forward strand.
CGTCGTCAGTGGCAATTTTATTATTGCCCAGCCGCTGGGCGTGGATGACGGTGTGGATTACTGCCATAGCGGGCGTATCCGGCGGATTGACGAAGATGCGATTCATCGTCAACTGGACAGCGGTGCGATAGTGCTGCTGGGGCCGGTCGCGGTTTCAGTCACTGGCGAGAGCTTTAATCTGACCTCGGAAGAGATCGCCACTCAACTGGCCATCAAACTGAAAGCTGAAAAGATGATTGGTTTTTGCTCTTCACAGGGCGTCACTAATGACGACGGCGATATTGTCTCCGAGCTTTTCCCTAACGAAGCACAAGCACGGGTAGAAGCTCAGGAAGAGAAAGGCGATTACAACTCCGGTACGGTGCGCTTTTTGCGTGGTGCGGTGAAAGCCTGCCGCAGCGGCGTACGTCGCTGTCATTTAATTAGTTACCAGGAAGATGGCGCGCTGTTGCAAGAGTTGTTCTCACGTGACGGTATCGGTACGCAGATTGTGATGGAAAGCGCCGAGCAAATTCGTCGCGCAACAATCAACGATATTGGCGGCATTCTGGAGTTGATTCGCCCACTGGAGCAGCAAGGTATTCTGGTACGCCGTTCTCGCGAGCAACTGGAGATGGAAATCGACAAATTCACCATTATTCAGCGCGATAACACGACTATTGCCTGCGCAGCACTCTATCCGTTCCCGGAAGAGAAGATTGGGGAAATGGCCTGTGTGGCCGTTCACCCGGATTACCGCAGCTCATCAAGGGGCGAGGTTTTGCTGGAGCGCATTGCCGCTCAGGCGAAGCAAAGCGGATTAAGCAAATTGTTTGTACTGACCACGCGCAGTATTCACTGGTTCCAGGAACGTGGATTTACCCCGGTGGATATTGATTTACTGCCCGAGAGCAAAAAGCAGTTGTACAACTACCAGCGTAAATCCAAAGTGTTGATGGCGGATTTGGGGTAAGTGGTGGAAATCGCCAGATGCGACATGCGCAATGCCTGGAGGCATGATAAACACGCTAGCATCGCATCAGGTATTGACGCTCATCGTCGGATGCGGCGTGAACGCCTTATCCGACCTACATCAAATCAAAGGTGTTGATGGCGGATTTAGGGTAAGCGACGGAAATCGCCAGATGCGCATATGCGCAATGCCCGGAGGCATGACAGGACGCGCATGCGTCGCATCAGGCAATCACGTTTATTCCCGCGAACTAAACAACGCCGCCAGACCACTGCGCCGCTCAGTACGAGTGGCGATTGCCGCACTTAATATGCGCTCATCGGCATACAACGACAGACGGCGACGCGCGCGGGTCACCGCAGTGTAAACCAGCTCTCGCGTTACAACTGGCGTGCGTTGGCTCGGTAAAATCAACGCCGCATGGTCAAACTCCGATCCCTGCGATTTATGTACCGTCATCGCCCACGTGGTTTCGTGTTCTGGCAGGCGGCTCGGTTGCACAGACTTAATATTGCCATCCGGCATCGCAAACCAGACGCGCGTCCCCTGCCCGCGATCCAGCGCAATACCGATATCGCCATTAAACAACCCAAGCGCGCTGTCATTACGGGCAATCATTACCGGTCGGCCTTCGTACCAGCGTGAGTGCGGATGACGATGAATTTTGCGCTTCTGTTGCATAAACTGCTCAATTCGCTCATTCAATCCAGCCACACCAAACGGCCCTTCCCGCAGGGCGCACAAAAGCTGGTATTCATTGAACGCCTGAATGATTAAATCCGGCTCGGCACGCGCTTGCAGCAGATCCAGATAACGCCCGTAACCCGCAAGAGCCTCCTCAAGCATCGCAATATAGTCTTCGCCGCTCTGTAAGAGCCGTTTTTCGATATCAGTAAAATCCTGCTGAAAAACGGTTTTCACTGCCGTTTTATCACCACGGTTGATCGCCGCAGCTAACTGACCAATGCCAGAATCGCTGCCGAAACGATAGCTTTTTTGCAGCAGGCAGAGACTGTCGCGCAAAGATGCCGCTTCTGTGCCAGTTCCTGACGGAACGTGAGTTCCCGTCAGGCGGCTTAGCTGCCCGGCACGCTCGGCGGTAAAGCCGGCATTGGCATAAGCGCAGATATCGCCCAGCACAGCCCCAGCCTCAACCGAGGCCAGTTGATCACGATCGCCGAGAAAGATCACTCGCGCATGATCGGGCAAGGCGTCGATCAGTCTCGACATCATAGGCAGATCGATCATTGACGCTTCATCTACCACCAGCACATCAAGATGCAGCGGGTTACCGGCATGATGACGTAAACGCTGGCTACCCGGCTGCGCACCCAGCAATCGGTGCAAAGTGCTGGCATCTTCCGGAATGCGTTTCTTTTGTTCATCGGTCAGCGGTAACTGGCGCAAAGCTTTGCCAAGCGATTCGGTTAAGCGCGCGGCAGCTTTCCCCGTTGGCGCAGCCAGGCGGATACGGCAGCGTTCGCCGTCTGCCATTTGAATTAACGCTGCCAGCAACTTCGCTACGGTGGTCGTTTTACCGGTGCCAGGGCCGCCGGAAATCACCGAGATCCGCCGCGTCAGCGCCACTGCCGCCGCCACTTTTTGCCAGTTAATTTCATCGCTTACTGGAAAAAGTTTGTCCAAGGTTTGCGCCAGTAGAGCTTCATCAACCTCAATGGCATGATTCACTTCGTTGAAAAAGCGTGCCACTGTGCGCTCGTTACACCACATGCGATTGAGATAAAGGCGATCGCCACAGAGGATCATTGGCGTAGGCTCATCACCTCGACTGACCGCCTGTGAAGCTAGTAAGCACTCTTCCCAGTTTTGTAGCTCACCGATTTCATTGACACAGGTCGCCAACAGTGGATGCGAGGCTTCGTTGTTCTCAAGTCGTGAGAGCGGCAAACAGACATGCCCTTCCCCGGCGTCGTGGCTTAACAGGGCTGCCGCGAGGGTGACGGCAGGATGTTCATCTCCCGCCACGGTCAGGGCAAATTGCACATCCAGCGGGCGTAGCTGTTTGTGCTCCACAGCTTCCAGTAATTGCTTTTGCAATTTCATTACGCCTCCTCCAGGGTCATACCGGCAAACATCTCATCCATCAGGTCAATCAACCCGGCGTTGGGTCGGGTTGTGTAAATCCCTTGTTGCGGATGTTCTTTATCAACGCCACGCAGGAACAGATAGATAATGCCGCCAAAGTGACGATCATAGTCGTAATCAGCAATGCGATGGCGCAGATAACGATGCAGCGCCAGGGTATAAAGCTGATATTGCAGATCATAGCGGTGTGCCTGCATCGCCGCTGCCATAGCCTGTTGGGTATAAGCCGAACTGTCTTCACCCAGCCAGTTGGATTTATAGTCGAGCAGGTAATAACGCCCTTCGTGGCGGAATACCAAGTCGATAAAGCCTTTTAACATGCCGCGTACCTGCATGAACTCCAGCGGCGGGCAGCCAGCGGATAGCGGATCAAACTGGCGAATTAGTGCATCAAGCTGGCTGGCGATGAGCGGTTCACTAATCGGCAGGTAAAACTCCATCTCCACCTGTTTATCGCGGTCGGAAAGCTGATTCAGGCTAACACCCGTTTCATTGAGAGGTGCCTGGAGGACAGCCGTGATCCACTCGGTCAACACTGGTTCCCACTGCGATTCAAAGCCGCCGAGTTCCAGTTTTTCCTGTACCCAGTTCGGGTCAACCGGCTGGGTAAAATCGAGGTCTTCAAACAAACTGTGCAAGAATGTCCCTGGTGACGCACCGCGCGGGAACTGATGCGGTGTTAACGTCGGTTCTTCAACGACGCTGACCACGCCTGCGGCATCAACATCCAGCCGTGGCATCAGATCCTGAGCGATACCGTGACCACGCTGCTGCAAACCGGAGTAGCTGGTGACACGCCAGTTATCGCCGGGCAATCGTTGTAGCGTCCTCGCATTCAGTTCTGCAGTTAAAGCATCATTAACCTGCCAGGGCTGGTTATCACCAGTTTGTGCCGTTTGCCAGGCAATATCATCATCGCATAACGCTTCAATACAGGTGCGAAGCCCTGCCGCATCTTGCGGTTCCCCTTTTTGCAGCAAACGCCCGAGCGCACTTTGGTGGACGTCGGTGTCACCTTTTTTATCGCCACGACGGCGCACCAGCGGTGCAACGCCGAGACTGCAATGCCAAACCGAACGCGTCAGCGCAACGTAAAGCAAACGCAGATCTTCCGCCAGACGTTCGGCCTCCGCGAGGTCGACGCTTTCTGGCGCAGCATTAAGATCCAGAACAGCCTCAAACGAGTGGCGATCGTGATAAAACGCCTGATCCTGGACGCGGAAATTGGTGATAAACGGCAGCCAGACCAATGGATATTCCAGCCCTTTCGATTTGTGGATCGTGACAATCTGCACCAGATGTTTATCACTTTCGAGACGCATTTGTTGGCTGGAGGCATTACTGTCTGGCTCGAGGATATGTTGCGATAACCAGCGTACCAGCGCATGTTCACTTTCCAGCTGCGTTCCGGCTTCTTGTAGCAATTCGCTGATATGCAAGATATCGGTAAGACGCCGCTCACCGCCTGCTGTTGCCAGCAAGTTTTCTGCAATGTTACGCGCCGACATCAGCGCCCGCAGCATCGGCATAACGCCACGTTTGCGCCAGATTTGCCGATAACCATCGAACTCTTCGACTACCGCATCCCACGCATGTTCGTCATTATTCAGCGTTTCAATATCCAGCGCATTCAGCCCCATCATTGACGTTGCCAGCGCACTGCGCAGGGTGTTCTCACGTTCTGGTGTCATCACCGCCTGCAACAGCCAAAGCATCTCCTGCGCTTCCAGAGTTTCAAAAACACTGTCGCGATTCGAAAGGTAAACGGAAGGGATTTCCAGCAGCGTTAAGGCATCGCGCACCTGAGCGGCCTCCTGGCGGCTGCGCACCAGCACACTGATGTCCGAAGCACGCACCGGACGCGCGTCGTCGCCGTTCATCAGCAACGCTTCGCCCCGCTGTCCGGCTTGTAGCCAGTCGCGGATTTGCGCAGCACATACCTGCGCCATGGTACTTTGATAGTCGCCAACGCCGCAGCTTTCGCCTTCCATCAGCCACATTTTCATCGCAGGCTGCGTTTCACCTTTAAATACAAAACGTAACGCCTGATTTTTGCTGGCTGATTTCACTGGAATAAATGGTATTTCGCGAAACATGAACGCGTCATCAGTCTGACTGAAAAGCTTATTCACGCTGTTCACCATTCCTGGTGCGGAGCGCCAGTTGGTATCTAAGGTGTAGTGGGCGTGAACTTCGCTACGCGCCTTCATATAAGTGAAGATATCCGCACCCCGGAATGCATATATGGCCTGTTTCGGGTCGCCAATCAGCAACAATGCGGTTTCCGGCTGATGGTGCCAGATACGGCGAAAAATTCGGTACTGCTGGGGGTCGGTATCCTGAAATTCATCAATCATTGCCACCGGGAATCGCGTACGGATCGCCGCTGCCAACACCTCGCCGCTTTCGCTACGCAGCGCGGAATCGAGCCGACTTAACATGTCATCAAAACCCAATTCGCCACGGCGGCGTTTTTCACGCGCTACTGTTTCGCGGATCTCAGCCAATGCGCGGGTGATCACCAGATCACGGATCGACAATGGTTCTGCAAGCAGTTGATCGATCGCCTCAAACAGTGGATGTCGCGGGGTTTCCCCCCCGGCTTTCGTGCGATCTTCTAAGAAACGCTGAGAGAATTTTTCCAGCGACTCCGGTAACTGATAACTGTTGGTCTCTTCTTCTGCCCAGGCACTGATCTTCTCGATCCATTTAGCCTGATTGCTACGGTTAAACTTGCGTCGATCAATACCAGAAGATTCGATCAGCGCATCCAGTTCACCCACTGCGTCGCGCCACTGCTGTTTTACCGTATCAATACGCGCCACAATTTGCGCGTGGCGGGAAGCCAGCGTTTCATCATCGGGCGGCGGTGCTTTGATAACCGGTGCTTCGCCTTGCAGATAACGATTAATATCGCGCAGCAACGCCTGCGGCCCTTTCCAGGTTTCAAAGACCACCTGGGCAATTTCACGCGGCAGCGGGTAGCAGTGGCGACGCCAGAAATCGGCGCAGGCCTGGTAGCGTAGCAGAGACTCATCTTCAATCAGCTGCTGCTCAAACAGCATGCCGGATTCAAAGGCATTCAAGTTGAGCATGCGCTGGCAAAAACCGTGAATAGTAAAGACTGCCGCTTCATCCATCTGCCGTTCGGCTAACAACAACCACTGCGCGGCTTGCGCTTTATCGTCGATCTCTTCCAGCAGGCGTTCGTACAGTGGATTGTCGGTGGTTTCACGCAGACAGGCGATGCGCAACTCGTGGATATTGCTACGGATACGACCGCGCAATTCTGCCGTGGCAGCCTCGGTAAAGGTCACCACCAGCAGTTCTTCAACGGTCAGCGGGCGGGGAAAGGCGGCAGAACCGCCTAGTCCAAGTAACAGGCGCAAATAGAGCGCCGCAATCGTAAAGGTTTTGCCTGTGCCGGCAGAGGCTTCAATCAGGCGCTCGCCCTGTAAGGGCAAGCGCAAAGGATCTAGTGTCTCGGCGACATCACTCATTCTTTTCACTCATCAGGGGCATTGTTTGCTGCAACGCGCTGACGTTCTCCCACACTTTCCAGCCTTCAGGATGCACATATTCGGCTTTCCCGTTCTGGCTGCCGGAAATCTGCGACAGAATAGCCATGCCTTGCGGCTCGACCACCGCCTGATGGAAGAAATCAGCAAGTTTTTGCGGCGTCAGCAGTTTTATCTGGGCCACGATTTTATCACGCGAATCGAAGCGCATATTGCCGCGATCGAAATCTTTACTTAACTTCGATGCTTCTTCGCCGAGCGTTTGCGGTGCCTGCAGCATCTGGGTTATTACCGCCTGCTGGATTTGCGCAAACTCTTCTGGCTTCATCGTCCGCAATTTTGCCTCTGCGGTTGGGAAAAACGCCTTGTAACGCTCCCACAAGAATGAAGGCTGTTTATCATTGCTTTGCAACAGGAAGCCCATGCCCCACTGACGTCCCACGCTCATTGGAAACGCAAACACGGCATAGCCCAACTGTTCTTCGGTACGCAACTGATTGTAGAACCACGGCTGTACGATCTGCCCCAGCAGAGAGCTATAGGCTGAGCTGGTGTATTCATCGTAGCCAGTCGGTACAAATACCGCTGCCAGTGCGGAGTCGGTGCTGTTACCGGCTTTTTCAAAGATGACGGATTGTTTTTTATCGACCACGACATCTTTGTTACGACACCACTCCGAACCATCAGCGCCCAACTGTTTTTGCACATCGCGTGCCAGCGTTGTTGCCTGGGCTTCGGTCATGTTGCCAATAACCATAAACTCTGGTCGAGCCCCTGATTTTAAGGCGTCGCGATAGGCCAGCACCTCTTTCAAAGTGATTGAAGGCAAAATTTTGCGCCGTTCATCTCGCGAGAAGTACGGCACTTGCGAGAGCATCTGCGCGGGCATAATCGCCTGCTCGAACGCTTTGCCCTTTTCTGCGGAATCCATCATCTGGTTATACCAGGACTTCGCCTGCTCAAGCTGATCTTCCGTAGCGGTATAGCTAAAGTAGCCCTCCAGCAGAGCCTGGAACAGCTGCGGCAGGCGCTGGGTGTAACCATTGGCATTAACCATAAGGCCGTTGTTAGCATTGGTGGAAAAACTTATGCCACCAACCGACGCCTGGTTGCTTAACTGATCAAGCGCCAGTCCGGCAAGATAATCATTGAGCGCAAACATCACCTGATTGCGGGCGCTGTCCATGGCTTTCGGGTTACGCAAAATCAGGCTGACATCGGCTTTAGGCTCGCTGGCAAAATAACGGCTTGGCGCATACACCACGCGCAGATTCGACTCATCAACAATCAGCTCTGGATGGTCGTATTTCTTCTCTGACTTAATCAGCGAGAAATCGTCAGGAATATAAGGGTTAAGCTCCGGTAAGGAGAGCGCAATATTGGCGGCTTTTTTCTGCCAGTCAGCGAAAGTTTGTGGGCTGATTTTATCTACCTGATACGGCGCATCGACAAAGTAAGCCGTTTTGTTGTGCGGCTCTTTCGGGCTGATATACCAGATACGCGCATTCTGCGGCGTCATCATCGCCAGGCGTTCTTTTACTGCTTTAGCATCGTACCGATCGGCAATATTGACTGCATCCAGCGTATGCTCAACAGGAACGCGAATCATGGTATCTGCCAGCCATTCGACGTAATCCATATCACGGGTGATTGACGGATAACGAAAGTCGATATCCAGCACATTCGCCAGTTCATCGAAGTATTGTTTATCAATCCCTTTTTCGCGTAACAGATTGAGGTAGCTAAAAATGGCCGCCACAACCTGATCGCGATTCGCCAGACCTTTATCGGTTAAAGACGCAGAGATCGCTAATACGCCGCTGTTGCCGTTGACGATAGGATCGGAATTGGCGCTAATGCCCTCAACTAATCCCTGCTTTTGCAGCCAGTCAGAAAGTGTACCTGGGCTGCGATTACCAATCAGATAGGTAATCAATTCATCCGTTTTACTACGGAACTTCGCTGAATTGTTATCGATGCGAAACTCAACGCGCAGAACTTTACGCGGCAGCGCCGGGACGTAATGAATGATAATGCCCTTTTGCGCGTCGGTGACTACCGGCACGGTGATTTCCGGTTTTTTGCTCTCTTTGTTCGGCACGCGACCAAAAGTGTCCGCCGCCATTTTTGCCAACTCCGACAACGGTTTATTGCTGTATATAACCGCCTTCATCAGATTGGCAGAGTAATATTTCTCGTGGAAATCTTTCAGCGCCTGCTGTACCGGATTGCCGGGTTTATCGCTTAAAGTTTCGAGGTTACCACCAGAAAACTTTGAACCTGGGTGTGCCGGGTTAATGGTTTCTGCGCTGACCTGTGCCATGCGCATCCCATCACGCGTACGCGCCATGGTTAATTCAGCGTTCACCGCATTACGCTCACGTTCGGCGTATTTCTTGTCGAGCAAGGGTTCAGCAATAGCATCGGCCAGGCGGTCTACCGCACCGGGTAAGGCGTCGTTCTCAACTTCCAGATAGAAAGCCGTGCGATACGGTGCCGTGCTGGCATTGTGGCTGCCGCCGTGCATTTTGAGGTATTCAGCCAGACTGTCAGCCTGCGGGTACTTTTTCGAACCCATCAGACTCATATGTTCAAGGTAATGTGCCAGCCCCTGGTACGCCTCGGGATCTTCCAGCGACCCAACGGGCACCACCAGCGCCGAGAGCGATTTAACCGCCTGCGGGTCAGAAACCAGCAAAACCACCATACCGTTATCCAGACGTATAGCCTGATACTGGCGGTTATCTTTATCACTTTTACGGATGGTTTCCTGAATCGGCTGCCATCCCGTTTCTGCCTGACTTAAGGGTGCCCAAAGGGCAACAAACAACAATAATGCTTTGAACCAGGTGCTGCGGGGCATTCACGGACCTCATTATCAACTTTATTTTCTAACCAGATTCAATACGTTAACGAAAATTATCCGGCAGAATTTAATCTTGTGCTGCACGAGTCAGCCTATGTCTATATAACCATCAGTCCGTGACTGGTGCGCATCATAAAGTAAGCAGATGAATTGCGCAATTTTTATACAGCACTCATGACTGATTAAAGCGAAACAGCGGTAACAGGAAACGTTGCGACTGTTCAACGATGGCTTCCATTGTCTCTGGTGTTAATTGCCGCCAGAGCCGTTGATACCAGATATCATCACCTTCTCCACGCACCATCATGTTGCCTTCGTAAGCCTGAAGGAATTTCGTACGGGCTTTCTGCAACGTGGAATCGTCATCCAGCATGGCATCGTTTTGCGCGTCATAACAGGTTTTTAGCCACGCGCCGCCACTTTCAGGTAACACCAGCAGCGGCGTGGACATCCCTTCACGATACCCCTCAATCAGTTCTGAGAGGTAATGTAAAGCCTGTTCGGCTGCAAGCGGCGGAAAACGCCACTCGCCGTCTTTGCGTAGAAAAAGGCGACTTTCACCATTACCACCGCTGGCACAGTAGACAAGGTGTTCCAGCCAAAGTTGCATTCCCTGCGCCACACTTAATAAAGAGGGACGCCAGCGTAACAGGCCATCCGGCTGCACCTGCGGCAACCAACCCGTTATTTGCACACCGTTGCAGGCGAGATCAATTTCCATACTTTGCCCCGGTTGGCGACAGGCAATGACTCTGTCGGCAAGCTGCTGCATCTCCTGGCACTGTGTTTCCCAGAAAATTTCACCAAAAGCGCCATACGGTAAATCCCCTGCCGCCCGGAAGCGACGGAACAAGCGTTCGGCATCATCCTGCTCAACCAGTGCATTCAATAACTGCTGATTGATTTGATAACGGCTAAGCCCTTCCAGAATAAAAGGTTCGGTGTCGGGAATTTCGCTATCTTCGGTACGGAAGTTCACCTGCAAGCGCATCTGGAAAAACGCCCGCACCGGATGCGCCCAGAATCGTTGTAGCGTCTCCAGCGGCACGGTTTCCGGCAAGGTAAACAGCAGCGGCTGAACAAATTCAGAATGTGCCTTACCAGCCTGGCTTGCCGCAGGTAACCACTCACGTGCATAGCTTTGTCGTTCACCTGGCTGATAGTTTTGTGGATCAAACGGCATTCGGGTATGGAGGCAAGTAAGATGCGCTTTTACCCTTGCCTCGCTTTCATCACAGTTGAGCGCTTCATCGCCCGGTAGATAATGGCTTTGCCCGATGTAGTCGATCAGTTCCTGCACCAGTACCGACGGGAAACGTTCACTGTTATCCTGAATGGAACGCCCGATATAGCTGATATAGAGTTTTTGCTGCGCGGAAATTAACGCTTCCAGGAACAGATAGCGGTCATCATCGCGACGGCTACGGTCGCCACGCTTCGGTTTCTGACTCATCAGGTCAAAGCCCAATGGCGCAAGCTGGCGTGGGTAAACGCCGTCGTTCATTCCCAGCAGGCAAACCACTTTGAATGGGATGGAACGCATTGGCATCAGAGTACAAATGTTAACCGGTCCGGCGAGAAAACGCTGGCTGATACGTTCCTGATCCAGACGTTGTGCCAGTTCATCACGCAATAGTGACAACGGCACCGCGTCGCCATACTGCGCACCTAAACCTTCGGCGATAATCGCCTGCCATTGTTGTTCGATCAGCGTCATCGCCGCTTCGGTTTCCGCATCCGGCAGGAAGAAGGCGTTGAGCATATCGCGACAAACCGGCAACCACTCTTCCAGCGGACGCTCCTGCGCCAGCCCGCGACGCCAGATGTTTAGCTGCATTAGCAGTGAAGCCAGATGCCCCACCAGTTCTGCAATTAAGCCGCTCGATTCATCATAAGGTAGAACCGATTGCCACTCGCCCTGCGCGCTTTCCATCGCGTAGCCCAGCAACATGCGCGTCAGGCCAAACCGCCAGGTGTGTTGACCGGTGGCGGGGAGTTCCAGCTCGCGAACGTTATCGTCATCTATCCCCCAACGAATGCCGGACTCGTTGACCCACTGACGTAAATAACGCAGCCCTTCTTCGGTGATGTCAAACCGCGCCGCCAGCACCGGCACATCCAGTAATGCCAGCACGTCTTCCGACACAAATCGGCTGTCTGGCAACGATAACAGGCTGATAAACGCTTCAAGTACCGGATGCGACTGCCGCGCCCGACGGTCGGAAATGGCGTAAGGCAGGTAACGATCCGCAGGTGCGCTACCAAACACAGCCTGAATAAACGGACTGTAGCTGTCGATGTCGGCCACCATCACGATGATGTCGCGCGGAGTCAGTGTCGGGTCTTCCTCCAGCATCGCCAGCAAGCGATCGTGTAAAACTTCAACTTCACGCTGCGGGCTATGGCAAACGTGGAAGGTGATACTGCTATCCAGTGGATCAAGAGGGCGTTTGTTATCGCTACGGGAAAACTCTTCGATGTTCACACCCGCAACGGCGCGGTTCTCCAGTTCCAGAATGTCAGACTGAATGTTATGCAGCAGGTTATCTGGCGTCACATCGACAAAAGCGTCCAGCTCCTGGCTGCTCTCCAGATCAGAAAGGAGATAAATGTAGTCGCGCCCAAGCTTGCCCCATGAGGCCAGCAGCGGGTTGCCGACATCCTGTTCACCATCGCTGTTAAAGAGCTGCCCGGCATTTTCGCTGTCGCGAAATAGCGGTAATTCGCGATCTTCAAAACTGTGTCGGCGCTGGCGAGTCAGCAGTTTCGCCAGATAAGCAGGATCTTTAATGTCGCCCCAGTAATAACGGCAGGGGTTGGTAAACAGGAGATGGATTTCAATATGTTTACCCAGCGCCTGTAGCGCCTGGAGATAAACAGGCGGTAACGCGGAAATACCGCATATAAAGACGCGCGAAGGTAACCCCGGCGGGCAGGTCGTCGCGGACTCCAGCGTTTCGATAAAGCGCTGATAGAGATTGGCGCGGTGCCAGCGCGGTTGCCCGAGTTGATGGGTATATTCCACCAGCGCCTTCCACAACGGCGCTTGCCAGGCCTGCGCCTCTCCAAGTCCTTCTACCAGATTCCCGGCTTCCCACTGTGCCAGCCAGTCCGGGCGATAGACCAGATACTGGTCAAACAGGTCCGCCGCTTTAGAGGAAAGCTGGAACAGTTTTCGCTTGTCGCTATCGTCAGTCAGATAATGCCGCAACAGGGTAAAGTCTTCGCGATCCAGCAATTGCGGCAGCAGAGTCATCAGTTTCCAGCTCATGCTCTGTTTGTTAAAGGCGCTCTCTTTGGGTATCTCCGGTAACACCCGGACGAACATATCCCAGATAAAGCTCGCTGGCAGCGGAAAATCAATGTTTGCCGCAATACCAAACTTTTGCGACAGGGTCATTTGCAGCCACTGCGCCATACCGGTACTTTGCACCAGAATCATCTCGGGTTCGAAAGGATCGTCCAGCCGTTCGCGTTCGACAATAAACTCCATCAACGCTTCCAGCACGTCCAGACGATTGGAATGGTAGACCCTTAACATAGCGGCTCCTGACTACTGACGATTCGGGCAATGCAGGCGGGTCATCTCGCCTTCTCTGCCCCCGGGTGAAACTAGCGTAACGCTGATGCTGACACATCCCGCCTGCGATGTCTGCATTCGGTTGACCTGCCAGTGGGCAGGTGGCGAATTCGCGCGCAGTTGCGTTTGCTGCCAGCCATGCCGCCAGAGCTGTTGGTACTGGTTTCTGCTGGCAAGACTGTTCATTAATGTTCGCTGGAAACCCGATAACGCAGTGACAATCATCACCATCAACACCATCGCCAACATTACCTCCGGCAGGCTAAAGCCTTGTTGATTCTTCAGGGAAGCTGACATAACGCCCTCTCTTTCAGCGGACAAAAATCGCTCCAGCCGCGTGGCGAAAAAACAATGTTTCCATCGATGACTTCGCCTGTACGCCACAACGAAACGCCTTCATAACCGGCAATCAATAAGGCTTCATTATCTGCCAATAAACGCAGACAAACCCGGGCACCGGTGGCAGCGTACAGTAAGCACTGAACTGCGGGCTGCGTCTGCCAGGCGTGCATTTTTCCCCACTCCAGCGTCGACTGAACGATGGCCTGGCGGCGCAATGACTGACTTTCCATGCTCACGCGAGAGGCAAAACTGCGATCCTGTTGGCTCATTCCTTGTAATAGCAAGCTACCCAAAACCAGCAGCATTAGGACCAGAGCCAGTGACGAAACACCCTTTTCGCGGTTCACAGGTTGAATCCTGTCACGCTATAGCTGGCATCCACCACGGTTTGCGGTTCAGACTTACTGGCAGCATGCATATTAACCGTTAACACCGGCGAGAAACCGCTGACATCCTGTCGGGTGACCTGAAAAGTGTCGATAATGATGGCATCCGGATTAGTGACTTTATCCCAGCCCTTACCTTCACAGGATGTCGCACCGCGTAGCGTTTCCAGCACATGCTCCTTCAGACGAAATCCAATCTGGTCGGACTCTTTTACCGGTTCGCGATCCCAGATACCGTTACTGTTCGCATCCCACTGCACAATGATACAGTCCCCCTGTCCGACAATTTCCAGCCCTTCGCCGGTACAGCTGCCATGACAATAACCCGCCCTCTGGAGATGCTTCGCGACGGTAAATACCCGCAGCCAGATTTCATCTTCCAGCGCCAGCTTACGGGTGCTCGTTAAACTTTCACGCTGTAACGCAGGCAGAAAGCGTGCTGCCCCCAGCAACAATACGCTACTGATCGCCATAGCAATCAACACTTCCAGCAGAGAAAAACCTAGCTCTTTTACAGGCATCCTTCTGTTTCTCCTTGCTGACAAAGCCGGAGTCTTCCCCACGGCGAAACCACCAGCCACCACTCGCCCGTTGAGTTTTTAAAGCGAATATGCCCGGCCCATGCGGTATTGCGCAGGCCAAAGAAAGCAAGCGAAGGTGTCAGGTCGCTCATTTCGACTTCGGGCCAGCGTGGCACAAAGACCAATGGTGAACTGCCATGACAGGTATTGGCCCCAGCCGCGGAACTCACAAGGCACCATAACGCCCCCTCCCTGATAACGCTGATACTGTGGTCGCGGTTATGCCAGTTGGCATCTTCACGTAAATAGAGCAAATAGTCCCGCGCCTGGCTGGCGGTTTGCCATAGCCGTTGCGACTGCTGCCAGTATTGCCAGCCATAGAGTCCACTTGCGCTTAGCATGACCAGAATCAGCATCGCGACCAGCGTTTCAATCAGCGTATAACCACGTTGTGTTTTCATGCCGGCAGTATGGAGCGAGGAGAAAAAAAGACGAGGGCCAGTTTCTATTTCTTCGGCGCATCTTCCGGACTATTTACGCCGTTGCAGGAGGTTGCAAAATTTCGGGAAGGCGTCTCGAAGAATTTAACGGAGGGTAAAAAAAACCGACGCACACTGGCGTCGGCTCTGGCAGGATGTTTCGTAATTAGATAGCCACCGGCGCTTTAATGCCCGGATGCGGATCGTATCCTTCAATCTCAAAGTCTTCGAAACGGTAGTCGAAGATGGATTCGGGTTTACGTTTGATAATCAACTTCGGCAGCGGACGCGGTTCGCGGCTTAATTGCAGATGAGTTTGATCCATATGGTTGCTGTACAGGTGCGTGTCGCCACCGGTCCAGACAAAATCACCCACTTCCAGATCGCACTGCTGCGCCATCATATGTACCAGTAACGCATAGCTGGCAATGTTGAATGGCAGGCCGAGGAAGACGTCACAGGAGCGCTGATAAAGCTGGCAAGAGAGTTTACCGTCTGCCACATAGAACTGGAAGAATGCATGGCACGGTGCCAGCGCCATTTTATCCAGTTCACCAACGTTCCACGCTGAAACAATAATGCGGCGGGAATCCGGGTCGTTTTTCAGCTGGTTCAGTACCGTAGTGATCTGGTCAATATGACGACCATCTGGCGTTGGCCAGGCACGCCACTGTTTACCATACACCGGACCGAGGTCGCCATTTTCATCGGCCCATTCGTCCCAGATGGTGACATTGTTTTCGTGTAGATAAGCAATGTTAGTATCGCCCTGCAGGAACCACAGCAGTTCGTGGATGATGGAACGCAGGTGGCAACGTTTGGTTGTCACCAGCGGGAATCCATCCTGCAGGTTAAAACGCATCTGATGACCAAAAATGGAAAGCGTTCCGGTTCCGGTACGGTCGTTTTTCTGTGTGCCTTCGTCGAGCACTTTTTGCATCAGTTCTAAATACTGTTTCATGGTTCCTCAGGAAACGTGTTGCTGTGGGCTGCGACGATATGCCCAGACCATCATGATCACACCCGCGACAATCATCGGGATGGAAAGAATTTGTCCCATGCTGATGTACTGCACCCAGGCACCGGTAAACTGCGCGTCGGGCTGGCGGAAAAACTCAACAATGATGCGAAACGCGCCGTAGCCAATCAGGAACAAACCTGAGACAGCTCCCATTGGGCGCGGTTTACGAATATACAGGTTGAGGATAATAAACAGCACCACACCTTCCAGCAGCAGCTCGTAAAGCTGTGATGGGTGGCGCGGCAGCACACCGTAAGTGTCGAAAATGGATTGCCACTGCGGGTTGGTTTGCAGCAGCAAAATATCTTCTGTACGGGAGCCGGGGAACAGCATGGCAAACGGGAAGTTCGGGTCAACGCGGCCCCACAATTCACCGTTAATAAAGTTGCCCAGACGCCCGGCACCAAGACCAAACGGAATGAGTGGTGCGATAAAATCAGAAACCTGGAAGAAGGAACGTTTAGTACGGCGGGCGAAGATAATCATCACCACGATAACGCCAATCAGGCCGCCGTGGAAGGACATGCCGCCGTCCCAGACACGGAAAAGATACAGCGGATCGGCCATAAACTGCGGGAAGTTGTAGAACAGAACATAACCAATACGTCCACCGAGGAAGACGCCGAGGAAGCCCGCATAGAGTAAGTTTTCAACTTCATTTTTGGTCCAGCCGCTGCCCGGACGATTCGCCCGACGTGTTGCCAGCCACATTGCAAAAATGAAACCCACCAGATACATCAGGCCGTACCAGTGAAGCGCTACGGGTCCTATTGAGAAAATGACCGGATCAAACTCCGGAAAATGCAGATAGCTACTGGTCATCTGTCACCACAAGTTCTTGTTATTTCGCTGAAAGAGAACAGCGATTGAAATGCGCGCCGCAGGTTTCAGGCGCTCCAAAGGTGCGAATAATAGCACAAGGGGACCTGGCTGGTTGCCGGATACCGTTAAAAGATATGTATATGATCCGCGCTATAACCCTCCGCGAATCAACCCGCCCATGCCGCGACGCTCCATAAAGGCTGCAACCTGATGGCGAACTTCGGTCGCCAGTTGCGCTTCCAGACTACGCTGCGCAAGATTTTCTGCTTCGGCATAATCAATGCGCCGCAGCAGGTATTTTACGCGCGCTACAGAACGTCCGTTCATAGACAGATGGCGATACCCAAGCCCAATGAGGATTGCCACGCACATGGGATCGCCTGCCATTTCACCGCACAAACGGAGATCGATTCCATGTATTTCCGCTTCCCGGGCGATCATCGCCAGAGCTCGTAACATTGCAGGATGAAGACTGTCATAAATGTTCGCCACCCGGGTATTGTTGCGATCAACGGCCAGGATGTATTGAGTCAGATCGTTGGTGCCAACAGAGATAAAATCGACCCGCTTTGCCAGATGCGGCAGCATAAATACCATTGACGGCACTTCCAGCATGATACCGATACGTGGTTTGGGAATTTCGTAACCGATCATCTCCTCGACTTCACGTCCGGCACGTTCAATCAGACGGCGTGCTTCGTCAACTTCATCGAGACTGGTGACCATCGGCAACAGAATATTCAGGTTGCCCGTAGCGGCATTAGCACGCAGCATCGCACGCACCTGGATCAAGAAGATCTCCGGCTGATCGAGCGTAATGCGAATCCCACGCCAACCCAGGCATGGATTCTCTTCGCTGATCGGCATGTAAGGCAACTGCTTATCTGCTCCGACATCCAGCGTACGCAAGGTGACGGGTTTATCATTGAACATTTGCAGCATCCCCTGATACTGCGCCACCTGTTCTTCTTCCGACGGAAAACCACTTTGCAGCATGAATGGGATTTCAGTGCGATAAAGACCGATGCCATCAATACGGCTGCCCAGTTTTTCTTCATGTTCCGGGCTTAAACCGGCATTGAGCATGACTTTTATACGCTCACCGCTTTTTAACTGCGCGGGTAAATTGACGTCATCCTCCGCCAGACGGCTAAGCTCAATCTCTTCACTAATTAGCCGCTGATATTCTTGCAGCAGTACCGGCTCCGGATCGACCAGCAATTCACCGCGATAACCATCGACGATCAACGTCCGACGATGCAGCACCGAAGGCTGAATATCCGCGCCCATTACGGTAGGGATCCCCAGCGCACGTACCATGATCGCAGCATGGGAGTTGGCTGCGCCATCTCGCACGACAACACCGACTAAGCGATCCTGGGGCAGCTCAGCAAGCGTTGTCGCTGACAGTTCATCTGCCACCAGAATGAAACGTTCCGGCCAGGCGTTCGGCCCTTGATTAGCGTCATCAAGATGAAACAGCAATCGCTGACCCAGCGCACGTAAATCGCCAGCCCGCTCTTTGAGATAGTTATCGCTTAGCGCGGCAAACTGTTCGGCAAATTTTTCAATGACCGTTTTTACCGCCCACTCTGCCACCGAGCCTTTATCAACCTCGGCAAACAATTCGCGACGCAGCCGGGTGTCCGAAAGCAGGTGCGAGTAAAGATCGAAAATAGCCGCCGTTTCTTTTTGTGCACCGGCGGCAAAGCGTTTGCTGTAGCGGCGAAACTCGTTTGCCGCTTCTTCCAGCGCCCCGGTCAGTCGTTCGCGTTCCAGAGCCGGATCCAGCGTTGATGCCTGATACACCTGTTCCATTAAAGGTAACGTGGCATCTTGCCAGCCTTCGGCAATTGCTACACCGGGCGCTGCCGGTAATGCACGGATTCGCGTCTGGCGATATTGCCCAAACAAGGCAGTCAACTGCGACTGAGAAAGAATAGCGGCCATCTGGGTGGCAAGCGTCACCAGGAAGGATTCTTCACTTTCGTCGTACTGGCGCAACTCTCGTTGCTGTACCACCAGTACACCAAGCAACTGGCGACGTTGAATAATTGGTACGCCTAAAAACGCGCGGAAACGTTCTTCTTTTACGGAGGGGATGTATTTGAAGCTGGGGTGCTTTTGCGCGTCCGCAAGGTTTATCGGTTCCGCCAGCCTGCCAACCAGGCCGACGATCCCTTCATCAAACGCAAGCGTTACAGTGCGACCGCGTGGTTTTTTCAGCCCCCGGGTCGCCATCAGGTAGTAACAACGTCGGTCATGATCGGCCAGGTAGACCGAACAGACCTCGGTATCCATCGCAAGACAGATGTCGGTAACCAGAATATTTAACGCCTCATTCAGGCGTGGTGCACTGGCTACCTTTTCGACTATTTCGCGCAGGCGAGTGAGCATAATTGGCGTGACTTAACCTCTTTTACGTCGATAAGCAGATGCGTTTTGTGGTTTTGGCGTATTATCCTGCAGCGCCATCACAACACTCGCGAACTCTTTCATTACCCTACGGTAGACATCACGTTTAAATGACACCACCTGTCTGACCGGATACCAGTAACTTACCCATCTCCAGCCATCAAACTCTGGTGTACTGCTGGTTTGCATATTGATTTCTGCATCGCCGCTCACCAGCTGCAAGAGAAACCATTTTTGTTTTTGGCCGATACAAACCGGCTTCGTGTCCCAACGCACCAAACGTTTCGGTAATTTGTAGCGCAACCAGTTACGCGTTGAAGCAAGGATTCGAACGTCTTTGCGGCTTAATCCTACTTCTTCAAACAATTCACGGTACATCGCCTGTTCTGCGGATTCTCCTGGGTTAATTCCGCCTTGCGGAAATTGCCAGGAGTGCTGACCAAATCGCCGGGCCCACATTACCTGCCCCTGGCGATTACAAATCACGATACCTACGTTTGGGCGGTAGCCATCGTCATCAATCACCGGACTACCTCAAAATAAAGCTTTATATACGAATGATTGTTTCATACTCCATGAAGACGGTAAACCACTCTCTGCAGGGCATTACACACTAATAACAATTGAATAACTCACAGTTATGTGCAGAGTTATAAACAGAGGAAGGGGTGGATAGCCGTTTTTATTCACCTTTTCTGTGGATAGAGTTGTGAAGAACTACGGAATTACTACGGGAAAACCCGGAGCATTCTGAATAAGCCTGATATCGACACTTTAAAATAATCATTACTAGTCAATGCATTACATGTAATTTAAGTAATAAAAAGGAGTAATTCGTGACCCAGGTCACACCTCTCATTTACAGGTTGGCGAAAGATCAACCAACGCCGTATTTATCCACAGAATGTGCCACTAAGTTAAGCACTGAACCACTAAAAACTGGAGTTTCGTCGCACGTCAAGGCTGTAAATGGAAACAGTAGTGGAGGTTTTTCACAGTTATCCCAGCTTTCTGTGGATAACATGGTGTAAGATCCTGTTTATTTTCAGTGACCAGATTTGGAAAACCCGTTGCAGTGTTGCGCAACTCGATTACCGACAATCTAAAAAGCAATATAAATCATAGAATTGAATAACGCATGTGGAAAAAGTTACACTGCGAATATTCGGCAAAGAACAGCTGTTTGTTTTTTAACCAAGGTATCATGACATGTCCCAACCTCGCCCACTGCTTTCTCCTCCCGAAACAGAAGCACAGTTGTTAGCGCAAGCACAGCAACTTTCCGGTTATACACTGGGTGAACTGGCGGCACTTGCTGGGCTGGTGACGCCGGAGAATTTAAAACGCGATAAGGGCTGGATCGGCGTGTTGCTGGAGATCTGGCTAGGTGCCAGTGCAGGGAGTAAACCAGAACAAGATTTTGCTGCTCTGGGTGTGGAACTTAAAACTATTCCTGTGGATAGTCTTGGGCGTCCGCTGGAAACAACATTCGTTTGTGTTGCCCCATTAACGGGCAATAGTGGAGTGACCTGGGAAACCAGCCACGTGCGCCACAAGCTCAAACGCGTGCTGTGGATACCGGTTGAAGGCGAACGTAGCATCCCGCTGGCGCAGCGTCGCGTAGGATCACCATTGCTATGGAGCCCAAATGAAGAGGAAGACCGGCAACTGCGCGAAGACTGGGAAGAATTAATGGATATGATTGTTCTCGGTCAGGTTGAGCGGATCACCGCTCGTCACGGGGAGTATTTACAGATACGCCCGAAAGCAGCGAATGCGAAAGCGCTTACCGAAGCCATTGGTGCCCGGGGCGAACGGATTTTGACGCTGCCGCGTGGCTTTTATTTGAAGAAGAATTTCACCAGTGCGCTGCTGGCCCGTCATTTTCTGATCCAGTAGCCATCGCTTTGACCTGCCGCTTTCCGGGCATATAATTACCGCTTCATTTTTTTGGCAGGGCTTTTTAGATGTTATTTGCATGGATAACCGATCCTAACGCCTGGCTTGCGCTCGGTACGCTGACGCTGCTGGAGATCGTTCTTGGGATCGACAATATTATTTTCCTTTCTCTGGTGGTGGCAAAGCTCCCCACGGCACAACGTGCACATGCGCGCCGTCTGGGGTTGGCGGGAGCCATGGTTATGCGTCTGGCGCTGCTGGCGTCAATAGCCTGGGTAACGCGCCTGACGAATCCACTTTTTACAATATTCAGTCAGGAAATTTCCGCCCGTGATTTGATTCTGCTGCTGGGAGGTCTGTTCCTTATCTGGAAAGCCAGCAAGGAAATCCACGAATCCATCGAAGGTGAAGAAGAAGGGCTGAAAACACGCGTTTCATCATTCCTCGGCGCTATCGTGCAAATTATGCTGCTGGATATTATCTTCAGCCTCGACTCGGTGATTACCGCTGTGGGTCTGTCAGATCACCTGTTTATTATGATGGCAGCCGTGGTGATTGCCGTAGGCGTGATGATGTTTGCCGCGCGCTCGATTGGTGATTTTGTCGAACGCCATCCTTCGGTAAAAATGCTGGCGCTCTCTTTCCTGATTCTGGTGGGCTTTACCCTGATTCTGGAAAGTTTCGACATCCACGTACCGAAAGGTTACATCTACTTCGCGATGTTCTTCTCTATTGCGGTTGAAAGCCTCAACCTGATTCGCAACAAAAAAAATCCACTTTGATATCCGTACGCTCTCCTGCAGGAGAGCGTACTCACTCCTGTTAGCCTCACAATTTAAGATTTTCCTGCTTTCAAGATATATAACGTCGGTTTATAAAAAGACTATTATCATAGGTGGGCCAAATGAGGATAACCGGATGAAAAAATGGGCAGTAATAATTTCTGCAGTCGGACTGGCGTTTGCTGTTTCCGGGTGTTCCAGTGATTACGTCATGGCGACCAAAGATGGCCGTATGATTTTGACCGATGGAAAACCTGAAATTGATGATGATACCGGGCTGGTGAGTTATCACGATCAGCAAGGTAACGCGATGCAAATTAACCGTGATGATGTTTCGCAAATTATTGAACGTTAAAAAATAAGGTCAGCATCCGGCTGGCCTTAAGATTTTTCGCTTTCCCTTTTCCCTTCCCTCTGCCATTTTTATATTCCTTATGTCGTGATTATAAAAAGGAAACGGCTATGCAATATCACCGTATACCCCACAGTTCGCTGGAAGTCAGCACGCTGGGGCTTGGCACGATGACGTTTGGTGAACAGAACAGCGAAGCCGACGCCCACGCACAACTCGACTATGCCGTCGCTCAGGGCATTAACCTTATCGACGTTGCCGAAATGTACCCAGTGCCGCCGCGCCCCGAAACGCAAGGGTTAACCGAAACCTACGTCGGTAACTGGCTGGCAAAACATGGCAGCCGCGAAAAGTTAATTATCGCTTCCAAAGTGAGCGGACCGTCGCGCAATAATGACAAGGGCATCCGCCCGGATCAGGCGCTGGATCGGAAGAATATCCGCGAAGCTCTGCATGACAGCCTCAAGCGCCTGCAGACTGATTACCTCGATCTTTATCAGGTGCACTGGCCGCAGCGCCCAACCAACTGCTTCGGCAAACTCGGTTATAGCTGGACAGATTCTGCCCCTGCGGTTTCGCTGCTGGATACGCTGGACGCACTGGCAGAGTACCAACGCGCGGGAAAAATTCGTTATATCGGCGTGTCGAACGAAACTGCATTTGGCGTAATGCGCTACCTGCATCTGGCGGACAAACACGATCTGCCGCGTATTGTCACCATTCAGAACCCCTACAGTCTGTTAAACCGCAGTTTTGAAGTGGGTCTGGCAGAAGTCAGCCAGTATGAAGGGGTCGAGCTGCTGGCCTATTCGTGTCTGGGTTTCGGCACGCTGACCGGGAAATACCTCAACGGTGCAAAACCTGCTGGCGCACGTAATACGCTCTTTAGCCGCTTCACTCGCTATAGCGGTGAGCAAACGCAAAAAGCCGTCGCGGCGTATGTCGATATCGCCAGACGTCATGGCCTGGATCCTGCTCAGATGGCGCTCGCTTTTGTACGCCGTCAACCGTTTGTTGCCAGCACTCTGCTGGGCGCAACCACGATGGAGCAGCTGAAAACTAACGTCGAAAGTTTGCATCTGGAGTTAAGCGAAGACGTATTAGCTGAAATTGAAGCGGTACATCAGGTTTATACTTATCCGGCACCGTGATCCTTTCGCCTGGTGTTTTGCACCAGGCGTCTCTTTTCTCCACTTTTCAGAATATATTCACTACTTTTCTCCGCATCTTTCCTGACAAAGCGCAATAGACTCTTTTGGTCAACGCCAGCGCGCGTTTCAATGTCTGTGCCCATTGTTAAGGATAACCATGTTGATTTTCAAACCTATTCCCCTCGCCATGTTGCTTACCGGGTGCCTGTCCTCCGCTTGGGGGGCGCAGGTAACCCAACCGCTAACACTTAAAGACGTCACTGTTTATCTGCATGGTGCCAGCCTGCAAGGTGAAGAGATACTCCACTTACCGGCAGGTGAAAGCGAAATTATCTTTACTAATATCGCCAATTCAGTAACCGACGACAGCATCGCCATTTCTATCGATAACGGAGTGACGGTGCTTTCCTCACGTATCGCGCTAATGGAAACACAGCCGAATGCGCTGCCGTCAGATATTCAGCAACAGTTAAAAGCAGCAAAGGTGGAACAGGCAAAACTGACCGCCGAGAAAAACAATATCGCGGCTCAAATTAAGGTATTAGAGGCAAATAGCACATTAACCAATAAAAGTGCCGCCGAAGTTGGCAAGTATCTGCAAATGGTGAAAGAGAAAAATGGTGAGTTATTACAAGTCGACAATGAGTTGACGCAGAAACTTGCTGATAAGCAGCTTGAAATTGAAAAGCTGGAGCAACGCGAGAGCATGAGTAACGGCGATTCGGTGGCAGCCAATGATCAGCAGGTTATTATCGCTAAGGTCTATGCCCCAAAAGCCGTCACAGCGAAAGCGGTGGTACGTTATATGACCCCTGATGCTACCTGGACGCCGATCTATGATATTCACGCCACTGCCATAAACCAGCCGCTGCGTCTGGTTTACAAGGCTAATATTCGCCAGTATACGGGGTTGCCCTGGAAAGGCGTTAATCTCGTGCTCTCGACCAGTGAACCTGATACTCATCTTACGTTGCCACACCTGGAAACCCTGTATGTGGATGTTCCGGAGTATGGTGGTGTAAGCGGCTCGCTTTCAGCATCACCCGTGATGGAACAGCGTTCGGAATATTCGTCTAACCAGGATGCCTCAGAATTGCAGAAAACCCTGAAGGCAGAGATGCAAAAAACAAGGGAGCGACAAGCCGGGCGCAAGTATGCCGAACAGGCAGTGCCAGCTTCGGCTCGACCAGAAAGTTTCACTGCGCAAAATGTCCGCTATGCGCTTTCGCTGCCGTGGCAAATCGACAGCGATAATACCGCGCGCACGGTGGTCATTAAGGAAGAGTCGGTCAGCGGTAAATATCGCTTCTTTGCTATTCCGAAGATCAGTAATGACGCGTATCTCCAGGTGCAAATTAAAGAGTGGGAACAGTTAAATTTAATCCCCGGCGAAAGTCAGATCTTCTTTGGTAACAACCGTACCGGCGTGGGCTATTTGCAGCCGCCAGAAGATGGTAAGTCGCTGGATATTCAGCTTAACCGCGATCCTAAGCTGATTATTCAGCGTAAAGCCGTACTCAAAAAAGAGAATGCGTTATCTATCTTTAACGACAGCGCGGTACGCAACTTCAGTTACACCCTCAATGTAAAGAACAGCTACGGCGAAGCGGTGGATATCACTCTACTCGACCAGATCCCAGTCAGTGCTAACAGTGATATTACGGTGGAAAAAATGCAATATGGCCAGGCACAGTTTGATGCGAAAACGGGTGAACTGTCCTGGACGCTGAAACTGTCAGGCAAAGAGAACGTGAGTCTGCCATTCTCATACAGCGTGAAGTATCCGAAAGGTATGCACCCTTCGGGAATGTGATCTTCACCAGATGGCTGAATATGCCATCTGGTGAAAGCTTAATGACGGCGCTGCCAGATCCACAGCGCCGTTATTGCCAGCGCAAATAGCGCACCGAAGCCAATGCCAATGGGCACGACCGGGATGCCTACCATTACCGCCAGCGAGTAAATGCCCAGCATCAACAACATGGCGCTGTTTTCGCCAAGGTTTTGTACTGCAATCGCATTCCCCGCCCCGACGCTTTTTTTACCCCGCTCCTGTAGCAACGCATTGAGCGGAACGACAAAAAAGCCTCCCAGCACGCCAATCAGCATCAACAAAGCATAGGCTGGCAGCAGCTCGTGTTGCAGGGAGAAAATCAGTACCACCACGCCAATCAAAATCCCGGCTGGCATACAGCGTGACACGGTTTCCAGCGTAACTAACTTCGCTGCCGCACCTGCACCAACCACGATACCAATCGCTACCATCGCGTTGAGATAGGTGGGCGTAGCGTTATCGGTAATACCCAGCGCCACCGGTACCCACAGCACCAACAGGAAACGCAGCGTGACACCCGCTCCCCAGAATAAACTGGTACCCACCAGCGAAAAACGCGTTTCACCATTGCGCCATAGCGATGTGCAGGCATTCAGGAAACTGCGGGTCATGCTGATGAGATTCCAGGACTGCCCCGGACGCGCCGCCGCCAGTTTAGGAATGTAGATATTGGCAACGACCGCACCACCGTAGGCCAGTGCGCATGCGGCCAGGGCGACCAGGACATGCCAGTCAGCCAGTACACCACCGGCTACGGAACCGAGCAAAATCGCCGCTATGGTAGACGCTTCCATTAAACCGTTAGCTTTCACTAACTTACTACCCGTGGTTAATTCGCCGAGAATACCGTATTTCGCCGGTGAATAGGCTGCAGCACCAACACCCACCAGCGTATAGCCGAGAAACGGATTGATACCAAAGCAGATACTGGCTGCGCCCAGCAGCTTCAGGCCGTTGGCAAACATCATCACCCGGCCTTTGGCGAAGCTATCCGCCACCTGCCCGACAAACGGCGCAAACAGAATGTAAGCACCTACAAACACCATTTGCAGGATGGGCTGGCTCCACTCCGGATAGAACTGCGCTTTCAGTAACGCCAGAGTGGCAAATAGCAGCGCATTATCGCCAAACGCAGAGAGAAACTGCGCCACGATAACCGCTTTCATCCCCTTCGACCACAACGAAGTGTTAGTGTGCACTGACTCACTCATCGTGTTGTTCCGCTTCGTCTACCCAGCTTTTCAACGTGACAAAGTCAGGTTTGCCACTGCCAAGTAATGGCATCTGTTTCAGATAGCGAATATCGCGCGGTACAGCAAGCTCCGGCACGCCGTGCTCGCGGGCATACTGTTGCAACTTATCGCGCGTCAGTTCGTTATCTGTGGTGAAAAGCACCAGCGCCTCGCCTTTGCTGGCATCGCTCTTAATCGCAGTGGCATGGACTTTATCTGGCGAAACACCAATTGCCAGTTGTTCCACCATTTCCAGCGATACCATTTCGCCTGCAATTTTGGCAAAGCGTTTTGCGCGGCCCTGAATCTGCACAAAGCCCTGCTCGTCGAAACGCACAATATCGCCAGTGTCATACCAGCCGCGCTCCATTTCGCCGCGAACATTCTCGGCGGTGGGCACTTCCAGTACACCTGGCTTCTCCACCCGCAGATAGCCGTTCATTATGTTCGGCCCTTTCAGTTGCAGGCGTCCGCCCTCTTCGATACCAGGAACCGACAACAGGCGCGCATCCATTCCTGGTAGAATACGCCCTACCGTACCGGGTTTCGCCGCCATCGGTACGTTGATGGAAACGACTGGCGCGCACTCGGTCACACCGTAACCTTCAAGGATGCGCAGGCCAAATTTATCCTGCCAAAGCTGTTTGGTACTTTCTTGCAATTTCTCTGCGCCTGCCACCACATAGCGTAGACGATAGAAGTCATATGGGTTGGCGAAACGCGCGTAATGACCGAGGAAAGTCGAGGTGCCGAACAACACGGTGCAACTGCGGTCATACACCAGCTCCGGCACAATGCGGTAATGCAGCGGGCTTGGATAAAGAAACACTTCTGCACCTGTGAGCAGGGGCGTAAACAGGCCTACTGTCAGCCCAAAGGAGTGAAACAGCGGTAACGCCGACATAAAGCGATCGTTGGTAGTGAAGTCGGCAATCGTTTTAATCTGCTCGACGTTCGCCAGAATGCTTTTATGGCTATGGACCACGCCTTTTGGATGGCCTTCAGAGCCGGAGGTAAAGAGGATAAGCGCCTCTTCTTCTGGCTGTTGTTTTACCTGGGCCAGACGCGGCATCAACAGATGGGCAAAGATCCATATTTTGTCAGCAGTGGTGACGTCCGCTTTTAAATCTTCCAGATAGACCCAGCGCACCTGAGTAAGTTGCTCTGGCAGATGCCAGAGTTTGCCTTTATCGAGAAACTGACGGGAAGTGAAGATGGTTTTGATTTCAGCCGCCGTAATAGCACTGGTCAACCCTTTTACCCCGGCGGTGTAGTTCATCATTGCGGGAATGCGGCGACGGGCGATGGCCCCAAAAATCACTGCCGCACTGATGCCTGCATTGGGCAGCATTAAGCCGATGCGTTCGCCTTCAACACTGTATTTTTCAAGGATGCGTCCAACAAACAGCGTTTTCGTAAGCAATTTGCGATAGGAGTCCGGGGTAAAGTTAACGTCTTCGACACATTTCTTCCCGGCTCCGAAGCGGTACATTGCGCTCAGTAAAGATTCGTACAGCGTTTCACGCGGGCGCACCGCCATACGCGCTTCCATCATTATTTGATGCAGCATTTCGCCAGCGATTTTGCGACGGTCACGGGCACGCGGCGCATCCGGCATCTCCACCTGCGTTGGTGGCAAAATATGCAGAATAATTTGCGGAAACAAGCGACGTTTAACCAGACCTTTCAGGCGGCTGAAGTGCGTAAGTTCCGCCCCTTCAATACGCACAGGAATAACCGTTGCACCAGACTTCGCCGCGACAAATCCCGCGCCATCGTAGATTTTCATCAGCGAGCCAGTGGTGGTGATGCGTCCTTCAGGGAAAATCACCACTGGTCGGCCCTGTTCCACCAGACGTACCAGATGTTTAATCGCCATAGGTTGCGTCGGGTCGAGAGGAACAAAGTCGATAAATGATTTCAGCCAACGCATATACCACTGTTGGCTTATTGAGGTGTAAACGGCAAATACCGGACGTACGGGTAAAAACAATGCCAGCAGTATGCCATCAATAAAAGAGACGTGATTAGGCGTAATTAGAACGCGCTCGCCCTTCAGTGCCTTGGTGTCACCCGTAACGCGAACGCGATACAAAACACGGCACAAATTTCGAAAAAAGCTAAAAAGCATTCCAACTCCCTTTGCTCTGATTCAGTAAAAGCGAATGGAGGGAGATTACACGAGATAAAGGACGCGAGCGACAGTAAATTAGGTGCGAAAAAAAACCTGCGCATCCGCGCAGGTTGGTGCAAGAGACAGGGTACGAAGAGCGTACCGAATAATCTCACCAATCAATACCTCTGGGATCTTGATTGTGGTCTGCACGACGACTCTTCGCCAGCGAGAAAACGCAAAGGAATGAGGGGAAATGCAACGAGGTGTGTAAATTGTCGGTTACTGTTACAGATTGATGACCGGCAAAAAAAAACCTGCGCATCTGCGCAGGCTGGTGTAATTCATGTGCTCAACCCGAAGTTGACTTCACCTATCAATACCTCTGGGACCACTACTTTAGCAACCTGAAGCCAAACGCAACCAGCGGTCAATCGCAACAGCGTTTCGCAAAGTGTAACCAAAGGTTTGCAATCTCTTTTTTTGTCTTACTTATTTGCGTTTGGCTCACATTCCCACGATGAAAACACGTCGCCACTTGAACCAACAGGTATTTTCCGTAACACTGACAGAATGTAAGCGTTTACCCACTAAGGTATTTTCATGGCGACCATAAAGGATGTAGCCCGACTGGCAGGCGTTTCAGTCGCCACCGTTTCCCGCGTCATTAATAATTCACCCAAAGCCAGCGAAGCCTCCCGGCTGGCTGTGCATAGTGCAATGGAGTCTCTTAGTTATCACCCGAACGCCAACGCCCGTGCGCTGGCGCAACAGACCACTGAAACGGTCGGTCTGGTCGTTGGTGATGTTTCCGATCCGTTTTTCGGTGCAATGGTGAAAGCGGTCGAACAGGTGGCTTATCACACCGGTAATTTCTTATTGATTGGCAACGGTTACCACAACGAGCAAAAAGAGCGTCAGGCCATTGAGCAACTGATCCGCCATCGCTGCGCTGCGCTGGTCGTCCATGCCAAAATGATCCCGGATGCCGATTTAGCCTCATTAATGAAACAAATGCCCGGTATGGTGCTGATCAACCGTATCCTGCCTGGCTTTGAAAACCGTTGTATTGCTCTGGACGACCGTTACGGTGCCTGGCTGGCAACGCGTCATCTAATTCAACAAGGTCATACCCGCATTGGTTATCTGTGCTCTAACCACTCTATTTCTGACGCCGAAGATCGTCTGCAAGGGTATTACGATGCCCTTGCTGAAAGTGGTATTCCGGCCAATGACCGGCTGGTGACATTTGGCGAACCAGACGAAAGCGGCGGCGAACAGGCAATGACCGAGCTTTTGGGACGCGGAAGGAATTTCACTGCGGTAGCCTGTTATAACGATTCAATGGCGGCGGGTGCGATGGGCGTTCTCAATGATAATGGTATTGATGTACCGGGTGAGATTTCGTTAATTGGCTTTGATGATGTGCTGGTGTCACGCTATGTGCGTCCGCGCCTGACCACCGTGCGTTACCCAATCGTGACGATGGCGACCCAGGCTGCCGAACTGGCTTTGGCGCTGGCTGATAATCGCCCTCTCCCGGAAATCACTAATGTCTTTAGTCCGACGCTGGTACGTCGCCATTCAGTGTCAACTCCGTCGCTGGAGGCAAGTCATCATGCAACCAGCGACTAACCGCAGTTAAAGCAATTCCAGCGCCAGTAATTCTTCAATGGTCTGGCGTCGGCGAATCAACCGCGCCTGACCATTATCAAACAGAACTTCTGGTAACAGCGGACGGCTGTTGTAGTTGGATGACATTGATGCGCCATATGCCCCCGTATCATGCAGTACCAGATAATCACCCGCCTTCACTTCCGGCAAGGCGCGGGTTTCAACATTTCCCCCTTCCTGCTGGGTAAAGACATCGCCCGATTCACATAACGGCCCGGCGACGACGGTTTCCACCGTTGGTGCGTGTTCCAGAGAACGACCATCAGATGCCAGGGCACTGATATGGTGGTAACTACCGTACATTGCCGGGCGCATCAGATCGTTGAACCCGGCATCAACCAGCACAAAGTGGCGGCTACCCATTTGTTTGACGCTCCGCACTTGAGTAATTAATACGCCAGCCTGCGCTACCAGAAAGCGACCCGGTTCAATTTCCAGTTTCACAGGATGGCCCAAATGGCGGGCGATTTGCTCACGCGCGGCATTCCACAGACCATAATAATGTTCGGTATCAACCGCCTCTTCACCCTGTTGATAAGGAATAGAAAGCCCACCGCCCGCAGAAATAGCCTGTAAATCCTGACCGAATTCGAGGACCTGACGCACCATAGCACCACATACCTGTTCCAGATGGGCATAATCAACGCCAGAACCAATATGCATGTGAACACCGACCAGCTGCAAATGATGACGTTGTATCACGTCCAGTGCGGCGGGCAGATCGGTGTACCAGATACCGTGCTTGCTGTTTTCGCCACCGGTATTGGTTTTTTGGCTATGCCCGTGACCAAACCCCGGATTAACACGCAGCCATACCCGATGCCCTGGCGAAACCTGACCCAGTTGGTCGAGCATATCAACAGAACCCGCATTCACCGGAATTTGCAATTCACTGACGCGTTCAAGCGTCGCTTGATCGATAACATCTGCCGTAAAAACAATATCATCGGGGTGCGTTTGCGGATTGTAACCCGCCACCAGTGCACGCTCTATTTCGCCTAACGAGACGGAATCCACTTTTACGCCCTGCTCACGCATTAAGCGCAAAATATGAATATTGGAACAGGCTTTCTGTGCAAAGCGCACCACATCAAACTGTTTCAGCGCTGCAATCTGCCGACGAATAATTTGCGCATCGTAGACCCACACCGGGCAGCCAAATTCTGCGGGCAAACGCAGCAGATTTTCGGCGGTGAGGTCGGTATCGGTGCTGAACAGTGAATGTGGCATAACAAACTCCAGATAAGTGCTTTTTTATGATTACGCCACATCATAAAAAGAATAAAAAATATCGATTTATGTCGAGTCTATGCAAAAATGATATGGATTACCGGATTACGAGAGAGCGCTAATGGCCGCCGTTAACTTACGTCATATTGAAATTTTTCATGCGGTAATGACCGCCGGAAGCCTGACTGAGGCGGCACACCTGCTACACACCTCACAGCCAACCGTCAGCCGCGAACTGGCGCGCTTTGAGAAGGTGATCGGGCTGAAATTGTTTGAGCGCATACGTGGACGATTACATCCTACCGTGCAAGGACTGCGTCTGTTTGAAGAAGTGCAACGATCCTGGTACGGACTGGATCGCATTGTCAGTGCCGCAGAAAGTCTGCGCGAGTTTCGCCAGGGAGAACTGTCTATTGCCTGCCTGCCGGTCTTTTCGCAATCTTTTTTACCGCAGCTCCTGCAACCCTTTCTGGCACGTTATCCCGATGTCAGCTTAAATATCGTGCCCCAGGAATCACCGCTACTTGAAGAGTGGCTCTCGGCCCAGCGTCATGATTTAGGACTCACCGAGACGCTCCATACGCCTGCGGGAACAGAACGTACCGAATTACTCTCTTTAGATGAAGTATGTGTGTTACCCCCGGATCATCCGCTGTCAGCAAAAGAGATATTAACGCCGGAAGATTTTCAGGGTGAGAACTACATCAGCCTTTCCCGTACTGACAGCTATCGCCAGTTGCTGGATCAATTGTTTACTGAGAATCAGGTTAAACGACGCATGATCGTAGAAACCCACAGCGCCGCGTCAGTCTGCGCAATGGTACGGGCGGGGGTAGGTGTTTCGGTGGTTAACCCGCTCACCGCACTGGATTATGCGGCAAGCGGTTTAGTAGTGCGGCGGTTCAGTATTGCGGTTCCGTTCACCGTCAGCCTGATCCGCCCCCTGCACCGCCCGTCATCAGCGCTGGTTCAGGCGTTTAGTGAGCATTTACAAGCGGGATTACCGAAACTGGTCACTTCTCTTGACGCTATTTTGTCGTCAGCTACGACAGCATAAAAGCGACAGCATCCTCGGCATGGATCGCCGCGGTATCAAACACAGGCAGAACACTGCGCTCGTCTGGCACCAGTAAACCAATTTCCGTACAGCCAAAAATGACACCCTGTGCGCCCTGTTCTGCAAGGCGAGCAATCACTTGCGCATAATAAGTGCGTGACGCTTCGGTAAATTGCCCCAGACACAGTTCTTCAAAAATAATCTGATTAATTTTCGCCCGTTCATCCGCTTCAGGAATGAGACAGTTGATGGAAAATTGTTCCGTCAGCCGCCCGCGATAAAAATCCTGTTCCATGGTGTAACGTGTACCCAGCAGCGCCACACGAGTCATCCCAGCCCGGATAATTGCACGTCCAGTGGCATCCGCTATATGTAAGAAAGGCAGAGAGCAACGAGACTCAATGGCATCCGCCACTTTGTGCATCGTATTGGTACATAACACAATGCCTTCTGCGCCCGCCCGCTGTAAGCCAAGCGCCGCCTCAGCCAGAATATCCCCGGTTTTGTCCCACTCGCCGCGACGCTGGCACTCTTCTATTTCATGAAAATCGACGCTATGTAGCAGCACTTGCGCAGAGTGAAGCCCACCAAGCCGCTGTTTAATACCTTCATTAATCAGACGATAATAAGGAATAGTGGATTCCCAACTCATTCCTCCCAGCAAACCAATTGTTTTCATTCCTCTCTCCTGATGTGTGTTACCGCAACAAGGCTGAATAAGGAACGAGACAAACGCCTCAACGGCCAGGTGCCCAATCTCTATTAACGAAAAAAGGGCCGGATGTACAGCACATCCGGCCCGTGAAATCAGACGCCGATATTTCTCAACTTTTCGCCTGCCATCAGTTTGCGTTCGATATGTTCCAGCGTGACATTTTTGGTTTCCGGAATGAGCCAGAAAGTGATGCCCACAAACGCAATGTTCAGCGCAGTGTAGAGCCAGAACGTACCTGCCGCACCTATGCTATCGAGCAGAGTCAGGAAGGTCGCGCCGATAATCATATTCGACACCCAGTTTGTCGTCGTCGAACAAGTGATGCCAAAATCGCGGCATTTCAGCGGCTGAATTTCAGAGCACAGGATCCACACCACTGGCGCGGCGCTCATCGCATAACCGGCAATACACATCATCGTCATGCCAACAGAGAGCCAGGACAAGCCACTGGAAGCCGTACCGTTATCAAACTGCATCAGGCAATAGCCCAGCACCAGAGTGCCTAACGCCATCACGCTGAAACCAATTTTCAGAGCCGGTTTACGCCCTGCTTTATCTACCGTAAAGACCGCAATGAAGGTGGCGAACATAAAGGTCAGCCCTACGACCAGAGTCGCAATCATCTGTTGTTCTGTGGTCGTAAAGCCCGCCATTTTGAAGATACGCGGCGCGTAGTACATGATGATGTTCATACCGGTAAACTGCTGCATCGCCTGCAACAACATACCGAGAAACACAGCACGACGGACGTTACGGTTGATCTTAAACAGTGCCCAACCGCCCTGTTTTAACTTCAGGCTTTCACGAATTTCGTTGAGTTCTTCTCGCGCTTTTTCCGACGTATCGCGCAGCATACGCAACACTTCTTCCGCCTCAATATGACGCCCCTTTTCCGCCAGCCAGCGCGGGCTATTTGGCAGGAAGACCACCAGAATAATCAGCAGGACTGCTGGTAAAGCAAGAACCCCCAACATTGCGCGCCAGTTACCGCTATAACTGAACGCTGTATCGGATAAAAACGCCAGCACGATGCCGAGTGTGACCATCAACTGGTACATACTGATCATCTTACCGCGAACGTTTTCACTTGCCATTTCAGAAAGATACAGAGGAGCGGTGTAAGACGCGATCCCGACAGCAATGCCCAGCACCACACGAGCGGCGATTAACATCTCTACGCTGGTCGCAAAAGCGGACCCTATCGAACCGAGCACAAAAAGGATAGCCCCCGCCATCAGGCTGTATTTACGCCCCAGGCGGAACGACAGCCACCCATTAAACAGCGCACCAATTGCTGCGCCGAGCATCATGCTACTAACCACCCATTCCTGCAAACGGCTGGTCAGCACAAAGTGATCGGTAATGAACGGCAAGGCTCCGGCGATTACGCCGATATCAAGACCAAATAACAATCCTGCGACCGCAGCAGCTACCGAAACAAACATATTCATACGCCGCGTATCCCGCAAAGAACGTGGCGTTAAAGCAGATTCCGTATTGATAGTAACCATTTTTTCCTGCCAGCAGAGAGTAAGACATAGTGAAAAAATACGTGAACAATTCAAACAGGTGTCAGGTCGGAAATAGCATAAATATGGATTAAATTGCTGCGACATGTCGTTATGTGATGGATATTCCAATTTTCAAATTAAGTTGAATTATTGAGATTATTATTAACCAACTAATTTTAAAGCAGATAAAATTCATAAAGTTCACTAATTGATAATTGATATGGATTATTTCATAACCATGATATGGATTATGATGATCTACAGGTATAAAAAACCCTGCCATGCGGCAGGGTCATAAAAGTAAGAAGAATGGATTAACGAGCCAGCCAACCGCCATCCACGGCAATGGTATAACCATTCACATAATCTGAAGCACTGGAGGCAAGAAACACTACCGGCCCCATCAGGTCACTCGGCAGTCCCCAACGGCCAGCTGGAATGCGGTCGAGAATTTCCTCGCTACGTTGTTCATCTGCCCGTAGTTGTTGAGTATTGTTGGTCGCCATGTAACCCGGAGCTATCGCATTAACATTAATGTTGTGTTTAGCCCATTCATTCGCCATCAATCGCGTCACGCCCATCACGCCGCTTTTTGATGCGGTATAAGAAGGCACACGGATCCCGCCCTGGAAGGAGAGCATTGACGCAATATTGATAATCTTGCCGCCATTGCCTTGTGCGATAAAGTGTTTCGCCGCTGCCTGAGACATGAAGAATACGCTCTTGATATTCAGGTTCATGACATCGTCCCAGTCTTTTTCGCTGAACTCGAGAGCATCTTCGCGCCGAATCAATCCGGCGTTATTCACCAGGATATCAATATGACCAAACTCAGCTACCGCGCGATCCAGCAGTCCAGGAATATCATCAATCTTTCGCAGATCGGCGGTCAGGCTTAAAAAACGACGCCCCAGCGCCGTGACCTGCTTGATGGTTTCAGTCGGTTCAACGATGTTAATGCCAACAATGTCACAGCCCGCTTGCGCCAGCCCCAACGCCATCCCCTGACCCAGTCCAGTATCACAACCAGTGACGACCGCAACTTTACCTTCGAGAGAAAATGCACTTAAAATCATAACAATACCTTATTCGTTTATGCCCACAACTAGCGCAAATCTTTAACGGCCACATGGTCCATATCATCAAAGACCTGGTTTTCACCGACCATGCCCCAGATAAAGGTATAAGCTTTGGTTCCGACACCGGAATGGATCGACCAGCTCGGGGAGATCACCGCCTGCTCGTTATGCATCACAATATGACGCGTTTCTTGCGGCTGCCCCATCATGTGGAAAACGCAGGCGTCATCATCCATATTGAAATAGAAATAAACTTCCATCCGGCGCTCGTGGGTGTGACACGGCATGGTGTTCCACAAGTTACCCGGAGCCAGCTCCGTCAGCCCCATACTCAATTGGCAGGTTTCCAGCACATCCGGGACAAAATATTTGTTAATCGTGCGACGGTTGCTGGTGAGGTTATCGCCTAACGTGACTGGAGATACTTCGTCCGGTGTGACTTTTTTGGTGGGATACGTCGTATGCGCAGGTGCGCAATTGTAATAAAACTTCGCCGGAGTAGCGGTATCAATACTGGCAAAGACAACTTCTTTTGCGCCTTTACCAACATACAGGGCTTCGCGGTGACCGATTTCATAGCATTGACCATCGACGGTAATCGTACCGGCACCGCCAATATTGATAACACCTAGCTCGCGACGTTCCAGGAAATAGCTTACCCCGAGTTGTTTACCAACTTCCCCGCCAACGGAAACCGTTTTAGTTACCGGCATAATGCCGCCAACAATAATACGGTCAATGTGGCTGTAAACCATGGTGTACTCATCGGCGACAAATACCTTTTCAACCAAAAATTCATTGCGCAACCCCTGGGTATCCAGCGTTTTTGCATGCGCACTGTGGATGCTCTGTCTTACGTCCACATCAACCTCCGATAATCAGTGAAGCGTGAAAATAGAAAACGATAGTGAAACGCTGTTTCGTTTTCTCTATAAGGGGATGATATGCCCACGGGATAGGGTTTTCAATTAAAAATAAAACAATGTTTCATTTTTAAGGTAAGGACTGAAAAAAGTGCAGTGTCGATCACGAATATGTCATGAGAATGGAAAAATCAGGGAGCCCTGAAAATGTATGTCGACTCGCCAGCCACCATTATTCAACAGATTAATGACGGCTGATATTTATCGGTAAGGAGGAAATGCAGAGCTATTCGTCACGTTCAATGGTCAATGCCACGCCCTGGCCCCCGCCGATACAAAGCGTAGCCAGTCCTTTGCGGGCATTACGTTTCACCATTTCATGAACCAGAGAAACCAGGATTCGGCAACCGGACGCGCCTATTGGGTGACCGAGCGCGATCGCGCCACCATTAACATTGACCCGACGCTCATCCCATTCAAGCATCTTGCCAACCGAAAGCGCCTGAGCAGCAAACGCTTCATTAGCCTCAATAAGATCGACATCAGCCAACTGCCAGCCGACACGTTCCAGGCAACGGCGTGTCGCATACACCGGCGCAATGCCCATTAATGCCGGATCTACACCAACGCTGGCAAATGCGCGAATGCGGGCAAGCACGGGTAAATTCAACGCTCGCGCTTTGGCTTCGCTCATCATCATTACCGCAGCTGCGCCATCGTTTATGGATGATGCATTACCCGCTGTCACAGAACCGAGACTATCAAATGAAGGATTTAAACGGGCCAAGCCTTCTGCACTGGCGTCAGTGCGTGGCTGTTCATCGGTATCAACAACCAACGCCTGACCGTTACTTTGGGTCATTACCGGGACGATTTCATCTTTAAATCGTCCGGCGTCAATCGCCGCTCGCGCTTTTTGTTGCGAGCTAAGTGCGTAAGCATCCTGCAACTGACGGCTGATGCCATATTCGCGAGCCAGATTTTCGGCGGTGACACCAATATGATAATCATTGAAGGCATCCCACAAGCCGTCATGCACCAGACTATCAACCAACTGGCTATTGCCAAGCTGTGCACCGGTGCGGCTATCTGTAAGAACGTGTGGTGCGCGGCTCATGTTTTCCTGGCCACCGGCGATGACAATATCCGCCTCGCCACACTGGATCGCCTGAGTAGCCAGATGCAGTGCTTTAAGCCCGGAACCGCAAACGTCATTAATAGTGATTGCAGAAACGCTGTTAGGAAGACCACCTTTAATAGCCGATTGCCTTGCCGGATTCTGCCCTGCCCCTGCAGTCAACACCTGACCAAGAATCACTTCATCCACCGCATATGCAGAAACACCGGTACGTTCTATTAACGCTTTCACGACCAGGCTGCCAAGTTCCACGGCGGAATGACCCGCTAACGCACCACGAAAACAGCCGATAGGTGTCCGTAACGCCCCGACAATCACAACGTCTTTCATCACAACCTCGCACCAATTAACAGTGCAATAGTAAATGATTGTTAATTACAGTTATCTTAATTGTTTAAAAAAAGTGATTTTTATCACAAAGGAAATACGCCTGACCAGCAGTCAGAGACATAACTGGCACGTAAGGTTTGCAACCACTAACCCACCAATAGAGAGGTAGAAAGGGCGTTAATCTCCCATACTTAACCTGGTTTATGGTAAATTGCCCTCCATTTTGTTTAATTTGTAGATGATACGTTCAGATAATGTCTAATATTTGGTCAAAAGAAGAAACTCTGTGGAGTTTCGCGCTCTACGGCACAGCCGTTGGTGCAGGCACGCTCTTCCTTCCTATTCAGTTAGGTTCGGCAGGGGCTGTGGTCCTGTTTATTACTGCTCTGGTCGCCTGGCCTTTAACATATTGGCCACATAAAGCCTTATGCCAATTCATCCTCTCATCAAAAACATCAGCAGGTGAAGGAATAACGGGCGCGGTAACACACTACTATGGCAAGAAGATTGGTAATCTGATTACCACGCTGTACTTCATCGCCTTTTTTGTCGTCGTGTTGATATATGCCGTGGCAATTACCAACTCACTTACGGAACAGCTGGCAAAGCATATGGTTATTGATCTTCGCATCCGTATGTTGGTGAGTCTGGGTGTTGTATTAATCCTGAATCTCATTTTTCTGATGGGACGCCATGCCACTATTCGGGTAATGGGATTTTTGGTATTCCCATTGATTGCCTATTTCCTATTTCTATCTATTTACCTGGTCGGTAGTTGGCAACCTGATCTATTAACTACCCAGGTAGAGTTCAATCAGAATACCCTTCACCAGATATGGATATCGATTCCCGTGATGGTTTTCGCCTTTAGCCATACGCCCATTATTTCTACGTTTGCCATAGACAGACGTGAAAAATATGGCGAACACGCTATGGATAAATGCAAAAAAATTATGAAAGTCGCTTATCTCATCATCTGCATAAGTGTATTGTTCTTTGTCTTTAGCTGCCTGCTTTCTATTCCACCTTCGTATATTGAAGCGGCTAAAGAAGAAGGGGTTACCATTTTATCGGCACTTTCTATGCTGCCGAACGCCCCAGCATGGTTGTCAATTTCCGGGATTATTGTCGCAGTAGTTGCGATGTCGAAATCATTCCTGGGTACGTACTTTGGCGTTATTGAAGGTGCCACGGAGGTCGTCAAAACAACACTACAGCAGGTTGGTGTAAAGAAAAGTCGTGCATTTAACCGCGCACTATCAATTATGTTGGTATCGCTCATTACCTTCTTTGTTTGTTGCATTAACCCGAACGCGATTTCGATGATTTACGCGATCAGCGGCCCGCTCATTGCCATGATACTTTTCATCATGCCTACGCTGTCAACATATCTCATCCCGGCGCTTAAACCCTGGCGTTCCATCGGAAATCTGATTACGCTGATCGTGGGTATCCTGTGCGTATCGGTAATGTT
Source organism: Escherichia sp. HH41S (assembly GCF_009820115.1). Classification (NCBI taxonomy): domain Bacteria; kingdom Pseudomonadati; phylum Pseudomonadota; class Gammaproteobacteria; order Enterobacterales; family Enterobacteriaceae; genus Escherichia; species Escherichia sp. HH41S. The sequence goes on from NZ_VNXE01000086.1 coordinate 183,916, forward strand.
CTTTAGCTAATATCCGTTGTGAATGGTTCAAAATTGCTACAATTTTGAACCATTCCAGTTTTCATAATGTTCATTTGTTATTATTCCGCTCTATCACTTCTCTCGTCATATCGTAGTATTATCAGTTAGTTAAACACACAAAGAGATCTGAACATCTTAAATAAGACTATTTAAGATGCATAACTTAGATTCGCAAGATATCTTCTGGTCATTCAAAAACAATTTGCGATATAGATATTCTTATACCATGAGATAGTTATCTGAACCGTTCTCAACCATGCAAGATTAAATCAGTGAAACATAATCATATTTGATAACGAGAAATGCATTTTTAAATGCCTTACTCAGAATTATAGCAAATACAGATTAATCGCAATTTTTCCCAGCAAAATTACAAAATCATGGTGTATTGACATCATCAATAACCAATGAAATTATGCAATTATATACGGATAGGGAGGTTCTTAACATGGGGCTTTGTAGTCGTTATAAAAGTCTTACATGCAATAGTTGCTCAATGCATTGCCAAATAATGCCAGAAGAGTCACCGCGTTTGCAGTATTGCGCAAACTCGTGTTTTTGTATGTGGCCCGAAGAAAGTTCATATTTTAATCGTGGTGTGGTGGAAGGTATCTTAACAAAAAACCACAATGCGAGATTAAGCGGATATATTTTTGTCGATTTTTCAGTAAGTTTTTTACGTCTATTCCTTGAAAAAGACTGGATTGACTATCTTGCAAGTACTGACATGGGGATTGTTTTAGTCAGCGACCGCAATATGCAATCGTTAGCTAACTACTGGCGAAAACACAACTCTGCAATATCTGCTGTCATATATAATGATGATGGTCTTGATGTTGCCAATGAAAAGATCAGACAACTATTTATTGGTCGTTATTTATCATTTACCAGAGGGAACACATTAACTCAGATGGAATTCACCATAATGGGGTATATGGTTTCTGGTTATAATCCATATCAGATTGCTGAAGTTCTGGATATGGATATCCGTAGCATCTACGCGTACAAGCAACGAATCGAAAAGAGAATGGGTGGTAAAATAAACGAGTTATTTATTCGTTCACATTCGGTCCAACATTGATACTCAACAATCTGCCAGAATCATACTCTGCTTATACGGGCATCTATTGAAATGCCCGTATTTTATAAATAAGCAGTAACCCCAAGAGTAAACAACATGGTATTTAAAACCATCACACGAAAAATTCAGAAGCATTACGAAATATGAATTTACAAACAATAGTGGCGTAAATGTTAATCATGTTAATTTACGTAAAGTTTTACGTTGCGACATTAAAGCCTCATTTCAATCATTATGATAAATATAAAATTAATATATATTTATGCCGTAAATACCAATATACTTAGCAAACTATGTGATTTCCATTTCGATTGATTTAGTGTCTATTGACGTATGTACTGGATTATTAACGATAATATCGAGTTCTGGCCTGAGCACCGAAAATTAATATCGGTACATAACGCCGATCTTAACGTCGTTCTGACAACGCCAGCCAGTCGTTGTTTATCACTTCTACTTGAAGCTTTTCCTGATGTGGTTGCACAACAAGATTTTTTCACCAGAGTCTGGGAAGAAGAAGGTATGCGTGTGCCAACTAACACGTTATATCAGAACATATCCATTATCAGACGCGGATTTCGCGCTGTTGGTGATACCACCCACTCGCTTATTGCAACCGTGCCGAGAAGAGGATTCAAGATTCATAATGACATTAACATACAAAATCATGCAATAAACTCTTCAACAGACGCACATACACACAATACCCCACCTGCCGTAAAAGGTAATGCGGGGTACAAAGAGAGCATTGGTAGCGCAAACAATTTCAATAACAAAATCCTCAAACATATAAAAAGTTATCTAATTATGTTGAGCATATTTGCTATAGGCGTATATTCTGCACATTGGCTATGGAATAATAATCAACCGAAGCCATTCTTCAAGGATTACAAGACTGTTGCGGAAATTAATGGCTGCCATTTTAATGTGACAGAAGATACAATTGATGGGTTGAAAGAGTTCGATAAATATAAGACACGGATACTGGATTCGGGGATTAACTGTAAAAAATATCCGTGGTTATACTTCCCTCTTGCAAAATCCTCACCAAGGATGATTGTTATGGCATGCAATAAAAATTATAACCAACATGAAGTGGCAGGCTGTTTAACCCTGTCTTACCGTGAGGTTAATCGTGATTGATTATAAAAAAAACTTATTATTTATTTTAGTTTTCATCAGTGGGTTTATTCTCTTCATTGTTTACTCTTATACTGCAGAAAAAATGATATATAATGAAACATGCACTGCAAATTGGGTAATTTTTAATGACAAGGGGCGAGCAAATCTTACCATCGACTTTATGTATAACCAAAAAAAATAAAACAGGAACTGTTGCGTTGAGCGGAACCTGGCAACAAGGCAACAGAGAAAGTAAATCAATACGGCGAAATATTGAATACACATGGATTGAAAACTATGACACAGCCCATTTAACATCAAAGAAAGTTAATAAATTTGAGATCATGGATCAAGTCGATGATGATAGACTTGCAGAACTTATTCCTGATTTTTATGTCTTTCCAGAAAAAAGTGTAAGCTATAATATACTAAAGCAAGGTAAGCATGCTTTTATTTTGAGTATTGGTAACAGAGCAATCATGCATTGTGCAAGGTAAACTTAAATAGATAACAAAAAGATGGAACCTCGTTAATCATAAAACAATAAAATTAAATATGCTTGTAGTATATGCCAGTATAAAGCATCAAAGTTTTGATCAACATCTTTCATTTTAGACATCACCTTGCAATGTAAAATATCATGTATCAACAACATCTGGTGCAAATCCATGAGTCGAACTCAACATTCATCTTAGCTCTATTATTATTCCTTCGTACAGTCGATGTAAACAATACAGAAAGAGGATTATTAAGAACCAGTTTACTTAGTGAATCAATAGAGGAAAGGACTAACGTTTCTTTAAAAGAATTGATTTCATCATCTGTTAAACTAAACTCATCATTGACAGATCGTGAGATATAACTGTTTTTAACTTTACTCTTTACGTTGACTTTACTGACAGAATTAACATTCACATATCTTGAATTTAGTGCCCATGATGTTGTTTGCGTGAGAACCTTCTCAGCATTAAGGATTTTTTTTAACGGAATCCTTGGTTTCTTTTTCGAGTCCGAATTTACAATATCATGCATATAGACCATTTCATGAATCTGCGAAAACTCAATGTCCATTATATACCTCACATTTTTACCGTGACTCGATGTTACTGTTCAATAATCACCTTCCATCAATACTAAATTTAATACCCCTAATGTGCCGATAACAAATATAGTCATTCTACGTAACGTCTCCATAAGGTGATAACCTTGATCAAATGAATTTCAAAAATAATAAAAGGAAATCTTTTGAGATGTTTGTCACGAATAAAGCTATTTATGTTACCAATATCATTTCGAGTGTGCACACTATCTATCTGTTTTTTCAGGATATAAAAAACAACATGTAAGTTATGTAAATTGCCGATGCTACTAAGTAACATTATGGTAAAAAAAGTAAAAATGAGCGATTTTTGATAGAATAAAGCATTAGAAAAGGTGATATTTGACATTATCAGAAGCTGCGAATTCGGATTTTGCTCTAATCAAATGAGAGAAATGTAAAATGAAGCCACGAAATATTAATAATAGCCTACCACTGCAACCATTAGTTCCTGATCAGGAGAACAAAAATAAGAAAAACGAAGAGAAATTCGTGAATCCAGTTAAAATTACGATGAGGTCTGGTTTAAATTATATTGAACAAGAATCTCTTGGAGGAAAATATCTAACACATGATTTGTCAATAAAGATAGCGGATATTTCTGAAGAAATAATTCAGCAAGCAATATTATCTGCTATGAGCATATATAAATTTCCGATAACAGATGATTTAATGAGTATGGCTACAAATGAACTCATAAAACTGGCCAAAATAGAGAATAATTTAGACCTGAATAAATTCTCTACTATATGCACCGACGTACTATCCCCCCTCGTCATCAGACATAATAAAGAAAAAAAACCAGACGACTTACTACCCTTCGCAAAAATCCCCTTTTTAATTTTCATCGAAAAAATGGAAATTGATAATATGAATCAAGGTCATGCATATTAAGGCATTTATGAAATATCGTAAATAAGATAACTAATAAGGTGAATATTAGAAAACAACTAATGACATTATTGGTTTATAGTGGTCAATATTTTTACTAATAATGAACCAATATACCCATAAGCAATGCAAGCTTAAAACTCATAATTCAAAAAAGATAAATACAAAAAAATTAATGAGTCAATCAATAATAATTTAGCATCACGAAACACATCACAGAGGAATATTATGAGCACAGATACACTTGAAATATTCAATAACAGTGATGAATGGGCAAGTCAACTAAAACACGCATTATCGCAAGGAGAAAATCTGGCATTACTACATGGATTGACTCCTGATATCCTTGATAGAATATATGCATATGCATTCGACTACCATGAAAAAGGTAATATAACGGACGCAGAAATTTATTATAAATTTCTGTGCATTTATGCGTTCGAAAATCATGAATATCTAAAAGGTTTTGCATCAGTATGCCAGTCAAAAAAGAAATATCAACAAGCATATGACCTTTACAAACTAAGTTACAATTACTCCCCGTATGATGACTATTCAGTTATTTATCGTATGGGTCAATGTCAAATTGGGGCTAAAAATATCGATAATGCAATGCAATGTTTCTATCATATTATTAACAATTGTGAGGATGAAAGTGTTAAGAGCAAAGCGCAGGCATATATTGAACTCTTAACTGATAATTCAGAAGATAATGGCTAAGCATTACAATCTTTTGGTTAAAATTGCTGGTTATAGTGCAGTTAACCACTATGACCAGCTTCTCTTATGTTTTCTTAAATCAACATCTTAAAACAGTTAAGAACACACTATAAATTATTATTTTTCAACGCGTTAGAGAACAATCTATTTTATCAAAATTGAATAAGGCTATTTCAGATTACATCACTGAATTCCTAAGATAAATTAGTGAACACAACCATAGATATGTCGAATGTAAACTCCTATAGCATTAATGACACATAAATATGAATAGCCACTATTTCTATTGCTTATGCAGGATGCAAGAAACCAATTTTTTCATAGAGGTTAACTAATGGACTTAGAAAATAAATTCTCATATCATTTTCTTGAGGGATTAACGCTCACGGAAGATGGAATTCTTACTCAAGGAAATGAGCAAATTTATATTCCACCGAAAGAGTTAGGAGTATTGATCGTATTACTTGAATCCGCTGGTCATGTTGTCCTGAAAGATATGATCATCGAATCAGTATGGAAAAATATTATTGTAAGTGACGAGTCCCTGACAAGATGTATCTATTCTTTGCGCTGCATTTTTGAAAAAATTGGCTATGATCGTTGCATAGAAACAATCTACCGGAAAGGTTATCGTTTCAGTGGACAGGTTTTCAAAACTAGAATAAATGAAGATAACACTTCAGACTATTCCATAGCTATATTTCCTTTCACCACTTCATTGAATACCCTGGATCCATTAATACTTAATCAGGAATTAGTGCAAAACATTTCAAATAAAAAAATCGAGGGCCTTTATACCTATCCGATGGCTGCGACAAATTTTTGTAATGATCACATATCGCAAAATTCATTTTTGAGAAGATTCAAGCCAGATTATTTCGTTACAGGAAGAATAAACCAGAATAACGCGGTGAAAACTTTATACATTGAACTGATCGACGCTAAAAATCTTTTCCTCATCGCCAGTAATCATCTTCCTGTTGATGAACTACATAACACATCACAATTTATTATAGATAATATCCTTCAAACGGTACATAATCCAGAGCGTTCTGTAAGATTAGCTAAACCGGATCAAGGTTACAAGAATCATTATTTATCAGATGAACTGTTGGCTGGTAAGAAAGAACTTTACGAGTTTACTCCTGAAAGCATTTACAGGGCTATGACTATATTTGATGGATTACAAAATAAAAGTGATATACAGACGCTAAAAACAGAATGTTATTGTCTGCTAGCGGAATGCCATATGTCTTTGGCACTTCATGGAAAATATGAACTTGAACTTGCTGCTCAAAAAGCATTAGAGCTTTTACATTATGTATCAGAAATAACCAATGTCGATGGAAAAATTTTAGCTATTATGGGACTGATAACTGGCCTGTCTGGACAAGCAAAAGTATCTCATATCTTATTTGAACAGGCGAAGATACACACAACTGATATAGCCTCTCTCTACTACTATAGAGCACTTGTCAACTTTCATAATGAAAGAATTGAAGAGGCAAGGATTTGTATAGACAAATCACTACAACTCGAACCCAGAAGACGAAAAGCAGTTGTGATAAAAGAGTGTGTAGATATGTATGTGCCTAACCCGCTCAAAAGCAACATGAAACTCTACTATAAAGAAACTTCGAGTGAAAGCCATCGAGTTATAATTGACAACATTTTGAAACTAAAGCAACTGACGAGAATTTGTATGCGATAAATCTTTATTGTCGCAATTTTATTGTTTAGATGTATGCAACTAGTTATTTAAGCAACAGAGATGAAAATATCTAAGATATTTACCTTATTGCAATATATATCAAATACTCTAGATTAAAAAGTATTGTGTATAGGCTATTGGCCTGGACAAATAAAAAGGGAACTTTATGACTAATCCAATCAATATGAATAATTTTTCTCAAAGTTTAAATATAGCAACTGCAACGGGTGATGAAGTAGTTTCATTAGATAAACACATCACCACCAGTGCTACTGATACAGATCAAATACAAGCATTTATAGTTTCAACATGGATGGCATCTTTTCAAAATGATATGTATTCGAAAGATAATCCTATCTCTCCTTACTATGAACTTGAATGGTAGACAATTGACCACTTAAATGTTTAACGAGATACTGATTACATTAGTATCTCGTTCCTTTCCTTCAATCCTACACATAAAAATATATGCGCTTACCCAAAGTTAAAATCTTATCCATCTTCATATTTTCTATATTAATTACAAAAATGTCTTTCGCCAGTAGCGCTTGCTTTAATGAAGCAGGATCAATTTTCAGAATCGAACCAAATTTGATCAAAGCTATCGCTCTTGTTGAAAGTAATTTAAAAAATGATAGCATCGGCAAGAACAGGGATAAGAAAAACAATATAATGAGTTTTGATTATGGTTTAATGCAGATAAACCAGATGCACATTCCCATGTTAAAAAAACGTGGAATAATAAAAGATGAACGAGATTTGTTAGATAACCCCTGTCTGAACATTAAAATAGGGACCGAGATTTTATATAATCATTTTTCACGTTGTGGGGTAACGTGGCAATGTCTGGGGACTTATAACGCGGGTTTTGCAATGGAAAACCAAAAAAAGAGGCTGCAATATGCAAAAAAAATATATGTTGTATATACCAGACTTAATGAAATAGACAAGCGTAAGGCTTTAGCAAAATGAGCCTAAAGCCTCTTTTTTTATATAGTGCAAACACCCATACGTAAAGCTGTTTTGATCAACTCGATACCACTGTGAACATCTAATTTCTTCATGATATTGAGTCTATGAGTTTCGACTGTTTTCCTGCTTAACTGCAAGAAATTAGCGATTTCTTTGTTTGTTTTTCCATCAGCTATGAGTTGTAGTATTTCAGACTCACGATTTGTAAGTTGATTATCAGAGGAATATCTTGAAGATATTTTTTCACAATCCATATGTACACTATCAAAATAAGTGTAACCATTACTAATCGAATCAATAGCGCGATTTAGTTTCGCCGGGTGACTGGTTTTCCATACGCATCCTTTCGCACCGGCTTCAAGCAATTTTATTGAATCAATATACGGCATTTTTGCTACAAATGTAATAATATGAGCATCTATTTTATGCGATTTAACCCATTTTATGAGTTCGGACCCCATCATTCCACCTGCAAATTCTCCTAAAATAAATATTTGGGCTGCAGATTTGTTACACTCCGCTATAGCTTTCTTCAGATCTTTATAGCCCCCAACAACCTCATATAAATCGGGATAATGTCCGAGAAATCCAATTATCCCATCAATCATAAACGGCTGCTGATCTGAAACTACAATTTTAATCTTTCCCATATATTCATCCTGAGTGTAAATGCTATAACGCATTCATTTATAATCATCCCTTCCATTATTATTATAAGCAAAATCCAAAGAATACATTGATGAAATAATAATGAAATATAATTAAAAATAAAATTTTTGTGTAAGCAAAATAAGACCAGTGTTGAAAAATCATTAGGCGTTTAAAATATTAGAATTAGATTATATTCAAGTCATTAAACTGGAGACAGTGATCTATAAGTCCTCTGGGTTCGTCAAATCAGAGTTATTTATAGCCAAAGAATCTATTTCACACATTCTTTCAACTAAATAATGTCTGGCATGTTCACAGATTTCATTAACCTTATCAGGGGAAAAACAGTGATTGCTAATTAAATATTGCTCACAATTATCCACAAATTCCTGCGGACTAAATTCAGCAATAAATTGATCTGTAAAAAAAATAAAACGTTTGTCATCATGATATGAAATATGGACATTCCATATTGACTTGTCGACAAAATATGACTCTACTTCAATAGACTTATCTTTGAAACTGGTAGGTATATAGAGATTTAAAGGGCCTGATATTGACGGTAATTTTGTTACCCAACTTTCAAAAAGTTTGATAAAAACTTCAACTTCCTCTGAAGATTTTAACAATATGCTCTTCAGATCGTTTATCATGTTTATTCTGTTTTTTTCTAATTCTGAGCTCAGCAAACTTATCAAGGGTATAAAATTATCCATCACATCAATAATGCCTTTCGCATAGCCATCATAATAACCTTGAATAACTTTTTCTTCTCTCTTTTCCTCAATACTCTGAATTTTTGCGGTGGTTTCAAGAAGGATCTGTTCTTTTAGAGAGACTATTTCTTTCAATCCATCAGAAATTATTCTTTTAATCACAACACCATTTGCAGGAGAGTTTATCAAGCTCATCTCTATTTTTTTTCGCATAAAATGTAATTCTCTCCAAAAGAGTAGACGCAAGTGGTAACGGCAATTGTATGTGGTCAACAAAATCAGGAAATAATAAATTAAATCGTTGCTGCATTGCCAACGGTTGTTGCCTTACATAGGGCAACAACGTTGAAAAACCACATGTGATGATATTCTGATAGTTAACGATGCCAGGTTTATATCGTGCCTTTTCATTTATTTCCACCGGTATCGCTGATAAATAATTCCTTAGCACATCAGGAACCTTGTAAAAAAATCCCCGTTCTGCAAACCTTTCTCGATAAAAGTGACAACCACTGAGTAAACAGATCAATGGAAATAATTTCCAATTGTTTATGTAGTAAATAAGTGAACTATTCAGACTGAAATGCTCAACTGAAAGATTGTACTGTAGGAGTATCATTTCATTGGTAATAGATCTAAGTACCGGATTGCTAATACGTGCATTATTCAAACTTACTCGTTGAGGATGAATATAACTAATTGGATCATATATAATCTTTCTTAGGGCAAGATTCATAACGTTCTCATATGTCTACTTATTTTTTAACCTGATTAAATTAGTTAGAATAGCCCTGTACTTCCATAACAGCCAGCAAGTCGCAATGGACATTAATGCAAGTAAGATAGAAACCGGCATAGTCTTATCATAAGCAAAAACAGGTTCGTTAATTTCATATGTTGGTGCTTGTTCAATAATATCTCTTCGTTTTGACAATACGACTGAAATATTCTCATATTGTACGCTTGCAAAGCTATTAACAATAAATCTCTTAATGTCATTTATTTTTATTTCTGGATTGATATCTTTTTCATATACAGCAAGTACAGAAATATGAATTGGTAAAGCAGTTTTGCCACTATCACCTGTATCAACATCGTAACTAACATGTACTCTTGAAGAAACAATGCCATCCATAATTTTGAGAGATTGCTCTAAACGCTGTTCAATAGCAGAATACAATCTTGCTTTTTCCGCTCGTGGAGAGGAAACGAGTGCATCTGCAGGGAACATCTGCGATATTTGAATATCAGGCTTACCCGGGAGATTGTAGATTTTTAGCCAATCCACCGCAGAAGCAAAATCCGTTGGTTCTACATAGATTGAAAATCCAGTTTTGCCTTGATCCTTCTTCTCAGCATTAATATTATGTCTTTGTAAAACAGCAAGGACATCATTAGCTTGCTGTTGATCAAGATGGTTCAGTAATTCCTGCTGCTTGCAACCGCACAACAGCAGGATAAACAAGAATAATGATATATATTTCATGAGCGAGTCAACGTCTCAACTGCAGCGACAATTTTTCTTGCTAATGTTCCCACCAATGAAACCTCGACATTATAATTAAGCACATGATCCTGCAAGACTAATAATTTTTCAGGAGTTAACCCCTTTTTATCAGACCTTAATGCTTGTAACGCATTTTGCTGCCAATTTTCAGTTTGTACCGCATAGTTAGCAAAAGCGGAGATCATTTTATCATCCGGGTTATCAAGATTGAGAACCCGGTCATTTAAATCAATAACTTTCGCTTGCTGTATTTCATGAGCAGTTGATTGCTCAGCTCTATCAATAGGTGGCATATTGCTTACTGACATAATAAAATCCTTATCCAGTTTAGCGGAAGTTTTGTATGATTGCCGAATCAAGATCTTTATACGCTTTTACAACGTTAGATTGCGCATTTCGATATAATGTATACTCAGCTAATGCACTCTGATATTCGGCAAGGAATTTCGGGTCGGAAGGATTGGTTGCTAAATCCTCCAACGCCTTTTCAACTTGTTGGTTAAGATCATCAACGCCCTGATCAAATTGTTTGCTGATATCCATAATATAACCATTCCAATCTGCCATAAGTCCTCCTCAATTATTCCTGAAATGTCCACTTGCTACCTTGAGACTTCTCGAATCGGTTATCTCCGTAGCTAAATGAACTATTATTTGTGTCCTGATTTTTCAAATTCACATTAAATCTTACATATTGTTTACCCCATTGTTTATAATATTCGTCAACATAATTATTAATTTTATTTAATTCACTGTCGCTTAACGTACCAATGATATTGAAATATACATTGTTAGCTGTTTTATATTTTTCATAAGAAAGACCTATTGCCGACAATGTTTCAATTGCCTGACTTTCCAATACATTATCATCTAATACCGCAATACTTATATTGCTGGCATATGGCATAGTTTGCAGTAATCCTTTAATAAGATTATCGATTAGTTGCTGTGTGATAGCATTCCGTTGCTTACTCACTGTCAGTCTTGGATTACTGGCATCTAATAGCTGTAGTTTAAAATATTGTAGATCTGGGAAATTATCAGCAAGCCATGAAAAAATTCGTATCGATTCATCATCAGGATTTATCACCCGTACTGGCTTTCCTGGTTGATTTTTTTCCAGTGCTTGTTTGACCCAGACAGCTTCATCCAAACTATTGGTATTGATATAGATGACATGATCCCTACCATATAAAATTTCATAATTTCTATTTTTGTTTACAAGAATTTTATCGATATGTCTCAGCTGCGGATCATTACTGGCATTAACAATATAAAAAGCTATAAAAATGATAGCAAAAAGAAAAAATAGCGTTACATATTTAAACAGCGTACTACTAAAGAAATGTTGTCTTGTTGAAGTAATGTTATTTTCAACAATACCTGGTATTGAATACTGCCAAACTTCATTTTTTCCTTTTACAGCAAATTTGAGGCCTAAAACTTCTATTTGCTGATTCAATGTTAACGTTCTATCTTCAGGTTCTTGTGCTGTTAATTCTCTGATTGTTACAACCAGATCAGGGTCGGTAGTGATTATTACCTCAAAACTGCCTGTAAGCTCTCCATAAGGAATGACTATCGTATTCTCTGGTAACTCAGAAAAAGAATCACTTCTTCCTAACGAAACATCATTACCAACGATAACGAGTACACGCCCATTAAGTATTTCATACTCGCATCCATTCAATGGTCCGCTCAATAAACGAATGGCATAAGATTCCAATAAGTCTTGTGATAAGAATTTATCATTATTTCCCATGAATACCACCCGCTAATTCCATAAGCTCTAGTTTAGAGTAGTGTAACAAGACGGAAATTTCATGATCAAATTATGATGACACACAATAAAAAGATTATAATTTTCGAGAACCATTTTAAATGCCTACATACATAACTTTATTTGCAATTTAAGGTATTCACCCTATTCCCTCATTGATATGCAAATATAACAATTACCATTATTTTAAATTTTACACGTAATATTTACCCTAAATGATTTTAGAGTGCAGGTTGGCATATGCAAGTCTTTTCCAGTGATGTCTACTTCACTGTAGGCACTAATGCATTATTAGCATCCCAAAAGGAATATTACAGCGATTTGGTTGCGTTGGTTGATCTTGGACATTCGTTCGTTGTTATTGATGAGCACCAACATCGAAATCTCAAACCAAATACAGAACCTGTAAACACCCTTTTGAGCAACAATTTCATCAGGATCAATAAGAATATTACATTATCTGATTTAACGCATTTCCTGGTTTCGAATCTTCATACACGAAATGTGTATTCCACTCAAGAACCACTTACCCATGATGAGATAGATATCCTGCGGTTATGTGTTTCTTATTCGTTAAAACAAATAGCCATTATCAAAGGAATTGATTATAAAACAGTATCATATCACAAAATAAGAGCCCTAAATAAACTTAACATAAAAGGTACTGTTGAGTTGTTTATAGCACTCTGTGAATGGGATAAACATTATTTTAAACTCCAATCTTGCATAAGAGAAAGTTGATATGTCATTAGTAAGATATAATAGTAAAATCATAATAACTGTCGCGCTGATATCGTTGCTCTCTGCATGCACCAGAGAAAATTCATTAAAGGATACTCAGAATAAAAGAAGTGGCGAATCTCAGGCGATAGTAGATGCAAGACAGTTCTTTAGCGAACACCCGGAATATATATCATCAGCAGAACTAGAGCAGAAACTATATCGCGAATTTGCACAGGTTACGACTGTTCCAGCTTATAAAGAGATGAGTATGTATCAATTGCTTGTCATTTCGCAAGATCGTTTAACACATTAAATAAGAATCTACACGCTTTTTGCGTGTAGATTCTTATAAATTTCCGACTATGATAGATGTTTAATTTTTTTAATTATTGTCTTTATTCTCACTTTTTGTGTCTTCACCTTCTTTGAATTTATCTTCTGAGGGGAGCAGTTCATCTGGAATAGGTTGTCCAGCATTCTCCACATCTTCAAGCCACAGCAGAAGACGCAAGATCTCATCTATATTTTCGAAGCTAACATAATCGTAGCGACGATGGGTAGCATAAATTTTTCGTGCTAATTTTTTATCTGTAATAATTGGTATTCCGATTTCTTTTGCATATTTCCTTACGGCTAATGCGACCTCATTAGTTTCTCTTACAGAAATCAATGGTATAGGTGACAGATGTGGCTTAAAGTATATCCCTATGGCAATGTGCGTAGGGTTGGCAATCATCAGACGGCTATTACTGACATCAGATTTCAATTGCTCTGACAGAATTTCTTGATGGCGTTCTCTGCGTTTAGACTTAATTTCTGGATTTCCTTCTTGTTCCTTGTATTCTCTTTTAACTTCTTGTTTATCCATTTTCATATCTTTCATAAATAAAAAATACTCAGCGATAAAATCAAATATTAGAACAATTATCATACTGCCAAGACAATATAGTATGAGAAGGAATAGCATCTCTCCCCAATCTGATAATAAAGATATGATATCTCCATCAAGAGTTTTAAAAAGCAGTGATTTATGGTTACTCCAAAATACTTTGATCGCCAATGCAAAAAAAATAATATAAAGTATTGCTTTGACAAATTCTTTTACGGTTTTTAAGCCAAATATACGTTTTAAGCCATTTACTGGATTTAATGAATCAAACTTAAACTTAATAGCTTCAGTTGCTAATTGCATTTTACTTTGAAACCATGAGACAAGTATTGTTGTAAACATGCAAACCAGCAAAAAAGGAATGATCGTTTTCAACCAACCTATCCCCATAGCTTTAAAATAGTCCCAAATATCCGGTTTAGCGTTATGATCAAGGATGTATTCAAGAATCGACATAATATGATGCACATCAAATACATATCCGAGATATAAAGTACCCACAAGCATTATTACAGAAACTGTTAAGTCTCTACTTTTTAGAATTTGCCCTTTTTTAGAAGCATCCTGGAGTTTCTTTTGTGTTGGCTTTTCAGTTTTATTTGCCATGAAACACTCTATTTATCAATGTATAATTGCAATTGTTCTGGGAAAAAGGATAACGGCATAACTCGTTCAGCGAGTATTGGGCCAAAATAAATAATTAATATTAAAAATGCCAGCGCACTTTTGACAGTCAGTGAGATGGCAAAAGCATTTAGTTGTGAAGCATAGCGTGCCAGCAATCCCAGGACAGCTTCACCGCCCAGCATAACCGCAATCACGGGGCTTGCGTAAACGATAGTATGAGTCATTATATTATTAATATATGAGAATAAAGGCTCTAATTTAGGAAAATTAAAATTTCCTGAAGGCCATAAGTTATAACTTTGCCATAGAGTCTCCAGAATAAAGTTCAATCCACCGTTAGTAAGATAAACTGCTGCAGAGAAAAGGTTAAATAATCTTGCTAATTCCGATGTATCGACACCTGTAGCCGGATCCAAAGTACTACTTAACGTTGCACCACGTTGGTTATCGATAAAGCTGCCTATAGCAAGGAAAATCCAAAATGGGGATGCTAATAAGCAAGCAATAAACAACCCTATGATAATTTCTCTGGCAGCAAACAAAGCGATATCTATTTCATTTAGGGTAGATAATTCATAGTGGTAATGCTGAACTAATGCACATGATACCACTATTATTATTGGATGGCGGACTACTGTTGGTATATTCCCACTGGCGAAAAATGGTAACAAATAGAAAGTTGGTGCCAATCGGCAAAAACCGAGCGCTGTAGCAGCCAGCAGACTATGCAACTGATAGAGTATCGCCTCCCCCATGCTATCCTCTCGCGAATGCTAAATTAAGCATTTCGATACCAAACGAATATAATTTTTCACCATACCATCCGCTCATTAAAAAAAAGCAAATACTTACGCACAATAATTTGACGCCAAATGGCAAAGTCTGTTCTTGCAACTGTGTTACCGTTTGAAAAAGCCCTACCAATAAACCAACAAATGTCGCAACTGCAATAGGTCCTGCAGACATAACTAAAATCAGATACAGCGCCCTATTCCCCGCAAAAACAATGTCGTCCATATTTTTTCCTCAGGGATTAATGGATAGGTCAATATATTGTAAAATGAGTCCTTTCGATAACATTGTCCAACCGTCCATCGCGACAAACAGAATTAATTTTATCGGTGTAGATATGGTTACCGGACTCATCATCATCATACCTAACGTTAACAGAACGCTGGATATAACCAGATCAACTACAACAAAGGGTAAATAGATATAGAAACCTATAATAAATGCACTTTTTATCTCACTCAACGCATATGCCGGGAGTAACGAGAAAATTGAAATATTCTCATCATCGACTATCTCTTCATTGTCTTCAGAACTATTCACCTTCTGAATCTTTTCAAAAAAGCTAACCAACTCCGGTTCAGAATATTTTATCAAATATGATTTATAACCACTCATGCCTGTCTCAACAAAATTAACAACCGACGCTACATTATTGAATGAAAGATTCTCATTCTGACTGTTATTATATATTTCCTTCCCAACCGGCATCATTACAAACATTGACAATAGCAAAGCAACCCCATTAAGTGTCATATTTGATGGCACTTGCTGAAGTCCCAGCGCGTTTCGGACAATAACAAAAACAATCGAGAATTTAATAAAACATGTCCCGGATGCTATTATAAACGGCAAAAGTGTAAATAATGATAGTATCGCTATCAGCGAAATGCTATTTGACATTATTATACCCTGATAACCAAGAATGAATCTCTACGCCCAATTTATCATCCACTTCAACAAGTTCGCCATAGCCAGTTAGCGCGCCATTTACACGTATCTCTATATTTTTCTCAGATTCAGGAAGCAGAGATATTATTCTTTTTGCACAGAGATCGTCTATTTCATATAGATTCATTATTTTCTTTCCAAGAACAAACTCAATTTTTACAGGCAACTCTTCAAAACTATTAATCATCTGTTCATCATTTTCATCATAAATCTCACTCTCGCTTTTTTTGATATCAAAGTCATCTGTTTCAAAATCTTCCTCGTACTCAAAATGATCAGCCATTTTTAACTCCTCTGGATAAATCAGATCACAAATCCTTGTATTATAAATAACCGCATAAGCAAAATTATCTGAAATTAATAAAACATCACCAACTTCAATATCAACAATGGTTCTATAACATGTTTTACTAAACCCAATTACAAAATGAATGGGCCAATATAATGTTTTTTTGTCTAGCGTTAGAGCGTTTTCGTATTGGCAGACTGTGACTTTATCCAACCAAAGATTCAAATCCCCTGTCCATATTCTTATCAGTGGTTGAGCTGGACTCAATACTCCATCAAATACTTTACCTACGCACAAACGATTATATTTTAGTTCAGGATGATTTAGATTTATCGGGGAACTGGATAAACTGAGCCATTCCCCTATTAACCTTTCCGTTTCTGGCATTAAAGCCATCCCAGCGAGCTCGGCAGAAATTAAGGGAAATATTTCTCGAAGCAACACCCATCCAGACCAGCTGCCACTCTCTTCCGCTATCGGTAGCCATTTAGCACTAAATTCGGGCATTAATAACGCAACATCTTCACCATTTTCTTTCCAGTTTTGAAAAGTGGTTTCAAAGGAATGAGTGTTTCCATTTACTTTTCTCAGACCGAACATTAACTTTCGTCCTTCTGATCGTTTTCGAATTTACCTTCATTTTCTTGCTCATCATGAGGCTGATGTCGTTGTCCTTGTCGTTCATCTTGCTCAGTCAATACCCAACGTTGTGCTGTAACATCATTGTGTTGGGCTTCATGGAGTCTGTCGGAGACAATCGTGTCTGATGGTTTTAGTCGTATCCCTTCACTACTTTCCAGAATCCGAACTGTATGATTCTGTCCCCAACGCTGAAACTGATATGTCAATTCATTTTCGGGTACATTGGCACTATTAACAGAATTATTTATATCATTCTGATTGAGCGTATGAACATTCCTTTGCTTTTCGATATGTTGAGTAAACATGGTTTTGTTATCAGCAAACCTTCTTTCGTTAGTAATATCTAATAAATGGGCCTGCTCTCCATTTTTTTTGTCTCCATCGCGATATTTTTTTTCACGCTCTTTATTATTACTGTGGTTTTGAACCGTGATTTTTTCTGTATGGATACCATTATGGATTCCCCCCTTAAATTGTATCGTTTTATCAGATAGTTCAGAATTAAGACCCTGATCTCGTGAAGTCATATTGAGGACTTTCTTTGTAGAAAGTTGCTCTATTCCATTTGTTTGCAAAGAAAAAGATGAATTCCTGTCAACCTGGAGAGACGATTTGTTATCAATAGACTTCATTTGCCCATTCTTTTTCCCAAACGTAGGGAATTGGCTATCCTGAGCCTGACGTAATAACTGGAGAATGGATCCAGCAACAATCTCACTCATTTCTTTATTTTTTTTGTTTTTCTTTACGAAACTGTCTAAATACGCAGCAGAATTCTCGGATGTGTCTGTGTTTAAATTTTTATAATGTTCAATTTTCTTGACTTCGTCCATTATATTTCTCCTCCTGTTCAAGCTCGTCTTGATAAAGCATCTGATTTAAAAGTTGTTTTTTGATGCGCTTCTTTAGTAGATCGTACTTTTCTCCTTTTAGCCACCAGTGTTTTCTTTGTGCTTGCTGTTGAACTATTTCCTTGTTAAGTATTTTTCGCCGCTCTGCTATTTTTTGCTTTTCAAGATTTATCTCAGCGATCTGCTGCTGAATGACTGCAACTTTACGTAACGAGTAAAATATATCCTGGCGAAATACTACTTCGCCGAGTAACTCCTTCATATCTAACAGTGACTGTAGGTTTTTAAGTTGCATATCATACAGGCGTTCCTTTTCGACTAACTTTTCTTTTTCTGCATTTAACTTTTGTAATGATGCTTCACATGCAGCCAGGCTCTGCGCTGTTCTTCTGATAAGTCGATTAACTTTACTTAACAATTCGTTCAAGCTCTTTTAGCGTTTCACTCATTGGCATTTTTTCATTAACTGACTGTTTTAACCAATTTGTGAGTTTAGGCCGGGCATTCATAGCAAAATCATTTTCAGCATTTTGCCCAGCGCGATATTCCCCTAAATCAATAAACACCTGTAGATCTTCCAAAGTGGTGAGGATCTTCCTTACCCGTGCAGCATTATCTCTGTGTTTTTCATCAGTGACCTGACCAAATACTCGACTCACACTTTTTAGAACATCTATTGCCGGATAATGACCTTGCCCAGCGAGTTTGCGACTTAGATAGATATGGCCATCAAGGATTGAGCGAATTTCATCCCCCAGTGGGTCTGATTCATCCTCCCCCTCCAGTAATACGGTATAAAAGGCAGTAATACTTCCTTTTAGTGTTGGTCCCGGCCTCTCCAGTAAGCGAGGTAAGCTGTCAAAAACAGAAGCAGGATAACCACGTCTGGCAGGTGGTTCACCCGCTGCCAGCTTCATATCGCGTAGTGCTCGTGCATAGCGCGTCATTGAGTCGATAAAAAGTACAACTCTCTTTCCTCGATCTCTAAAATACTCTGCCACGGTTGTCGCCATCAGGGCGGCATTACACCGATCTACTGACGAAAAATCAGAGGTGGCATAAACCAAAACACATTTTGCTGCATTTACTGATTTTTTCAGCGATTCCGCGCATTCCGTAACTTCCCTTCCACGTTCGCCAATCAAGCCAATAACAAACACATCAGCTTCAGTGTTGTTTACAAGCATATGCATTAAAACCGTTTTGCCACAGCCAGCCGATGCGAAAATCCCAACACGTTGACCAATGCCACATGTCAGTACGCCATCAATGACTCTTATCCGTGTCTCTAGTGGTGTATTAATAACTCGACGTTCCTGATACGACGGTGGCAGTTCATCAATCAGGCGTAAATTTCCCCTATCCCCTGGAGTGACCGGGACAAACCTTTCCATAATTTGACCAGAAGCATTCAAAACTGAACCAAGAAAGGCATCACTGATCTGTATGGTTAACTGCTCTCCCGTTGGTTTCAATACTGCAGTACGTGTAAGCCCCACAGAGCTGCCTATAAGGTTTAATAATGTCTTTCCATTGCGAAAGCCAACGACCTGAGCCCTGGCTATACGTTCATTTGCTTGCCAGCTCGCATAAATTTCGCATACTTCGCCCACTGAAACGTCGTCAAGCTCTGCTTCAATCAGCGAGCCGTTTATGCTATGTAAGTAGCTGTATTTATTTAATAGTTTTAATTTTTTCATACCAGCATGCTCCATATCGCAAGACATTATCCTAAATAGTTTTCAGAATATTAACGGGAACATTTTCCGTTAGTTCCCCGTACGAAAGTACTTCGAGGT
The DNA here is from genome assembly GCF_009820115.1 of Escherichia sp. HH41S. Lineage (NCBI taxonomy): Bacteria > Pseudomonadati > Pseudomonadota > Gammaproteobacteria > Enterobacterales > Enterobacteriaceae > Escherichia > Escherichia sp. HH41S. Next base: position 203,747 of record NZ_VNXE01000086.1, read on the forward strand.
CTCGATAACTAGATTCAATAAGTTTTTTGATAAAACGACGAATATCCACAGATCCCAGTAAAATAATGTCTTTAATAGGAATATTGATTCCAGAAAGTGCCAGTTTAAAATTATCCAGAATCATCTCAGCTTCGGATGCATCGAGATTAAGAAAAGTACCGCCAGCGGTAGGCCTGACACCATCTCTGATTCTGTCCTCTATTTCAGGCGAAATCACAATTGCTTTAATTTCTCCAGAATATGAAAACTTATGGCAAATGTAGCGACCTAATGCACCTCGTACATGCTCAACGAGTGTAATTATATCTTTCTCTCGTGGGCTCCATAATGCTAAAGCCTCCATAACTAAACGCATATTGCGCACTGAAATTCGCTCCTGGATCAGACGCTGAATTACCTCTGAAATGCGCTGCACGGTTATATATCTTAATATTTCTTTTAATAGATCAGGATACTTCATCTCTAATTGATCAAGAATATATTTGGTTTCTTGTATACCAAAATACTCATTAATATTATGAGCCAGACATACAGATAAATGATTGTACATTTCATCCATGGCCGTGCGAGTATAACAGCCAATTTTTGTTAATTTTTGGGCATCACTTTTTGTAACCCAATAATATTGTTCACCATTACTATTTACGATGACAGGTTTCTTGATCAAAGTCGAAACCACTTCATCTGAATATTCAACCAACAAGACAAGATCATGATAAATTTTAAATTGCGAGGCTCTGACTTCATTTAGCATTAATATGACATCTTCATCATTAAGGCCTTCCCCCTCGCGAATGACAATACCGGGAATACGGATACCATACTCAATAAAAAACTGACTACGAATCCTATCAGCAAGATTGATTTCAGTGTATTTTTTAGCCTGTACACTATTCATAATCAAAACCAAGGGTACCGTTTCGGTAATAACCTGATCAAGTTTATTAATAATACCTAATGAAATATCATCATCCTGATTATAGGGTTCCAACCCAACGGTGATATCTCCCTTAACAACCGTTTCTTCAACCCCTTTCTTTTTGAATTTAAAGTAAAAATAAATTCCTAAGATTACTGCCAAACATAAAAAAACAAGAAGGGGAAAACCTGGAAGCAACCCAATACTTAGCGCGAGGACACATGTCACAATAATGACAAAAGAATTACTTAATAACTGGGACATTATATTTTGCCCCATATTATCACTATCGCCATTCACGCGCGTTACGATAAACCCTGCGCTAATAGCAATTAATAAAGCTGGAATTTGAGAAACAAGACCATCACCGACGGTAAGAATTGTGTAGACGGTCAACGCTGTCGAGAAATCCATTCCATTTTGGCCTACTCCTACTGATAGCCCACCGATAATATTAACAAAGATAATAATGATGTTTGCAATAGCATCACCTTTGATAAATTTCATCGCACCATCAAAGGAACCATACAGCTGACTCTCTCGTTCTAATACGCTACGACGTTCTTTTGCTAAATCTGCATCAATGATCCCGGCGCGTAGATCGGCGTCAATACTCATTTGTTTACCTGGCATACCGTCAAGCGAAAAGCGGGCAGCAACTTCAGCCACACGTTCCGAACCTTTAGTAATCACGATAAACTGAACAATAGTAACAATGGAGAAAATAACAAAACCAACTACCAGGCTATCTCCAATAACGAATTCACCAAAACTCGTTATAATTTCTCCGGCGTCCGCCTCAAGAAGTATAAGTCGACTGGTACTGATCGCCAGCGCCAAACGAAATAACGTTGTGATGAGGAGAATTGATGGGAATGAAGAAAAACTTAAGATCCTATCAACATAGAATGATCCTAAAAACACAAGTATTGCCAATGTTAAGTTCAGCCCAATCAAAAAATCGATTAAGTAAGTGGGCAATGGAATTATGAGCATGGCGATAATCATCACCATTAATCCAAGAATTATTAATTCTGGATGACTCCTTAACCCTATCAAAACTTTGTTAAACATTGAACATTACCTTCTTCCATGGTTTTTTATTTTGTTTTTTATTACTGTTTTGTGTATCAAAGAGCTCTACTGCAAATGTTACTTTTATTGCCTGTTTACAACACTCCCTAATCTCTAATAATTGTTCATTATTAATAAAAAGTGAAAATGGAAGATTTGTACATCCGCTGTAAATCGCCTTCAGGAGTAACGTTTTGTCTTTATAATTAGCATCTGCGGGTAGGGTTACCAGTGCATTTTTCAGGAGTTCCTCTGCAGTCTCAGGAAATTTTATTAACGATATCAGAAAAAATATCCAGTAATCTTCTGCGCTAATAAATTTTTTAATTATTGGGTTATTCATTAAAGTTTTCAGAAATAAAGCCTCTGCCGACTGAAGAGACAATAGTTGTGACAACTTATTGAGAAACATACCAAATTCCAATGATGAACAACTCGCATCAAGTGCATTTATATCTGAGAAAAGCGTCTCTTTGATAAATTTTGTCACTAGCATTCTATTTTGATAGCCATAACTACCAATCCATTCTACATAAGTATCTACAGCATCGTCTTCTGCCATTAAAAATTGTCGATAACTTGCCCTTAGTAATTTTGGATTTAATGACAACGCCTGGCCAAATAACTTTGCTTTTAATGCCGAGTTAATGCCACTATTAATGAATTTTTTAGTAGTCTCTTGATTAACTTTTCTAAGTAATGCTTCAGCGTTTAGCCGCACATTTTCAGATATTTGTTTTTTACGTAAAATTGCACGTAATACAACCACCAGATCGCTTTCATCTGGAAATAATTTTTTAGCAAAGCTATACACTTCATAGTCATGGGTAGTTGCTGCCTTAAGCGCCTCCATGATTTTATCGGTTTTTTCTATTGGCTGATCTTCCAGGACATATTCTTCTCCGTCCAGAAAGTTGGCCAGTTGTTCTTCGTAGATTTTTTTCTTCATAAACTGCGTTAACGCTGCTGACATCTCGTCAGTAGCTTGTAAGAATCGAGCTTCTTTACCGGCGGGATCATCTCCCATTTTAGGCATTTCAGCTTCAATATCTTCATTATCTTCTGTGATAATGTCCTCTAAGCGAGAAACTTCTCTGGCTCTTTCTAATACACCGACATGCTCTACATGAATCGCCATTTCACTATCCTCCGACGACTTCACGATTCAGGTAAGTTTTTATCCATTTCTGCAGTAATTCATCGTTGATTTCTTTATTTTTTGCCATTTGCTGTGTTATTGCTCTGGCGTCAACCACAGCCTCATTCGCATTATTCATCATGCGCTCATCGATCTCTCTTGGCTCAATAAGAAAGACACGAACGATGTTATTCGCATTTGTTCCTTCATATCCAAATAATTTACCAATAAATGGAATACTGCCTAATATCGGGATCTTGCGACTTTCATAGGTATTGGTATCTCGTGTATATCCACCAATCAAAAGACTTTTCCCTTGAGGCACGCGCGCAATAGTACTTATAAGCGTTCTACCAACCTGAGGCAGGTCATCAACATTGGTCTTGTCGGAATTGATTTCATTGCCATCTTCAATATTCAAGAGTAATTCAATTTGATTTCGCGAAGCAAATCGTGGTAGCACGCTAATCATCGTACCATAGGTTACTTCATCCAACTCCGCAGTACGCTCGCCGACTAATTTAGTATAGAAAGTACGGTTATTATCAAATATAGCAGGAATATTCTCCTGTGTTAAAACGACAGGACGAGCAACAACGGCGGCTCTTCTTTTTTGCGCAAGTGCCTGTATTGTTGCAATAAACTGTGTCCCATCCAGGGTACTAATTGAACCTGAATTATTAAATGATGCACTTAGGCTGGATCCAATTTTTATCGTGCCCGACCAGTCAGCTCCTAACTGTTCTAGATCAGTCTTATCAATATCTATTATCCATAAAGATAATTCAATATGTCGCTTTGGAATATCGAGCGTAGCTACTAACTTCTCGATAAAATCAACCAGAGATACTGTTCCTTTAACAAGTAAACTGTTGGTATCTGGATATGCAATAATTTGTATATCGTCAGTCTCTGGCGCTCCAGCTGTCGATATTATTTTCTCTACTTGTAGGTCATCATCTTCTTCAGCACCAGGAAAAGGAGGCATACGTGATACGTTTTTTAGTTGTTGACGACTTGAAATTTCAGAAAGTACGTTAACCCCAGTGCTTTGCTTAATGTTATTATTTAACAACGTCGATAGTACTTTTGCCATGCCAGGAATAACTATCTTTTCGCCACGTAATTCATAAGTCCGGTCATTAACGAATGTGTTGACCAGGTGAATAATACCTACTTTATTGCGTCCGATCTCAATGCCATCACTGTTTTGCTCCATTAATTTTGCAGCATTAACGAGCAGGTCAACATAAACCGGTGGCCCCGATACATAGAAAGTACCATTGCCGCCCCCTTTAATTTCATAACGAGAGTTATACAGCCCCGATTTTTTTAAAAAATTATTAAACTCATTCGTCGATACCTTTCTCAGATTAATCAGCGCATTACGCATCTCTGATGAGTCATAGATATAAATAGCTTTGCCATCATCGTACCAAATAAGTCCCATCTGCGCCGACAGGCGTTCAATCAAGGCATAGGGTTCGGTTAAATCAAAATTTCCGCTGATCTGTTTCTTCATGGCAAGCTTACTTACTATTGTAGGCTTACCCGCATATGATGAAACCGTTTCAAAAAAACTACGTAGATTTTCTTTATTTGCTACGTATCCATTCGCTGCTGCGGCATATGCACCAGGAGTCAATAATCCATTAAAAATGCATAAGACTGAAATTAATATAATAGTAATACGTAATTTTATTTTCATAACTTTTTACATAGTTCTCTCGGTGTTTTTCCTAACCGGCTTTTTACTTCGGCTGAAAAGTGTGATGAGGATGAGTAGCCATATTTATGCGCAATAGTTGTCATATCACTGTTTCCTTCAATGATTTCCAACACGGCTCTGGCAACTCTCCAGCCACATAATTCCGTTTTAACTTTACCACCCAATGCATAACTACATAAACGGCGAAAATGTGAATACGATACGCCGTAAAGCTCACCAAGATCATAGAGTGAAGTCTGTATGAGCGATTGCGATAATAAATAGCGAACCAGTTTATAGCATTCTGTTTTTCTTAGATGCTGAAACAGAATTTCATTAATATTATCGCTGCTCAGATAAGTGGCTAAAAACCAAGCTTCACTTGCAACTTTACTGAATAGCACAACTTCTGATGCAAAGGGCAAGGCATCAGCAAACAAGTCATGGTGTTCCCTTTCCACACTCCCCGTTGATTCATCTATAAAAGCTAATAATTTACTCAGGATATCAATGCGAAGTGGATGATAAATTACTTTCCCTGCAGTTACCTCAATTTGGCTTCGGTCAATGAGCAGTAATATGTCTTCCACTACCATTAATTTTTGATGGTTATTACCAATCGTAATAACAAGGGTTACATCCTTGTTTTCATTTCCCCGTAAGAACCACATTTCAGGGTCCAGTAGGGTTAACTTCTGTCCTTGAAGCAAAACATTCATTGGAAGTAACAGCCCTTCTTCAATCATGTTTCATCTCCTTATTCCATATTCTCATTCTCCATAAACTTGCAATAAAAACATGATTAAAAAATGATGATTCCTATTTATAAAATAATGATTTTGTTATGAGCGAATAGCTATCAGCCACTTACAGTAGTAAGTCATCCTGTCCATATACAGAATTGCAACTGTTGATATGTTTTACTTAAACATACCCCGTATTTCTTATAACACTTGTTTGGTGACTATTTTCAAAAAAAATCATATTTGTTAGTTACACATTAACGCACTGCGAGTGTTTTGTTACTCCCCGCATATATTTTATTCTCTTTATCGATTATATTTTTCTTAATCGTTCATATAATTTTCTTGTTAGTCGGATTTACGAATTATGATACTTATGATGGATGGAATGAGGCTAAGCGGCCAGGTCAACCCTGTAATTACTGCAGCAAACAACCGATATGTTACTTTTTCTTCCGAGAAGATAAATATTAAGGTCGATGTCACAACCAGACCTATCAGGTAAGCTAACAGTAATTTATTGATCACTTTTACCTCCCTTACGATTTCTCTTTGAGCGGTCCTTTTAATCCAGGACCGCCTCATTATGAAAACTATTTAATTCCCTCATCATTGATAAGGTTGGACATTTCTTTCAACATAAGAGTCATTGAGGCTTTCGACCAGTTTAGCGGAATGATAGGGCTTGGCGCTTCATGCAAAGTTCCTGACTTGTGGATATAGTTATAGCTTTCGGGAAGTGCCATTTCAGGTACGCTCCTGCCATTTGCACCAATCATATTCTCGCCTGTTATTTGGGCCAATGATCTATTCATAAATTGCACTGAGTCATTCAAATATTCTTCTTTTCTTGATTCTTTATAAACAATTGCTGCTGATTTTGCATACCATGAGTCAAAAAACCATTCTGCTTCTGTTGATGGAATGAAGCTCTTTTCTCTTTTCGCATGTGAATTTTCATCAGTATCAGTTTTAATATCATTGAACCAAAAATTTGCCGACTGATAATTATCCTTCTCGTATCTTTTTATGCCATACGGACCTGCTAGTTTTTTAACTATTTTTAAAACTTGCTCTTTTCTTCTGGTATTTATCTTTGAAAGATTTGCAGGATAAATAACATTAAGTAAGGCCGCATCAGCTTCTCTGTAATGTTTATCTTTTTCCAGATAACCAGGAGATTCTCCCCCTAAATCAAGCTGTAGCGTTATTCTTTCATAACCTTTATCTATGAGGTGGTTCAACCTCGTTGTTGAAAGTGGTTCATCCAGTTCATTGGCTTTAGCTTCGCGTAGTAAATCAGAGATAAAAACAGAGTCTTTCTTCGAGAGTAGGTTTGACAAACGTTCCAGTCCAGAGGTCACCAGTGCAACGGAAGATGTGTTTAATCGGGCATCTTCCTCCCACGCTCCGGAATCTTCCATAACATAGAAATTGGCTTTATCCAGATAAGCAATCAGCAGCGCAACCGATTTTAATCGGTCACCTTTTTGCCAATCTTCAGCGTTAATAGTACCAGTATTGATTGCTTGTATAAGGAGATCAAGATAAAGACCTAACGCATCATTTTGTTTATGGTTCCACAGCTGCGGCTTGCCTTCTTCCTGCACATCTGCCATCACGGGGGAGTTGCTGTCAAATCGGATATGCACAGCATTCATTTGCCCGGGAATTCCATCCAGTCGTTTTGGGTTGCTAATGACGTCCTGCATCCGCTTAATCTGGTCGGGCGTAGACATATAATCCCACAGGGTGAGCAGAATCTTTTTTGCAGCTACCCTATTTTCCTGATCTGATACTAATGCCATATAGCCCCATAGACTATCCCTCAGCCAGACAGCATCATAGTGGGTTTCTGCCGCTGTTTTGTCATCTTCGAAAGTAGAAGCAAGAATAAACGTTCCCCAGGGTTTCTCCGTCAACGTTAACTTTCGTGTGTTTTCTGTTAATGTTAGCAATCCTTGAATTTCGTCTTTGGTATAGTGGCTCTTTATTTCATTTTGTAATTTGGCTGAGTGAATCAGAAGACGATAATTAGGATACTTATCTGGATTTAACGATAAATAACTTTTATCTGTTGCTTCCCCCGTGGAATTAAGAATGTTAAATACAGATTCACTCGTCACTTCTGCCCCTGTCGCCTGGCATGTGCCGCATGAAAATATACCAGCGAGCAGAAGAGTTAATGCAGATTTCCCTTTCATAAAAGATTCCATCAATCGTTTGTTAAAAGCGTAGATAACCACTTATTTAACAACTTGAAAATAAGGTATTTTACCTGGGTTGTTACAAATGGATTGCATTGCGTAAACGCTTTTATTTACAAAAAAATGGGGAAGTATTACGGCGATTGCGAAAAGTCTGAAGCGATTGAATTAAGATAATATAGAAAATCAGATACAACAAAAATGGCAGGTTGATGAGGTGAAGATAAATTGGAGCGGGCGAAGGGATTAGAACAATCCGTTCAATAAATTGAAAAATATAAAGTTTTCAAGTTATAACTTTACTTATACCCCCAAAGATACCCCCAAAGCACAGAGGCTTTGAATTCAAGCAATTACCTTTGTCGATAAATCAGCAGGAAGCGAGATGATACCAAATGGCAGGCATACTCAAAAGCAGCGATACCGTTAGCATCAGACTAATTACGATTCATTAAACCCAGATCGCGACGGGCCCTCATGATATCAATAATCGTGAGATATGGCGTTTGTTCTTGCCAGCTAAACCCTCTGCGATCGATACGAACCAGTTCGTACTTTTCCACTAGAAAGTTAATGGCATTAGCGAGAGTGATACCGGCATCGATATGTTCCTGTATGACGGTTTCATCACAGAAAGGTGTATCGTTTAGTGTCAGGCCATAATGCTGTTCCAGCAGACGACTAAGTAGCATTTGCCAGATAGTCACGGGCGACAGGCATGGCTTCGCCGCCCGCATATTTGTTGTAGGTAGAAATTTCATTTTTTTTCTCGTGAAAGTAATTAACGTTGAGTGGGATAAATGGCGATATATACGTAGCCACAACTACCAAGCGTATCGGCTTCGCAGGTGAGTCCGTTGTGATAGAGGGTGACACAGTGCTGATGGCGGGGGGAGAGTTCTCCGCTGGTGAGTATCAGCTCCAGTTGTTTGAGAATCAACGGAAAGGCCTGATCCAGGTATAGCGCGTCATCGTCGCAGAAAGCACCGTTAAATCCGGCCCGATCAGCAAGAAAATGCAGGCGGTCGCCTTCTTGTACCAGCCGAGCTCCAAAACAGGGTGTAATCGTACTCTTTAGCCCCCACTGCTGGCAGGCGGGATTCTCCGGCTTTGTACCGGATTCTGAGTGATTGTTCATTATTGTTCCTGATTAAAGGGAAGGATTAATTAAGAGTAATGCTTCGAAGAATGACATAGGGACCATTGCGGTCCTGACGACGTTCAGCAAATACAGCCAGAACGCCGCGTATGTCCTGAACTTCCCGGCCAGCATAATGGCAGATACTGCCGGACCATTTATATTTGCCGGTACAGAAGCGAAACAGTCGGGAGCCAGGATGTTGCCGGTACAGGGTCATTGCCTGGCGTTTGCTGATGATTTTCATATCCAGCCTCGCTCAGCAAACGACACAATGCCATCTGATCCGATAACCAGATGGTCGAGCGTGTTCACATCAACCAGTGCTAGGGCATCTTTAAGCCTGCCAGTAATGTTGCGATCGCATTGGCTGGGCTCCGGATCACCGGAGGGATGGTTATGCGCCAGCACGACAGCAGCGGCATTGAAACGAAGCGCTGACTTCACTACCTCTCGAGGATGAACCTGCACATGGTTTACCGAACCGGCGAACAGCGTTTCACTCTCCAGTAAACGATGCTGATTATCGAGATAGAACACCATAAACACCTCCCGCTCCTGTCTGGCCAGCTGTAACCGGAGCCAGTCACGGGCTGCAGTGCTTGAGGTAAAGGCTATACCTGGCTGACGCAGATATTTATCCAGCAGGTTGATAGCGCGGCGAATGGTCCGTTGGGCGTAGGGTGTCAGTCCGGAAGTCGTAGGGAGTAAACAGCCATGCTGAGCCATGACCGACACCGGAAAAAGCTCAGGCTGCGATAACAGTGGGGATATTGTGGTATTCATGTTCGGTATGACTCAGTCGATGAGATGCATAATGGCGCTGCACTCTGGATGGTTCAACGCGAAGTCTCGTAAGCGATAATAGTGCTCAGTCATCGCGTCACACTCGGTGCGACAGGCGTGGTGGTTGTAAGCCATCAGACAGGCGACCATCCCTGCAGCTTCACTGGTAAGCTCTGCGCCATTGCCGTTCATGCTGTTGAACAATGTCCACTTCTCATCATGATCTGACTCGGGAGCCATAAAACCGCCGCCGTTGCTGAGTGTCGAAAAGCGCCAGATACCACCTTGGTAATCGGCACACAGCCGATCCATCCAGGCGAAAATGCGGGGTTCAAGGGTTATCCATTGTGGGATGGAGCCAAAGTGCTGCGGCCAGAAGCCGATGCGTAGCTCGTCAGGGACGACTGAGGCAATAATTGCTGCCTGCTCAGCGAACTGAAGGTTTTGTGTATTCATTAAACTATCTCCTTATGCCGGAACTGTTGTTTAACGCCCGAAAAAATCGAGCATGTTTTCTGCCATTACCCACAGGGCGCGATTGAGCTTCACATCGCCATCAATACCGGTAACAGCACGGGTGCGGCTGCTTTTCCCCTGAGCGGTTCGCCCTGACAATCCACCTTTCATCAGGTTCTCCTGCACGCGCTGGTATACGGTCCACAGGTCATCGCTGTAGTCCTCCCGGCGACGTGGGGTCAGCAACTGCGATACCGTGACCGGCTGGTGGTCTTCACCAAAGCGATACTTCAGCGCGGCATTCGCCAGGGCATTACGGGCTGGTTCTGGCAGTGCCAGTGACTGCATTGCATCGCGCTTCTCCTCCACCCGGTCAAAGACCCCGAGCACTTCGTAAGCCCCTTCAATCACCTTCTCAACAACATTCCCTTTATGTGGTACCCGCACTTCGCCAAATGACTGTCCGCAGACCAGACCGTTGGTACAGACGCCTCGAAACAGCCCCGGCAGCATCTGGTAGCTTGATGAGCCGTCATGGCTGTTAAGAAGAATGATTTCCGGCACCTGATGTCCGGTCAGTTGACCGGCACGACGCAGGCGAAGCATATGTTTGGTGTGTTCCCGCTTGCTCTGGTCGCGAACCTTTGTCTGGCAGGCAAAGAACGGCTCAAAGCCTTCACGCTGCAGGTTTTCGAGGATGGTGATGGTCGGGATGTAGGTGTACCTGTCTGAACGAGATTCATGCTTGTCACTCCCGAACACGCTGGGGACATGATTCATCAGCTCTTCGTGGGTCAGAGGCCGGTCACGGCGTATCTGATTTATACGACCAAAGCGGCTGGCTAATCGCATGGCTAACTCCTTATCTGATAATGAATTAAAAACAAAAAGGCCATGTTCCCGAAGGAGCATGGCCTGTTGCTATCTGGTGTTGGTATGTTGTGGGGTGGAGAGGTCTGAAATGTAAGTAACTAATCGCTGTAGTGTGTGGTCCGGCACTCACTGAGGTCAGACAGCTCTTTTTGCGTATTCTTCAGACCCGGACTGAAAGTGCCTACTTTTTTATCGCTGACATAAACATCGAAATTAGCTGCCTGCCCCAGTGCGTCAATAAATGACACCCAGGCATTATCGCCATTCCTCCAGCCGAGGGATGAAGGTAATGGGAACTGACTGTTATCCATGACGACCGTTATTTCCGTCCCGTCGTCATGAGAACTTACTGATGTTCCATCAGGCAGGGTGAGATTAACGCCGTGTTGCAGAATATTCTGCGCATCCGGATTGCCAGTACAGTTCAGATTAAACACCACCTTATCCGGGCTGGTAATGATATATTCGGTCACGCCCATCCCAAAACCACTCGTCCACATATTGGGAATAGCCTGTGCTGTTGATACAGAAGCCAGCATAGCTAATGTAACTATTACGTAAGGCAGTCGCATAATGTTGTCCTCAAATCATGTAATAAAGCTTTTGTTCTTTAAAACAATAAAGTAATGAAAAAAGTTGGATTATTTTATTTGTTTGTAGCGAAACGCTTCTTTCCCGGCATAAATCCCGACGAGATCGTCATAACGAGGGTCCTTTTTATTCGGGCGGAACGTTACTTTCATATCGGGACTGCACATATCCTTCATGGTGAGGTTGAATTCTTTACCTGGCGTAATGGTATAACCTGTTGCCACATCGTCTTTACTGGGAGTGATCCACCCCCATATGCCACCCGGACAATCTCTGGAAGGTTTCGAGCGAACAACAATAAACCATCCCATTGAATCCACTTCCGTCGCTGTACACAGTTTTCTGACCTGGCGGTGGGCATCACACCAGAATATATTCCCACTCTTATTATTCACTGCCGCAGGCAGGAACCCGTTATAAGGACGTGCTGCGTGAGCATTACCTGCGATAAGTAAGGGGAACAACATGACTGGCAGTAAAGATAATAAGTTCAATTTTATCATTGCATTAACCTTACATTTAATTATGGAGACCATCTCTAATCAGTTTGTCCGGATTGCCCCCGACTTTCTGAGGGAGAAAATGAATTCAGCGACTGCTGAATAAAACGGAAATGAGGTAAGGCAGAGATAAAATGCTTATCCTCCGACAGCTGATAGAGAAGCTCACTGCGAATAAATGTTTCCCGCGATGGCCTTACCAGATGAATCTCATCCAGCCGGAAGACACGTAATTGCCTGTTATGTTCAGCGACAAGGTACCAGTAACCGTCAAGAGCGATTAGCCGGTAAGGTGCGATGGCCTCATGACGCTCCCCTTCTGTCAGAACGGTGATGCGCTGACATCCCGAAATAGCTCTGACCAGCCTGTAGAAGGAGAGCTTTCCTGCCGGGGGATGAGGTCTGTCCTGATGCCATACCAGACAGGGTCGATCATCACAGTCCAGCAGGCTGCTGACCAGTCGCCGGTCAAAGCCTGGGAAAACCCCGGCCAGCCCCGTGCGGTGAGCAAAGGTCAGAATATCTATTTCCTGCCGTGTACTGTGAATATCCGAGCGCAGACTGCACTGCCCCTGGTAGTAATCCAGGTCGAGATACATCAGACGTTCCCGAAAGTCACGACGCAGCGTGCGCTCTGACACCCCGAATTCAGTTGCCAGTTTGCGAATAAACAGAGTTTCACCGGACACCAGGCGGCTGATAATCAACGACAACCTGACGGCAAGCCGGTCATGTCGCCGCTCCTGAAGCGTCATGAAAGATTTCTCCTGAGAAGTTAACTATCTGAATTAATAATGATTACTTTAAAGGAAGGGGTGGACAGGGTATGGACAACATCGGAACTATTTTTTATGAGCAGCCCGGCCTTATGAGCGCTCGTCTGACAAATAATGATGCTTCTCCTGATTTAGTTGATGATAAAACGCAGTGGAAAGGACGTGTCCACAATCAACACATCATTAACAACCAGTTCATCGTTCGCAGAGAAAATTGCGATATCAGAAGAATATCCAGTCCCAGACGGCCCGTGCGACCGACACCACCGCATCACGCACGGTACGAATCACCGTTTTCAATGGCGCAGGCAGGAATGACGATGACTCAGCCGTATCGAAAACCCGGCTCACAGCTTCACCGAAACTGTCACGGGCCTGCGACTTTACCGGCTCTGTGCAGAATCTCCCTTGCAGTTGTGTCACCAACGGGCTGGTGGCGCGGTCAGGCAGACAGCGCATCATGGTTGCCACCATCTCCTCCACGCCCCAGCCGCTGCAGGCGGATACCACGCAGACCGGGTGATGCGGCTTAAACATTGCGGTAATGGCGGTCTGCTTTTCCTGAAGATTTGTCCGTTGCTGCGCTGAAGGCGTGCTGGTTCGGGTATCCCATTCGTGACAGGGTTCGATTTTGTCGGCCTGGTTCAGCACGAACAGCACCTGCTGCTGGTAAGGCTGCATCACACCTCGCCAGAACTGCTCGTCCACCGACAGCGCCCGATCATCGGCCTTGATGACCCACAGCACCAGGTCCAGCTCCGGCAGCATTCGACGGTACAGGGCCCGGTACTCATGATCCCGTCGCCCGTTTTCACCTACACCCGGTAAATCGACAATCACCAGACTGTGACGACCGCTGCGCAACCGGAAGCGCAGTACGTCGCGAGTACAGGCGTTCACATCACTCACCGGGGACACCTCGCCCTGAAAAAGTTCGTTGCAGAGAGAGGATTTACCTGTACCACTTTTGCCCATGATTCCAATCACCGGCTCGTAATGGGTCAGGTTCTGGATACGTTCAAGAATAAGCTGGCGAAGTGTGCACGGAAGCGACGCAAGCGGTTGTTCAAAGGCCTGAAGGCCGTCAGGTTTATTCATACAATAGTCTCAGCGTGAAAAATTAAAAACCCCGCGATCCAGTCAGGAAGGCGGGCATTCACGGAGATAATATCTATCTGAAATGACTTGGAATTGTAGATAACATGCAAAGAACCTTGCGCAGTCCAGGACTGTACGATGTCCGCTGGCGTGCCATAAGCAGACGTAGTGAGCTGCACCCACTACAGTAAGTCATAAATCCAAGTGTTGAACTCTTGCAATTAACAGCCGATGATAAGAAAAAAATGAAGTAAGATTGCCCAGAACCTTCGCTGTTAAATTTTATGAGCTTTTGACAGAACACGCCTTTCCAAAGCCTGTGTAATGCATTTAGAGGGAGTTTTATGTATTTATCAAAACTCGGAATCCGCAACTTTAGAAATTTTGAGGCGGCTGATATTCCCCTAGCAGGTAATGTTGTGTTATTGGGGGAAAATCGTGTCGGTAAAAGTAATCTGCTTTTCGCAATTCGACTGGTTATTGATCCTACTCTGCCTGATTCAGCCAGGCAGCTTAAGCTGTCAGATTTCTGGGATGGCTGCAGCCTTGAATTAAACCCTCAAATTGAGGTGCACCTTGAATTTGCCGATTTTGACAGTGACCCTTCCCTCTCAGCTCTGTTGACCGATTTTCGCATAGCAGAGGACCCTACCGTAGCAAGGTTGAGCTACATATTTCGTAAAAAGGAAGAAGTAGGTGGGGCTCCACGTTCGGGTGATGACTGTGAATTTATTGTTTTTGGCGGAGGTCAGGAATCGCGAACCATTCCTGGACGCGTCAGGCGGCGGATCTCCATTGATATGCTGGACGCGTTACGCGATGCAGAAGCACAACTTGCTTCCTGGCGAAGCTCTCCGCTACGCCCCTTATTGGAAGATGCCTTCTCTTCACTAAGCCGAGCCGATTTGGATCGCGTAGCAACTGAGCTTCAGACCGCAACGGAAACCATGGAGAAGTTCCCATCAATTAAGGAGCTCGAAGATTCTCTGCGTGGTGGCATTCTTGACCTAGCTGGAACTGCTCACGATTTAGATGCCCGCCTCCGTTTTGCACCTGCTGACCCGCTCAGATTGATGCGTTCTATCTCTATGTTCATTGATGATGGAAAGAGAGGCATTATTGAAGCGAGCCTAGGTTCTGCGAACGTGGCTCTGATATCACTCAAGCTAGCAGAGTTTGCATGGCGACGTGAAAAGAATGAACGTAATTTCTCCCTGCTTTGTATTGAAGAACCCGAAGCACACCTTCACCCACAGCTTCAGCGCGCTGTTTTTGACAAACTCTTCAATAATGTCGATAAAGATCAGTCATTGATTGTAACGAGCCATTCTCCCACGCTGGCAACCATTGCTCCTCTTCGTTCTATCGTTCGCATTTGCAGGGATCCTGAAGGGCGATCACGAGCTTTTTCCCTAGCTAAACTGCCAGTAAGCAGTGAAGAACTCGACGACATTGAACGGTATCTAACAGCAACCAGATCGGAGCTGCTTTTTGCTAACGGTGTAATATTTGTTGAAGGCGATGCAGAGGAGGTTTTACTTCCAGGTTTCGCGCAGGCTATGGGGATCAATCTCGACCAGCTTGGGATTACGGTATGTAACGTAGCGGGAGTTAATTTTGAACCATACGTGAAGCTGGCAGCCAGCCTCGGACTACCCTTTTCCGTCGTAACCGACTGGGACCCACTGGATGGTACGAAACAACCGATGGGTAAAACACGTTCAATTGGTATCTGGCAGGCATTTAGCGATGTATCGGGAAAACTAAAAAAACTAACTCCTGGGAATATTAATTGGCTCAATAATCGATCTTATGAAGAGTGTAAGACTGCATTTGAAAAGATTGGTATTTTTTTAAACGATCAGACGTTTGAGGTCGCCGTTGCCAATACGACTGGCCTCAAAGAAGCGCTGCTGGATATCCTCGATGAGCAGGGATTTGGTGTGTTACGTTCATCAAGGATTGCTTCATGGCGTGCCGGTATGGTTCCAGACCCGACGCAACTTCTCGCGATGATATCTGACATAGGTAAAGGACGGTTGGCTGCCAAGCTGAAGCAAAAAGCACCTGGGCTTGCGCCGCCGGAGTATATTGCTTCAGCTATTCAATATGTGGTGTCGAATGTCTGACCGGCGTGCACTTTCAGAGGCTCTGAATGAGCTATTGCCGAACAGAGAGCAATACGCTGCGGCCACATACCCCGGCCACTGCGTAGTTATTGCTGGGCCAGGCAGCGGGAAAACCAAAACACTTACAACCGCAATGGCACGAGCCCTGATTGAAGAGGTCGCTGACCCCCGAGGCGTAGCCTGTATTACTTACAACAATGAATGCGCTTCTGAACTTGAAGGACGGCTAGCATGCTTTAACGTCATTGGCGATGATCGGAACTTTATTGGTACCGTGCATAGCTTTGCATTAAATCAGGTTTTAATCCCCTACTCACGATGTATACCTGGTTTGCTGCCGGATGGTTTTCGTGTGGCGACCAGAGATGAGAGTCGCGCGGCTGTTGAAGTGGCTTATCAGGCTAGATTCGGAGCTGTCGGAGATCCTCATGCTCGGTGGAAATTTGCAGAAGAGAAACGACGCCGGGATGTGAACCGGCTCCTACCGGCTTGGCGGAATAACAACCCGGAGCTGGCAGATTTTATTGATGGTTATGAGGCAGAACTTCGGCGCTTAGGACTGATTGACTATGATGATATGCCACTCATCGCTTTTCGTATTATTAGCGAGCATGAATGGGTACGTAATGCTATTCGGTCGCGCTATCCTGTTTTATTTGTCGATGAATACCAAGATCTGGGGCACGCTCTTCATGAGCTGGTTCTGCTGCTGTGCTTTAATGGTGGAATACGATTATTTGCGGTCGGTGATGCAGATCAGTCCATTTACGGATTTAATGGTGCAAATCCAGGGCTACTGGATAGTCTTGTTTCACGGGCAGATGTAAGACCGTTCCGTCTTCGCTTCAACTATCGATCTGGCGCGAAAATTATCAGGGCATCACTAGGGGCGCTGGGAGAAGACCGCGATTATGTTGGCCCCGATGGTAATCCAGAGGGAGAGTTAGGATTTCATGGGATTAATGGCGATTATGACGCACAGGCGCATTTTATCGCTCATGATCTAATTCCCTCGTTGTTTGAAAGAGGGTTTCAGCCTGAACGTATCGGGGTTCTTTACCGGGCAGCCTGGCTTGGCGATAAAGTTGCGGATGAGTTCAAGGCCAAAAATATTGCCATAATACGTGCTGACAGTAATGCTCTCATTAAGCGCAATTCTCGTCTTGCCCGTTTCATCGAAGCCTGCAGTCAGTGGGTAACTGGGGGATGGAAAGAAGCCTCTCCGCCATTTAACCTCTTACTGGGTCAGGCGCTCTTTCTTGTTTATGGCCGCCGCGCAAGCCGTGCTGAAGAACAATTACTGACCTTACAGCTCATCACTTTTTTACGAAACGGAATTGATAAAGCGGAAAGTGCTCACGAATGGCTGAGACGTTTAAATGATGAGATTATCACCGACTGGATGGCTATCTCACAGAATACTCAGCAGGAATGGGATGTCATCTCTGAGTTACTGAAACGAACCGATCCCCTTAGGGGACTGGATGTGGCTCTGGATATATTCGCTGGTAAAGTAGAAGGAACTGGACGCATCACCCTTAGCACTCTTCATAGTGCAAAAGGCCGAGAATTTGATGTAGCCATAATGTTTGGGGTAAATAAATATGACTTCCCGAGTAAGCGAGATCTAGCTTCAGATAATGCCCTTCGCGAGGCCCGTCGCCTCTTTTATGTAGGCGTCACCCGTCCTCGAAAAGAACTGCACATGGTTTATGAAAAGGGTAAACATTCACCTTGGATTGCGGAACTGTATCATCGCAGCCAGCAGATATAGAACATTATGCACCTGACCTGCTCCTACTTTATTGATAAACGGCGAAGTTAGCGATACCTCCATCTGGCTGTAAAAGACTATGAATATCTGCTTCTCGCTCAAAGCTGACCTTAAGCTTTAACATATTGTCCGCTTGGTGTCACAGGTAGATGCTCCAATAGCGCCTGGCAACCGCTCAACATGGCCATGGTAATCGTTTATGAGTAGGAGCTATAAAATAACGAGCTATGAGGGCAGTTGTAAGAGGCCCCCGAATCGACTCAGAATCAATCACTATATTGAGATATCAGACGATAAAACCACGGGGGACACAAAGCTATTTAGCAGATCGCCGATAAGATTTTGATGACTGCCAGGCATGTTTCATCTTCTCAATAAACTCCAGCTTCTCTTCAGGTTGGACGTTCCACACATCTATAGCAGCAATAATCATGTCATAACGCATAGACGTGTTATATGGGCGAAGATAGCCTGCTATTCGTTCTTTTCCCTTGAGATAGTCCCAGAGATAGACTAACTGAGTTTCATCATCACGTGATATCCAGTCAAAATCTGTCAGAAAAAAGTCATATTGCTCAAGCCAACGCTCATGCAGTTTTCTGAAATAAGAGATCTTATCTCCAAGTGAGCATGGAGCTTCATCAATGTATCTCATCACACCGTTGATCAGTTCACGCTCAGTTACCGGAGTGGGGTTGTACCGATCGGTACTTGCTCCCGCGTTCAGATAAAAACGGGAGAAAACACGTTTCGGTTTTTTCGAAGCAGTGGCCTGTGGATTTGTTATCAGGTCCCAATCAATATCATCTAAATCGATATTCAAATTAGAGAAATCAAGATTTGTGATGATATTATCGTCCATTAAAAGAGAATTAAATCTTCCTGAACAACCGAGGTCATTCCCCAACCCACCAAGCGTCAGCCCTGCAGATAATACTGGGTATTCAAAAATATAATGGTGAGCAAACCACAATGCTCTTGGTGTACCTTTGAAACAATCAAAATAATCTTTATCAATCAGTAGCAGCTCAGCCCATTCTTTAAGAGTTTTCCGGCCAACTTTGATCCTGTCCTGATCGCCCAGGAAATGCCGTTCAAGGATCTCAGAGATTAAACGTCGAAACTGATCCGGCGAATCATAAGTACTCCACTGTAAGGAGTAATCAGTGTTGGAAAGCGCACCAAGCATTTTTAGATACATTATCTCGTAGCGGATCATATCGTAATGCAACATCGTCTCTTCCCTCTAATTCTGGCTCCTGAACACAGATTAGCATGAGCATCTTTTAGGTAGAGGGACTCGGGTCACAGGCTGAGGGATGACTGATTTTTTTCTGATATCCTGCTGATTTTGTTGTGATAATACTCTGACTTATTACTGCATTATTCCTGTGGTTTGTACTCTTCGAATCTCCTCTGTTCACCTCATTAGAATCGTTCAACAGCAGATATGAACATTTGGGTTTTTAGTATAATTAAGGGGGCACTCCCTGTTTCTATACCACTTTGTTCACAGCGCCCTCACCCAACAAGCAACCCTGCCTGTATTGCCCCGGATACACAGCACCCTGTATCTGCCGTATCCCCGCTTCTCTTAAAAATTACATCTCATCCCAATCCTTTGTACTCCACCTGACAAAGGATAAATCAATGCACACACCTTACCCTTTTAATTCCAGATACACGATGAACTGGTTTCTACTGTCTCTGATCAATGACCACCTGAATCAGCTACTGAACCGGTACTCCCGAATACAGGCACTCAGACTCGACCTGTTCTATCAAAAAGGTACAGAGCGTTATAAACGTCATTCATGGAACGAAACCGAACGAGAAGTACGTATGCTGGTTGAACGCACCCTGCAGAACACAAATCTGTCAGGATATTTCTGGGTACTGGAGAGCTCTGTAGACCACGGCTGCCATGCTCATATCGTGTTCTATCTCGACAGGCACCTTAACCAGGCTACCTACCCAATAGCTGAGAGAGTTGGAACAATATGGCGGGAAATAACGCAACGAGAAGGCTATTACAACCGCTGCGAATACAAACCTACTTATGACGTCAGTATTGATAAGCCGGTGAACTACGATGATACCGAAGCCATTGATAACCTGCGCTACATCCTCAGCTACCTTGCCAAAGAAGAACAAAAGCACGGTCACTATCACTACGGAGCCAGTGAGGTACCGTCGCCCAGCGGACTGGGGCGTCCTCGCGCGGTATAACTCACGTTCTGCACTTTTTTACGTATCAATCCATTGATGTGGAAGGGCTGGTGGTAACGAGCAATCACCCACCAACTCGGGCTAATCCCACAATGGAAGACAGCATCATGACAGAAAATATTTCTTTGCTCGATGATCAACTGGTGGATATGCGGTTCATCACGAAGCTAACGGGGCTGACAGATAAATGGTTTTACAAGCTGATAAAAGATGGTCTGTTTCCGAGACCAATTAAGCTGGGCCGCCGTTCCCGCTGGAAGCAAAGCGAAGTCGAATTATGGTTACAGCAGCGCATTACGGATTCGCGCGGCCAATGATACAGCCCATTCAATTAAGCTACGCCATTGCCGATACCCCAATCCTTAAAGCACCATTCAGACTCGGCTCAATTCAAGCGATATCGTTTATCACCCCATTCACTAAAGTTCTCCATTCTGAAGCTGTAAAAACTGAAGCTCCCCTATCCCCGGCCTATTTGGCATTATGTTGAACCGCTACCACACGGGCGTTTATTACCTCAGGGGAGCTTCATGTTTTTAACGATGCGTCAGAACAATCCTGCGCCTGGCATATAACGTTTCCGCAGACAGCTGGAATTCATATTCCGCTGCCTTCAGCTTTCTCGATTTAAGCATCTTCATCGTAACGCCGCTGATCTGACCTACCTCAACCCCTTTCAGAATTTCACCTGCACTCAGCATGAGCTGTTGCTTCAAAATCGACAGCAGACTTACCTGAAATGAACGGGAGATCCTGACACTAACGCGAACCCGCTGGTGGGCGGTGATGCTTAACGGCCAGCGCTCCTGAACGGTAAAGCCAAGCCGACCCGATAGCTCTGCGTTGTTCCGCTTCAGCGTCGCGATATCACAGGCAAAGTGCTGTACCGTGGCGGCATCATTTGTCATTAGCCGATGATAAAGCTGGCGGTCAATTTTGCTAACGTGCAGGCGAGAAAACAGGGAGATATTCCAGGTGTAATCACAGTGCGTGCATTTATAGATACTCCATACATCCAGAAGCTTCTTTTGCGAATTAACCCGAAATGCACCTGACGGCGTGAAGTCCCGTTTAATGTTGCATGAAGGGCATCGTTTCGCGATGCGCTGATATCCCACAGGCGTGACGGTCCATGTAACTTTCATAACGTACCTTTTTTAACCCATACAAAATCGGATCCGTACTGAACGGACCATGAATGTTTGTGTATGAAAAATATTTAAGAGATATTTTTCAGCGGGTTAAAAAAAGATTTCCAACGTTACAATCCTGTAAATGGTCAACGAGTTAAGTCGAGCCTATCAAAATGGAACTTATCTGGTAAATGAGCTCAATCAATGTTCATAGTGGTTCCGTTCCATCAGGAGCTGTTGATCTGACCCGTTAAAGACAGTGCAGTAAGTTTGTATGTTTAGCAGACAATCAACTGACTGAAGGAGCACATGATGACACAGAACAAGTGGTTTAATCAGGCCTGCGGAATGGCGATGTATTCACCCGATGCACACAGTGCCAGTGATAAATATTGTGCGTACCGCAGCGACGGCAACGGCAATCTTAAACACTGGTCATAGGCGATGCAGGGTTTCCTTGATTGCTGGCAAAAAGTCGGGCACAAAAGCAGGCAAAACGTTACCTGACGGCA
Organism: Escherichia sp. HH41S; assembly: GCF_009820115.1. Lineage (NCBI taxonomy): Bacteria > Pseudomonadati > Pseudomonadota > Gammaproteobacteria > Enterobacterales > Enterobacteriaceae > Escherichia > Escherichia sp. HH41S. Next base: position 225,531 of record NZ_VNXE01000086.1, read on the forward strand.
ATGCCCGCCTGGGAATTTCCAATCTGAATGGTTATCAGCTGGTGGCCCTTAACCGGGCCAGCCTGCATCTCGATTAAACTTTCTCTACAGGGAACTGTATTTCAGTCATCCACTCTGCGGAGTCTTGTTTGTTCCAGATGCCGTCGATGTAGCTTTCCCTTGGTGAATTTGTTAACAAGTAACCATTATCTTCAACCCATTGCATAAGGTAAATGTAAGCATTTCTTAATGAATCATATGGTCCCTTATGTATTACAGTTACAGCTGTTATGGCAGGGATTACCTGAAAAAAAATACTCCCTTCATTCTTACCAAAATCATCAACAGCTTCACAGAACTCCACATCCATGTTTTTCTCTTTGTACTCTTTATCATGATAAAGAGTGAAGCAATAAGCTGGGGTTGCTAAAGTTAAATCTGGATTTGCCTTCACAACCTCTTGTCCTATATGCGGAATTAATTTGAGATATGAGGAAAAATCAGGAACAATGAAACGCCTGGAGTAAACAATACATTCCGGGATCTCTTTCAAAACAGCTTGATATAACATAATTCCTTCCTTTTTTTTATGTTGCAGATAGTGGTTAATTCGGGAGAGAATATCGTCCATGTCTCGAATTTGTTTCTGTATTTCAAGACGTCGCCGTTCAATTATGTGGCAGGAGTTTTCATCCTGAGTAAGAGTAACTATTTCTGTTATGGTAAATCCAAGCTGACGTAAACTCGCAATCTGATGGAATTTCATTAATTGGTCAGAAGTATAAAATCGATAACCATTCTCAGGATTAATATAGGCAGGAACAAGTAAACCAATTTTATTATAGTAATGAAGCGTTTTTATCGTCACACGGCAGATCTTTGAAAACAGCCCTATTTGATACATGTAACTATCTCCCTGAATGAGTATGTGAACCTTACAGTCTTACCTTACAGGAGAGTCAACAACAAACTGACGCGTCTTACGTTGAGCCATCATTATAGTACTGGTTAATCACGCTTATTAAACCTGAGAATCAACTGACCGGGGTGTGATTGCATTGTGGCTCATCAGAAGGAGTCATCTCTCCAGTTCTCATAAGCGCCTATCAATTAGCGTTTCTGGATAGTTCCTGATTGATTATTATTTGAGCACACATTATTCGATTAGTATTGTTTAAATAAATGCTAAACAACCACTCATTTGATATGGATATACTGTTTTTATCCGTTAACCTGTTCTGGCTAACAAACGAACAGCTCTCAAGCAGGAAACTGTCAACCCGGAAGGAAAACGTTTAGCCGCTAGTGGCTTGTTCTTACCGCCTTAACCGTTACGTTAGCACCAGGGCAACTAACCTTGCTCATAAGTGCCTTGCTTGTGGAATGATTCTTTTTTCATTGTGTAGCAGCCTGTGCAGGCGGCTCTTTTTCAGGAGGCAGCATGCCACTCAATAAAATGAAGCGTCATGCCATACTCCACACGCTCTCTATACCTGAACGTAAACTACGCCCCTTAAAATGGCTTGCTCTTATCTCATCCCTGCTCGTTATATTACAACTGGCAATTGAGAGCCTGGTCATAAGCGAATAACGGAATAGCAATTCCTGTACAAAGACCAAATCTGGAATGATTTTCTGATATCTGTCGGATTCAGAGCACAAAACTTAATGTATTTTTTTCCAATAACACAATCATTACGTAGAGTTGTGCTCTGTTGAGTTTCACAGGTAAAGACCTGACTGACAGAATCTGAATAAGGAAATGAACCATGGATAACTATACGCTGCATCGTGGCAGACTTATCGACCATATCCAGCTTGTGGTAAACGACTTTGCCGCAAGCAAAGCGTTTTACACTGCTGTTCTGGCGGAACTTAAGATCCCCATGGTTATTACCGATGACGATTATATCTGGGCTGACGAACTGGTCATTTCGTCAGTAAAAAGTTCGGAGTCTGGCGGAGTGCCTACAGGACGGCACCATCTGGCCTTTCAGGCCGCAGACCGTGAATCGGTGAACGCGTTTTACCACGCAGCACTAAATCATGGCGGACGTGATAACGGCGCACCTGCCGAACGAACCTATCATCCCGGATACTATGCCGCTTTTGTTCTGGATCCGGACGGTAACAACATCGAAGCTGTTTACCATGGTGAGGGCGATCGCAGTGCCCGCTCTGTAGAAATCAGCTTCACCGTCTGAGAAAACAGGGAGCATATTTTCCCCTGTAGCTCCCGGTAACCGCAATGGAGAGCTTTATCTATGACCGTTATACCGGTATCAGCCCTTGAATGCAGCATTACTGAGCTGTGCCGTATTCTTGCAGACAGCTTTAATGAATCATTGACACCGTTTGCGTTGCCACCGGAAATGTTTGCCTCACGTTTCATTTCCGAAGGACTCAGCCTTGAAGACTCGTTTGTCTGGCTGGTCAATGATAACCCGGCGGCAATAGCCATCGTAACCCGCAGAATGGACAAAGCGCGTCTGGCAGCATTTGGTGTGTTGCCCGAGTACCGGAGCCAGGGACTGGCAAAACAGATGCTTACTCCTCTGTTTACCTCCTTAAAAGAGAAAAAGTTATCCAGCGTGAGGCTGGAAGTGATGCGCAAAAATACCCGGGCCATCGCTCTCTATCACGCGCTCGGTTTTCAGGTTCGCCGACATCTGTGCAAATACCGGGGAGATCCACAGTCTCGTCTGGAAATACCTTCAGGGGATATGGAATCCAAGTCTGCTGATGACTTCCTGCGTACCGTCTGGTCTGCACCAGATGATGATCTTCCCTGGCTGGCCAGCCCCCTGCAGCTCTTGTCTATTCCCTGCGACATCCTCAGGGATAACGAACATGCATGGTGTGCTGTCGCGGAGTTCATGGGACAACCTCAGCTCCGCTGTTTGTTTGTGGAACCGGTGCATCGTTACCAGGGACGGGCTAAAAGAATGCTTCAGAAAATCAATGCCAGATGGCCTGGCATAGGTACATCAGCCGCGATCCCAGAAACGCTGGCACCAATATTTACTGCGGCGGGTTATCAGGCTGAACCGTTATGCCAGTTTGAAATGGAACTGACATTTTAAACTATCGTTATGCTGCATTCCGCATGACAGGAGAACAATGATGAGTTGCAAGTTTGAATGGATCAATGAGCCCGCCGTATGGTGCTACGAAAATAACGCCCTGTCGGTAATCACTGATGAGCATACTGATTTCTGGTGCCGTACCTGGTACGGGTTTGAGCGTTTTACCGGCCACATCTACGCTACTGATGTAACAGGTGATTTTACTTTTCAGGTCAGGATCCGCGCAAACTTCACCACACTCTATGACCAGGCCGGAATTATAATGCTCTCTGACGAACAGCACTGGCTCAAAGCTGGCATCGAATTTAACGATGGAGCACCTGCAATCGGGAGTGTACTCACGATGAGAAATTCCGACTGGGCTACAGGACTCTTTCCTGGGGATCCGAAGGAATTCTGGCTGCGTCTGACCCGTAAAAAAGATGCGTTACGACTGCAGTACTCCTCAGATGGACAGCACTGGCCATTACTTCGCTTAAGCCATTTCCCTACGGGCCCTGTCAAAACGGGCATCATGTGTTGTACACCTCAGCGCAAGGGGTTGGAGGTAGCATTTCTTGATCTCAGACTGACTCCTGCGATGGATAAGGAACTGCACGATCTAAGTTGATAAATAACCATTCAATAATAAAAAACGGAGAACCCGTTTATGACGCCATTTTCGGGACGCCTTAGCAGGTATGGCAGCGTACTATTATTTCCACTGGCGATGATCATATACGATTTTTCAGCTTACCTGACAACGGACCTTATTCAGCCGGGCGTCATTAACATTATAAATGAGTTACAGGCGGATGTTACGCTGGCTCCAGTATCAGTCAGTTTGTATATGGCAGGCGGACTGGCGCTCCAGTGGCTCCTGGGTCCTCTCTCCGACCGGGTTGGCCGCCGCCCCGTCCTGCTCACGGGTGCAATGATCTTTGCCCTGGCATGCCTGAGCATGCTGTTTGTCACCTCGATCGAACAGTATTTTATTGCCCGTTTTATACAGGGAACCAGTATCTGCTTCATCTCCACCGTGGGTTATGTATCAATACAGGAGGCCTTTGATGAAAAGGATTCCATCAGGATCATGGCTGCGCTGACCTCTATTGTTCTGCTCGCCCCGGTTATCGGGCCGGTGGCCGGAGCTGCGCTGATGGCGTTCATTCACTGGAAACTGCTCTTTGCCATCATCGGTGTGTTTGGTCTGGTAGCATGGTTCTTACTACTTTTCAAAATGCCGGAAACAGTTATATCTCAGGGAAGAGAATTCAAACCGGGTGAAGTGCTGTCAGATTTCATCGCGGCATTTCGCCATCCAGTGGTGCTGACCGGCTCACTGGCAGTCGCTTTTGGTAACCTGCCAATCATCACCTGGGTGGCGCTCTCCCCCGTGATCCTGATTGAGCACGGGGGTATGTCTCCCGGTACCTATGCCTGGACACAGGTGCCCGTGTTTAGTGGGATCATTATCGCCAGTGCGATCGTAGCGAATTTTATCAAAGACCCGACTTCACCGCGTTTTATCTGGGGTACAGTCCCGATACAGCTTGCTGGCTTGCTGACTTTGCTTGTCGGCAACCTGCTATGGCCACACGTCTGGCTATGGTCAGTACTGGGAACGAGCTTTTATGCCCTGGGTATTGGACTACTCTATCCGGTGCTGTTTCGCTTCACGCTCTTTTCTCATAACCTGCCAAAAGGCACCGTTTCTGCCACGCTGAATATTCTGGCGCTCGGCATAATTGCCCTTAGCATTGAAATAACTCGCTGGGTTTACTTCCATGCCGGCGGCAGGATTGCTTTCCACGGCGCGGCGCAGCTGGCCGGTATAGCCGTCATCATATCAGTTGCCCGCCTGCTTAAACTGCGTGGGCAGCATCAAAGCCAGTCAGTATCACCGGCAGGCTGTCTGCAACAAAAATACAAAAGTGAGTAAGGTGGATTTATGTTTTCTTACGTGATGCTGGGTACTAACGATCTACCACGCGCCATCCGATTCTACGATCCGTTGATGGAATTGCTTGGGCATCCTAAGGCAGGCCGGAATGAAGAAGGCGCATCCTGGGGGACGTTCAGCGATAACCATACCATCGGATTGTGCGTCGGCAGGCCTTTTAACCAACAACCAGCGGGCGTTGGTAATGGCACCATGGTGGCGCTGAACGCCCGTTCTATTGAACATATCAGACAGTTGCATGCGCTTGCCCTTAGTCTGGGGGGCGCGGATGAAGGTGCGCCGGAGCACAGGCCGCAATACGGACAAGGATTTCATAGTGCTTATGTACGCGATCCGGATGGCAATAAACTGGCGTTTGTATTCTACGATTTGGTGGAATAACGAATGTGGTATCAAAAGTCTTCCGGGCTAAATAACTCGCCCGCCAGAAAATCTTCGACGAGATAGTTTAGTTGTTTTATTTCAACTGATTGCATTAAATTGGAGCACCGATGATTCTTACAAGAATAAAAAATGACGTGATCAGCATCTCAGTTTTGGCACTCACGCTAGACAAGCTAATCCTGAGCATGTTAGTTATTTAAGCACGCAAGAGAACGGATTTAAATAAAAACATAGTTTAAACCCCTCTCAAGTTGCAAAACAAATTAACTGATAATGATTTAGATTTCTGAACCATTATCACAAGGGTATGTGAATAGAAAGCCCTCAGAGACGTGTGTCTCTGAGGGCTTTTTTTTTGTTTTTTTATCTTGCTAAGGAGTAAATAAATGTCTAAAGAACGCCGTCTCTCAAAGATTTTTGCAAAAGATGGTAAATCAGTGACATTAGCACTGGATGGTTACTATTTTTCCACGAAAACAAATGGTATTGATAATACGATAAACCAACTGCCGGCATTGGTTGAGCAAGGGCTGGATTGTGCGTTGGTCACGTACGGTATGCTGAAAAATTTTCGTGAGCCATTAAATTCGGTTCCTGTTGTATTACGCGTCGATAGTACAGTCAGTATTTTTGATAATACCGTTCCCGATACTACCCCGATGTTTACCGTTGAAGATGCATTAAAAGTCGGCGCTGAAGGTGTCGTCTGCATGACCTTCCCGGGTGCCTTCAACGAAGAAAAAACGCACATCATGGCAATGCAACTGGCACAGGCCGCAGACCGCTGGAACGTGCCGCTAATTGTCGAATCACTTCCCTATGGCTACCCCGTGACTAGCGACGACTCGAACAACCCGGCAATTATCGCCGCCTCGGCTCGCGCCGCAGTGGAACTGGGGGCCGATGTCATCAAAACACGTTTTACAGGTACAGCGGAAGACCGCTTGATCGTCGAAGCGGCAGGCGTTCCCGTCCTTGCACTTGGTGGCCCAAAAACCGGCATTGATGGTTACTTCAGGTTTGTTCAGCACTGTATGCAGGTTGGGGCTAAAGGGGTGGCAGTGGGTCGAAATATCACTCAGGACCCGCGACCAGACAGAGTGGTCGCAGGCCTGAATGCTATCGTCCACGAAAATGCCTCTGCGGAAGAAGCATACAGCCTCTATATGGCTAAATAAAATCGGATACTAATATGTTTTTAAATAACACCATCATTCCTTCAGTAAGAAAGTATAAGCATTTTGACAAGGCATTATCCTGTGCATCGGAATATGTTCTGTTGTCAGAGGCCAATATCGGCAATCTGCAATCACTGATAGGCAAATGTCATCAAAGTGGTAAGAAGGTTCTGGTCCATCTGGAGTTACTCGGCGGGTTTAAACCCGATCAGGCTGGGATCAATCTACTGAAAAGTTATTATAAAGTTGATGGTGTTATTTCTTCCAATCTCTCCGCCCTGCGCTATGCAAAAAAAGAGGGGTTATTGACTATTTTTCGGGTGTTACTTATCGATTCTCGATCGCTGGATCAGTCTATCGATATCGTTAAACATAACCCGCCGGATGCAATAGAAATCTTACCTGCTGAATATGCCTGCCAGTGCCTAGAATTGATTAGCCGAAACTTAAATGGCTTTGACGTGATATTCATCGCCGGAGGCTTTGTAAAGCGGAAATACCTTGTAGATAAAATATTCCATGCCGGGTTTAAAGGAATAACCACCAGCGAGCCGGGTTTATGGTAACCAATAAGGAGTCCACGGTAATGAAAGATGAATATGTAATGGGTATCGATAATGGCGGGACAGTCACTAAGGCGGCTATCTACGATCGCAACGGCAGCGTGGTTTCTATCGCGTCAAAATCCACCCGGATGCTGACACCCAGGGAATTTCATACCGAACGCGATATTACCGAGCTATGGGCGGCTAACATCGAGGTCATCAAAAAAGCGATTGAGCAATCAGGGATCGACGCCAGTCAAATCAAAGGAATCGCCGTCACCGGACATGGAAACGGTTTGTATCTGGTAGATGAAGCTGGCAACCCGGTCCGCAACGGCATTATCTCAACCGACAGTCGGGCAAAAGAGTACGTGGAAAAGTGGCAAAACTCACCCGAGTTTTTGACCGACATCCTGCCTAAAACCATGCAGTCAATCTGGGCCGGACAACCCATTGCTCTGCTGGCCTGGCTGAAGGATAACGAGCCGGAGGTGCTGCAGAAAGCACATACCATTTTTATGGTAAAAGACCTGATCCGCTTCTACCTGACCGGAGAGGCTTATCTTGAGCTTACTGACATCTCCGGGACCAACCTGATTAACGTACGTGACCGCAAGTATGATGATGAACTACTGGCATGGTGGGGGCTTGCTGACCTGCGTGCGAAATTGCCACCCGTCAAGCTGTCCACGGAATGCTGCGGTCGGATAACCGATGAAGTCGCCCGTCAGACAGGCTTATGCGCAGGCACCCCCGTCTCTGGCGGCGTGTTCGACATTTCCGCCTCGTCTGTCGCCTCCGGGATTAACACTCTTGATAAGCTGGCTATCATCACCGGAACCTGGAGCATCAATGAATATGTGACTGACCATCCGGTTATCGACGAAGATCTGTTTATGACTTCGATTTACCCGATCGACGGTAAATGGCTGATAACAGAGGCTAGTCCGACGTCTGCCAGTAATCTTGAATGGTTTATCAATAATTTCATGGAGAACGACCGGGAAACCGCTGCTGCTCAGGGATCTTCCGTCTATGAGTTGTGTAACTCGCTGGTCTTATCTACGACGCCAGAAGAAAGCCATCTGCTGTTCTTTCCTTTCGTATTTGGCTCTAACACCATTCGCGATGCCTCAGCAGGCTTTATTGGGGTGAACAGTTTCCATAAAAAAGCGCATTTCCTGCGCGCGATTTACGAAGGTGTGGCGTTCAGCCATCTCTATCACACCGAACGTTTACGGAACATCAATCCGGATTTGAGTCGCACCATCCGAATTGCTGGGGGAGTGACCAACTCGCCGGTCTGGCTACAGGTCTTTGCCGATATCTTCCAGTGCACGCTTGAGATTGTTGATGTCAAAGAACACGGCACACTCGGTACCGCAATGACAGCCGCTGTCATGATTGGCTGGTTTGATGATGTCTTCGCCGCGTCCAATGAAATGGTGCGCGTCGCGCGAACCGTGACGCCGAATCCGGCCCATCTGCAAGTGTACCAGGACAAATATCAGCTCTACAAAAACCTGTTATCTGAAATGCAGTCCCCATGGAAAAGCTGCAGTAACTACATCACGCATTAAGTGAGGAATGAATGGATCTAAATCTGAAACACCGCACAGCCATCGTCACCGGTGGAGCCACGGGGCTTGGCCGGGAATTTGTCCTTTCCCTGTCTAAAGAAGGCGTCAATATCTGTTTCACGTACCTGCGTGATGAAGAGTGCCCGGAATTACTGATTGAACAGGTGAAATCCACCACTGACGTCAAAATTATTGCGGTGAAAACCGATCTTGCCGATGAGAAAAGCCGGGAGCATCTCTTTGCGGCCTGCATTGAGCAGATGGGAAAGGCCGACATTCTGGTCAATAACGCCGGTATCTGGCTCAGTGGTTACGTCACCGAGATAACCCCACAAGACTGGGACTTGGTAATGAATGTGAACCTGAAAGCGGTATTCCATTTAAGCCAATTGTTTGTGAATCACTGCCTACAACAAGATCAGGCAGGCAGCATTTTGAATATTACCTCACAGGCTGCATTCCATGGATCCACAACCGGCCATGCCCATTACGCGGCCAGTAAAGCGGGCCTGGTAGCTTTCTCTATCTCGCTGGCAAGAGAGGTAGCAAAACAAAATATCAACGTGAACAACATCGCTGTCGGGATTATGGACACCGCGATGATCCGTAAAAATATTGAACAGGACCCAGCCTATTACGTCAGCCGGATTCCAGTAGGTCGGGTAGCTCAGCCAAATGAAATTGCCGACATCGGGGTCTTCATGGTTTCTCCTAAAACCAGCTATATGACGGGAGCAACTGTGGATGTCACCGGCGGTATGTTGATGCGTTAATCTATGGAGAATCACTATGAAATGTCTGGCAATTGCCGATCTTTTTATCAACAAAGCGATGATGGATGCAGGTCTTAATGCGCTCAGGGATAAAGGTATCGACGTTGAAGTTCGTGAATGGTCGCATGATTCGATCGAAAAATTGCAGGAGGATAATCTGCGGGTCGAGCAGGAAGGCGCAGAAGCGGTTACGTTACCCGCAGCCTTACTCGAGGGTGCTGACGACTTTGAAATCCTGATAACCCAGTTTGCTCCGGTCAATACGGCAGTGCTGGATAAACTGCCAAAGCTCAAATACATCGGGGTATTGCGAGGGGGCGTTGAAAACGTCAACCAGCAGGTCGCACTGGCCCGGGGAATTGAGGTAATGAACACGCCGGGGCGCAATGCCCGCAGCGTGGCGGAATTTACGGTCGGGATGATGCTGGCCGAAATGCGCAATATTGCCCGTTCTCATGATGCGTTACGCGATAAGTTCTGGCGTAAAGACAGCCCGAATCATCAGGCTATTCCAGAGCTTAGCGGTAAGGTTGTCGGTCTGGTTGGCCTGGGTCATATTGCTCAACTCGTCGCGGGTTTTCTTAGCGCCTTCGGCACGGAAATTATCTTTTATGATAAGTACGTCTCCGGCCACGAACGCTATGAGAAAGTCGATACCCTTGACGAGCTGGTAACACGGGCTGACGTTGTCTCACTCCATGCCCGTATGACGCCGGAAACCGAAAACCTGATCAACGCACACCATTTCGGGTTAATGAAAAGCAGCGCCATTATTGTTAACACCGCGCGCTCCGGGCTAATCAATGAACGCGATCTGATTGACGCTCTACAGACCGGAAAAATCATGGGGGCGGCGCTGGATACTTTCGACGATGAGCCGTTACCTGACGACAGCGCGTTTTATTTACTGAATAACGTAACCATCACCCCGCATATTGCGGGCAGTACGCTCGACGCCTTCAGTAATTCACCCAAACTATTCGCTGAGATCTTGCTGAAGAAACTCAGTTAAATATAAAAAAGACCTTTAAGGTTTTTATACAGCCCATTGGGCTCGGCTTCGCTCGCGCCCAATTCGGCCGCCTTGTTAAGGAATAATTATGGATATTATCAACAGCATTATTAGTCTGGGGGCATCAGTAATGATGCCAGTAATATTCTTTATCATAGCACTTTGCTTTGGGGTAAAAATTGGCACGGCATTTAAAGCCGGGATGCTGGTCGGTATTGGGTTTGAAGGCGTCGGCCTGGTAATTGGCCTGCTGCTGACGAACATTGGTCCAGCATCTCAGGCAATGGTCGAGCGCATCGGCCTGCAGCTAAATGTCGTCGACACCGGGTGGCCGACCGCTTCAACGATTGGCTGGGGCTCTCCACTGATGCTGTCTGTGGTAGTCGGTTTTATTGTCATCAATCTGGCCATGCTGCTGCTCAAATTAACCAAAACGGTGAATATCGATATCTTCAACTACTGGATATTCCTGATAATGGGTTCGGTCGTGTACGCCGGAACCGGTAACTACTGGCTTTCTGTCGGCATAACATTTGGTATTTTTGTCTTAACTCTACTGGCAGCAGATTTAACCGCCCCGTATTTGCAAAAAAATTATAATCTCAAAGGGATTTCCTTCCCCCATCTTACCTGTATAGCCTACGTACCCTTTGGTATTGCCTGTAATTACATTATTGATAAAATTCCGCTTATCAATAAAATTAATTTTGATCCGGAAAGCATTAATAAAAAGTTCGGCGTATTTGGTGAGCCTTTGACACTAGGTTTTGTACTGGGATTGTTGCTGGCTTTCCTTGCCGGGTACGACGTTTCGGCTGCCGTTTCGCTGGCAATCAAAGTCTCCGCCGCTATGCTGCTGTTGCCCAAAATGATTGAGATACTGGTACAAGGATTACTGATAGTCCGTGATGCCGCAGAAGCAAAATTGAAGGCCAAATTCCCTGACCGTGACTTTTACATCGGCATGGATACCGCGTTATTGATTGGCGAACCTTCGGTGCTGGCAACCGGACTGTTGTTAATCCCGATGGCCGTGGTGCTGTCTATTATTCTGCCCGGCAACCGTGTTCTGCCATTTGTCGACCTGGCTTCATTGATGTTCCTGTTGGCGATGGTCACGCCATTCTGTAAACGTAATATGTTCCGCATGTTCATTAGCGGCACATTGATCGTCAGCTGCATTTTGTACGTCGGAACGGACATTTCGAAGGAATATACCCAGGCGGCGGTTAACTCCAACATTCCGGTGCCGGAAGGGATGTCTGAAATTACCAATATTGTCGGGGGCGCTACTACACCGGTTGGCTGGCTGGCAGTCAAGTTTGGGGAGTTTTTCAGTACTGCGCCGTAATCAAAATATTGATTACGAAAACAGAGGGCAATTTTCAGCCCTCTGTTGCCCACGTTTTAATTCTAATTTTGCACGGCTGCATAACGTTTCCTGAACCAGGTCACACTTTTCGAACTGGCGAATACCCATGTTAATACTGTGTGTTACCATTACCCCCGTAAATACCTTTCAACTCTACCCGAGGCTTTGATGCTGGAGAATGTAATCATCCGATAATCAGCTTACCGACCTTTTCAGGCCGGACTGATTATCAATGCGCCGAAATCGAATGCGAACACCGCTGTGTGTTTGCACGAATTGCACATGATGATTAAACAGGTTCTTCAGTATGAATTTATCTCGTCAGGAACAACGTACCTTACACGTTCTCGCCAAAGGTGGTCGAATCGCGCACGTCCGCGATGCATCAGGTCGCATCACCGCCGTTGAATGCTATACCCGCGAAGGGCTGTTGCTCACCGACTGCACCCTCGCCACCTTCAAAAAACTCAAAACCAAAAAACTGATCAAGTCCGTCAACGGTCAGCCGTACCGCATCAACACCACCGGGCTGAATAACGTTCGCGCACAGCCAGATAATCGTTAAGGAGAGCATGATGGATATCAGCACCCTTATTTCCTCATCCCGGCACATTCACCTTTCGGCGCAGGAAAGTAAAATCCCGTGGGATGAACCGGCCTTCAGCCAGCGCATGCTGGCGAACCATTTGTCGCAGGATCACGACTGGGCCAGCCGCAGGCGGGAGGTCATTGAGCTGCAGGTCGAGTGGATCGCCAGCCAGTTATCCCCTGGCGCATATATCCTCGATCTCGGCTGCGGACCCGGCTTTTATACCCACCGCTTAGCGGAGCGCGGATTTCACTGCACCGGTGTGGATTTCTCACCGGCATCTGTGAACTGGGCTCGTCAGCAGGCGCAGAACGCAGGCTTGAATATCGACTATGTTCAGCAGGATGTCCGCGCATACTGGCCGGATAAATCATTCGATTTCATTATGATGACATTCGGGGAACTGAATGTGTTTAGCGCGGCGGATGCGCGCTCACTCGTCAGCCGCTGCGCGCTGTGGCTGGAGTCGGGTGGCAGGCTGCTCACTGAAGTACATACTTTCGACGAAGTTAAGCGTCAGGGAATGGCTGAACCGAGCTGGCAACGCTGTCAGGACGGGCTGTTTCTGGGCGTCCCTCATCTGCTTCTGACGGAACATGACTGGGATGAAGAAGCGCAGACCAGCTCAACGCTGTTCTGGGCCATAGAGGAAAACGGTCGAACCACCCGTTTCGGCAGCCAGATGACGGCCTGGCGCAATGACGAGTACGTCAGCCTGCTCAACAATGCCGGGTTTGCCCTGCTTCCTCCTCCTGAAAGCCACGACTGGCCAGTCAGCGAGACATTTGAAAGGAAGCTGTTTGTTCTGCTGGCTGAAAAAGCAAATATATCAGAGAAACACCCTCTTAATACTCAACGCAATAAAAGGAATTCCACATTGGATATCCCACGTATTTTTACCATCAGTGAAAGCGAACACCGCATCCACAATCCGTTTACCGAAGAGAAGTATGCCACGCTGGGTCGCGTGCTGCGCATGAAGCCGGGCACCCGCATTCTTGACCTCGGCAGCGGCTCGGGCGAGATGCTCTGTACCTGGGCCCGGGATCACGCCATTACTGGTGTCGGTATCGACATGAGTCAGTTGTTCAGCGAGCAGGCCAGACTGCGTGCGGAAGAACTGGGCGTCACCAATCGGGTTCATTTCATTCATAACGACGCCGCCGGGTATGTTGCAGAAGAGAAATGCGATATAGCCGCCTGTGTCGGCGCGACATGGATTGCCGGTGGGTTTGCCGGGACGGTTGAGCTGCTGGCGCAAAGCCTGAAACCGGGCGGGATCATGCTTATCGGCGAACCCTACTGGCGTCAGCTACCGGCAACGGACGAGATAGCCCAGGCCTGTGGCGTCAGCTCGTCAACCGATTTCCTGACGCTTCCGGGGCTTGTGAGTGCGTTCGATGAACTCGGCTACGACGTGGTGGAAATGGTACTGGCAGACCAGGAAGGCTGGGACCGGTATGAGGCAGCGAAATGGCTGACCATGCGCCGCTGGCTGGAGGCTAATCCTGATGATGACTTCGTAGCGGAAGTCAGGGCCGAGCTAAACATCTCGCCGAAACGCCACGTAACGTACGCGCGGGAATACTTTGGCTGGGGCGTGTTCGCGCTTATTGCCAGATAACAACAGGTTCCCGGTATTTCTGACCGGAAATACCGGGGGCTTCGCCTTTGCTTTGATCTGAGGCATCACCTGCACAATACATACTCAGTATATTTATTAATCAGGATGTCACCATAAGGAGCATCATATGTCACAACATGAACAGTTCTGTCAGGCTTGCGGAATGCCGATGTCGGCACCCGATGCACACAGTGCCAGCGATCAATATTGTGCGTATTGCAGCGACAGCAACGGCAATCTTAAACCCTGGGAAGAGGCGGTATCAGGCTTGGCCAGCTTCCTTGATTCCTGGCAAAAAGTCGGCCCGGAAGAAGCAACAAAACGGGCAAAACGTTATCTGACGGCGATGCCCGCCTGGGCCCATAAAGCAGATGAATGAAAAACAAAGCCTGCGTGATTTAGGCAGGCTATCTTCACTCCCCTGATTCCATAAAGGAGAGCAGATGTTTTCTCACATTATGCCAGGGACCAATGACCTGTCACTCGCCATAAGGTTCTACGATCCGCTGATGGAATTGCTTGGACATCCAAAGTCAGGCCGTAATGAAGAGGGCGCGTCCTGAGGGACGTTCAGCGATAACCATACCATCGGACTCTGCGTTGGCATGCCCTTTGATCGGCAGCCCGCCGGGGTTGGTAATGGCACGATGGTGGCGCTGAACGCCCGCTCTGTTCAACATATCAGACAGTTGCATGCGCTTGCCCTAAGTCTGGGAGGCGTGGATGAAGGTGCGCCGGATCACAGGCCGCAGTACGGACAAGGATTCCATAGTGCTTATGTACGCGATCCAGATGGCAATAAGCTGGCGTTTGTATTCTATGCCGATGAGGGTTGAACATCAAACTGACAGTTTTCGTGTTGTGTATGAAAGCGGCGACGCACCGGACATAGTCAGGCGGTAACTCTTGTAGTCGCAGAGACTGGGGCAGGAGAATCATTAAACAGGAAGCCTTATGCAAATAATATCGTCAAGATGCATCATTCGAACATTTCATTCACACGAAATTGATAGTTTTATGGTGTATCGTAATGATGCTGAGTGGATGAAATATCAGGGATTTAAGGGGCTAACAAAAGAGGACTATGAAGCAGAGTTGCTGGGAGTTCTTACACTTGTTCGCGGTATTCAATTGGCCATTGTCAACAAGCTGACGCAGTGTTTTGATTGCAGATGATGTAGCAGCAGGAAGCCTTATTGTTACGTTTGCTCAGTACAAACTTCAGGCTGAGCGGGGATAAGATTTAGTATACCGTTCAGATAACCTATATCCATTTAAAATACTAATTCTAAGACAATGACTCTCTGAAGAAATGACCTCAATAGAAGATTGAATGACGACCTAAAAATAGTCCGCTTCTGCTTCTGGCACGAAGCGGACAACTATGGACGGCTCAAGGTGTGCTATGAGCGAAGAGCAGAATTAACGTCCCAACACCGGGAATCTGGAGCAAAGTTGTTGCGTGCATGTTTGGTTACACCGTTGATTCCGTAATGCTAATAGGTAGCATTTATCTTACTAAAGAGCTCCAGAAATTGATTAAACATGAATTACTTTGCGCCACTACTCGTAATCATTAATCAATCCCTTTTCAAACTCTCCACCATTCTTGCTGAATCTTTTCACCAAGTGATAATCCCCTCCTTCCTCTAGAACCGGCGGCAAATCATTGTCAACAACAATGATCTGAAATAGTCTATTTTCTGCTCGAGCTTTGTTCACCAGCCCAAGGAATTGTTTAAATATATTGTTGTAGAGGACAGGATCTGAAAGGGCTGAGTCATCATCCTTTCTTCCCCTTCGTCCAATATTTTGACCTGGTGTATCTACCATAAGAAAAGTAGGGAGATTTCCGGCGGTAGAGAGTAAATACTCCATTCTAGATACGAATCCTCCGATGGACATGATGGTTCTTACGCCGCCAGAAGTTGTGTTGTAGTAACTTATATCGCGAAAGTGAGGGATGAATTTTTTATTTACATATACGTCATGGACGTTTTGAAGCCCACTATTTGAAATGTATTTTCTAAATATACCGCTCAAGCTAGATACTACATCATCAAGTCCCGTAAGCCCGTC
This sequence comes from Escherichia sp. HH41S, assembly GCF_009820115.1. Lineage (NCBI taxonomy): Bacteria > Pseudomonadati > Pseudomonadota > Gammaproteobacteria > Enterobacterales > Enterobacteriaceae > Escherichia > Escherichia sp. HH41S. The sequence continues at coordinate 241,674 of NZ_VNXE01000086.1, forward strand.
CTCTACCGATTTTATATTGCGTTTTAGCGCAAAAATAACTGAATTTTTATCTTGAATTCCCTTTGATATATCAGAATATTTGTTATTGATAGCCAAGTCTCTTTTAGCTGAAGCGATGCTGACCTTAATCTCGACCTTTGCACGCTCAAGCGCTTCGATAGAGGATAAAAGAGCAGATATGTTCTCTATATTAAATTTATCAAAATCAACAGTTAACGAACTTAGCTTCTTCGATATATCAGTTTCTTGTTCAAGAAGATTTATTTTTTTAGCCCAAATATTTTCTAGTGCTACGAGCACTCCAGCGAGTCTATTCTTAATAGATTTAATCTCTGCCTCTAAGTCGCTATCAGTGAGTTGGGGGGCTGCTAAGCTAATTTCACTAGAGCACAGTGGGCAAGGGAGCGTTGTATCTATAATGTTGCGATTAGATATAGAGACTCTTGTAAGTTTAGATATATTTAGAGACTCTAGATCGCTCTGGTATGTATTCTTTAGTTTAGAAAAATTATTATGTTGTTTCTCAAGTTCTAGACGCTCTGACTTCAAATGAGAAACGCTTGATCTCATTTGCACGATTTCGCGCGCCATCTCAAGAGAAACAGCGCTAGAGAACTCATAGTCTGCCTTTAATTTTTCCGCGTTTTCTTCCAGTTCGCTAAGTGCAAGCTCTTTTGAAGTGATAAGATCATCACTATCGTTCTGAGCTTTAGTGGTGATGTTTACATCACATAAGAATTTTGAGATAGCAGTTTCAGAAGCTTGCAGGAGGTGTAGTGCTTGTGTCTCCATCTGCAACTCTTTATTCAGGGAGGCCAACTTGTCGTCGTGAATATTGTAAACAAACTTCTGAACTTCAATGTTTTTATTAAATACTATAGGATTACCGTAATTCAATAAACTATCAGCGCCAACTTTTGTTTGTTTTAGGTACATTAATTTCATCAAGTCACGGAAACTGAGTCGATCAGAGTTCGCCTCATCACGGTAACGAGACTCTTTGATGCTAACTTTAGGAATCCCTAGAGCATCCAAAATAAAATCAGAAATCCAGCCGTCGGGAAGTGATTTTTGCGAATCGGCAGATAAGAGCATGGGGTATGTCGTTAGGATCAATGAATAAGGAACTCGATATGCCTTCACTGGAGCTAATGAGTCTAAAATAGGCCGCTCGAAGGTAATTACATTACCGTTAAGGTCTACCTCTAAGTATGCAGTTCTACCTTTAGCCAAAATCTCACCATACGTGAGGGTATCATTACTTCCTCCTAAGCAGTAATCAATCAGATTCAGAATACTGGATTTACCACAGTCCATGTCCCCCCAAATCAGATTTATACCATTTTCAAATGTTGCCTCATACGAGGTATCCACTCCGTGGATAACAATTTTCTTCACAAAAATGTAAGGGCTATTTTCCGTGTTCATTTGCTAAGAACTCCTTTATAAAGCACACTGAGAGACTTACTCACCAGCGGCTTGAGTAAACCTATGTTAATTTGCCACGTTGGTGGAGGGGTCATTGCTTCGGCAAACTTTTTATTAGTCGATGCGATAAAGAAATCATCTCCTGCGCGTGTAATTTCTAAATAGCCTTCGCTTTCTAACACTAAAACGCTTTTCAAAAATTCTTGATATTCCTGGAATGCACCATAGTCAATATTGCTTGAGTACAGAATTTCTGAGCAAGGAGGTTCATTTGAAAGTCGGTCAAATTTCACGAGAAATTCATGAAATAATTTTGGATTTCTTACCAAAAAATCGAAAAAAGCCGCTTTTTTGATAGATAGAATATTCTTACCTTTTTGGTTGAATCCTAAAATGCTAACGATCAACCAGCACCGATAAAGACGTACAAAAAACTCTTCGCGATAATCAATTATCGAAGACATGATGACCTCTACATTTTTGCCAAGATATCTTGGATTCCAATTTTGTCAGACCAAGTAACTTGAGTATTAAGTTTGTTTGCCAACTGATGCAGTAGTCCCTTCTTGTGCATAAAGTTAATGTAGTTCACGCCACTAACCAGAACCTTAGAGTCTTGCTCCAATAGTAAGTCATGGACTTTAGCAAAGACTTCATTTGCTTCGAGCTTGCTAGAATGCGCGTTGTAGGATTGTTGATATAGAGAAAGAACCTTCGTCTGTAGGTCTTGGAGAGTTATCCGGTCCTTTTTATCTGCTGCTTTAGTTATTATCTCTGCGTGAAAAAATGATCCTTTAGCATCATCAATCCCCTTTTCACCTACGTCCGATAAGATCATTTTAATAACAAATATCTCTTTCTCGTATGAGTTTGACTCCGGTTTGTATACTGTTGTCGCTAACTCGGACATTGTAAAATCATAAGCTCGGCTTTTTAAGAAGTTGGCTGCCTGAGCACAAACCATATCATTAACGTCAGATGGCTTACAAATGGATATATGGTCATGATCAACCACAAATTTATCTGATCTTTTTACAGTAAACGGCAAAGCACTAACCTCGTCGACGCATTCGTCATGTAGTGCAATATAGTACTGAGCTTTGGGGAGGCTCTCTTTTGCATCTATCCACGCATTGTTTAGTGTGTCGCTATAAGCATTTAATGGCTGAAGCTCTTTGGCATTAAGATTGAATGAACCCAGCAAATAGCCACCAATGGATCCTTTGTGAGGGACTGCGAGAGATAGATAACCAATTGGCTCCGGTGTGTCTCCTTTTTCATGGTTTAAGATATAGTCTTTAACAATCAACCCCCCCATGCTGTGAGCAATAAATATGACACTATCATAGCTACTTAGGTTGGTCCTAACATAGGTACTTAGCAGTTCACTAATTCGTCTGATAGGTTGGTTTTTCTTGACTTTCCCCGAGCCCAAACCAACCAAACTGAGCAGCCTAACTACCAGTGCAGAATCAACTAAACTGGCAATCTTTGTATAGTAATCAAACTCATAAAAATCATAAGACTGATCGATTTCACGATCAGCCCTTAACAAGTCCGAAAAACTCTCCCCCTTGCTATTCTTCCAAGTACCTGCGCCTCCTGTGAACCCATGTACAAAAACTACGCAACTTTTCTTCATATTTACTCCGTGTCGCCGGGGAATTTCTCTAGGGGTAAATCTAACGATTCAGAAAAAGTGGGTAGATTTATTATATAGTGGAAGTAATAAGCCCCTTTTTCCTCTTTATATAAAGTAACTTACAAGCAATTCCAGCACACTTCAATTGTCAAAATCACAATTTCGGTTTCACAAAGGCTTCCTGTAAGTATGGACTGACCCCATGGCTGTAGACATATCCTGTCCTCACGACGAGGCCTGTTCAAAGGCCTCCGGACTGACGCCGCCGAGATGATTGTGGCGCTGGGCCCGTTGTAGAACACTTTAAAGTAATCGAAGATATCGGCTCGGGCCAGATCCCGAGTTTTATAGATGCGCTTTTTGATCCGCTCTTTTTTCACAGAACTGAAGAACGATTCGGCCACCGCATTATCGTCGGGTATTACAGCGCACTAAGGCCGCATGACTATAACGGAGGGTTACCCACAAACGAATCGGAAAGCCGATACTGGAAAAACTCTAAAGTGGTGGCCAGTTTTAGTTGATCACATCACCAGTTGGTCACCACTGGAAGCCGTTGAATCACAAGACACAGGATCTCCCTCACAGACAACAGGCATACCGTTGATAGTGATCCATGGGCCTGTAGATAACTCCGTGCCTTCATAAGAGGTTTTCCCGTCAGAATGAGAGGTGTAGGCATTGCCCTGGGCGAATACACCGAAGCCGTTGACCGTAACAAAGTCCACGGCTTCAGTTGGCGGGCAGGAAGGGAACTTACCGTACCCAGAGCAACTTGAGGTTTTGACTGCGATTTTTGGCATAAAAATGCCTACAGTTGTTGTACGTGTGGGCAGTTTATGAATCGTTACATTTGAAATGCGGAGAATTTTGATTTTTTGTTGTGATCACTTAAAGACAACTCCTCATTTTTTGTAATGCTTTAGAGGAGGAGGTAAGTTAAAGTATCCTTTTATTCAATTCTCTTACAATGGATTAGTTTAAACAATGGTACTTCACACATATCAAATAAACGAAAATCTTAAACTTACACTGTCCAAAAATGCTCTTGATCATGTCCTCCACGGCGAAGTCACGGATAAGGTGTTTGAAACTGATAATGGGCGTATTGCTAAAAAAGTAATCTCTGGAGGATTACACACCTATTCAGGATGGCAGTCTTATTTAAGTAAAACTCCCGGTCTGAAAAATATTTTACTCTATAATAACAAAACCAATGACGAATGGTACTACGAGCGAGAACTTCAAAATGGAACTATTTTGTTAAAATTACCAGAGTCAGTTTTCACCTCTAAAGCAGCAAAGATGACATTATTTCCTGAGAATAATTATAAATCAGGATTTCTCTGGAAAACACTATTTCCAAAGACAGTTGGTGAGAGCGAGATTCTTGATTTACTGAATGATGCTTTGTTGAACATCAGCAAACATGAAAGCCGTGATGGTGAGTTAATTTGTTATTATAAAATAGACGAACCGTTGAATTGCATGAGGATCGCTGTTCTATATCGAAACGGCGAAATTAATTCATTCTATCCTACATGGTCTCAACCAAATACTGGGAATAATGGTAAACCTTTCTCATTCTTTGATAACATTGGGCATGTTATTTCAGAGTCTTCATTTGTTAATGAATCGGAAATTATTGACGTTACAGATGTGGGGCTGTTTTCGAAGTTATCTACCCTTGAGGAAATTCAAGATGTGACGCCTGAATTATTTCTCTCTCGGGGTGCAGTTACCCAGGACATTAAGGAGTGGGACGACAAACGAATTGACTCAATAAATTCATTTGCGGAGAATTATAGCTTCGATGAAATACTTGAGATATATAATTATGTGAACGATGAAGGGATATCTAAGTACCATGACATAGTTTCACAGAATGCGTACTCCCATTTCTTACCAAATATTAAATTATCAGTTGGCTTTTTTAATGCAATAAGTTTCAATCAGAATATAGCTGAAGGGATTATGGCTTTGTTTTTTTACGATCAAAAAAATAAATCAAAGCTATATGCTAATACCGTTTTAAATTTAATCAGTAATATGTTTACATCTCCATTTATGGATATGTGGGCAAAAAAGAGAATTCATTACATAATTGCCAATCTTAATTTAGAGTATCATGATAGAAACTTTCCTGCGGAGTATATTGACTGCCTTTCAACATCGCCAACTCGCAGAGAGTTCTATTCGGAATATTTCTACGATAGTCACAATAAGAAAAAAAACTATAATTCCATTGAGACCTATGAAGAAATCGCTGATCTTTTTGGTTTAATATTAACCCCTCCGCAGTATGAATCAGTAACCTACTCACATTTTTTACATTATTTTTCAGACAATTTAGGTGAATCATATTCTACTAACTTTACTGACGAGGAAAGGACTGTTTTTTTGCTAGAAGCCTACCCTGGTGATTACTATGAAAATTATGTTCAGGATAATCTGAAGTTCTATAATCAAAAAGTTTTCACTCACTCCAGCTTTATTCTGGCAGAATATTTGGAAGTTTTTGCTAAAGAGGGGGTCGCAAAACCAATCAAGCTTCATAGAGTAATATATGAATACTTTAAACTTCAAGTCGCTCAACGCTACAGAATTAACTTAAATTACTCCGATTATTATGAAATACCCGAGGTGGTTACACTCCCTATCGAGAAACATGATGTTTACGCTACTATATTAAAGCATGAAAGAAATTCTAATAGGTTTATGACGGACACGATTATAGAATCTGTTAAAAAATATCTATTGACTGTTGAAGACACTAATTTATCAAAGGTCTTAAAGGATATTGAAAGAGTGGATAGAAAAGAGATTCCGAGATTTCCAATTCCATACCATTTAATTATTGAGATGGTGAAAAGGCCGGAGTCAGTAGATGTTAATTACCTAAAGGCTTTAAGAGTATTAGAGGTAGATGCAACGGTTTAATAAAGTATAACCTTCTGTTAAGAGGCCAAATTATATGGTCTCTTAACCTATATCCATCAAACTCGAATTCCCACGATGTCAGAAATAAACTCACGACCGTTGCCTTCGCTGGAGATAGATCGTAAAGCGTGAAGGGACTTAACTTGAAGCCTTTGCTTTCGTATAGCTCGATGATTGAGGGGGCATTGCTGTTCGTTACGACAATACTGGTGACACGCTGATGGGCTGCAACCAACTCTTCTGCAAGGCGGATCTGCTCCTGGAAGGTGAATGGTTTACGGATGCCCCCATTTATGATGAATGGGTGGCATTGGCACCTGAAACATAACCTTGGTTATTAGAGGGGAATGTGCGTAAGCGGCAATATATAGACAGTTAAACGCAAATGTAACGTTTCAGAAGTAAGCAGAAATGAAAATCAGTACAAAAAAATTACTGGTGTTCAACTCCTCCAAAACGGAGGAGCTAAGCTAAAGAATTCGCGCTACCTACTAATAACTAACTAATTTAACTATAGTCTCAAAAGCTATGATTGATTTTTACTTGCCAATATAATCTGCATACCACTGCATCATCTCCATCCTCCCTTCTAGATACTGAGCATGGTTATAGGTCCCACGAATTGAGTTCTTATCGACGTGAGCCAACTGTAGCTCGATCCAAGCTGAATTAAATCCCTGCTCATGCAAAATAGTACTCATAGTGTGGCGGAATCCATGCCCCGTAACGCGACCTGCATAGCCGATGCGCCTTACCAACACAGTCAAAGCCATATCACTCATCGGTTTCTTTGGGTTATTACGTCCCGGGAACAGCAACGCTCCTGTTCCCGTTATGGGTTTAAGCTGATTAAGCAGGTCAATTGCCTGGCTTGATAACGGAACCAGATGAGGGCGGCGCATTTTCATGCGCTCTGCTGGCACGTTCCAAACCTTCCGCTCAAAATCAAACTCCTGCCACTCCGCTTGCCTCAATTCCCCTGGCCTTACTCCCGTTAAAATGAGCAATTGCATCGCAATCTTTACAAGCACACTACCGGCATAGGTGTTCAGAGTCCGAAGAAACTCAGGCAATTCATCCTGGGTTAAAAAAGCATAGTGCTCTTTCTCATGAGGACTCACGGCGCTGGCTAGATCAGGTGCTGGATTGTACTCGGCCCTGCCAGTCACAACAGCATACTTCCAAACCTCTCCACAGCGCTGGCGAACCTTACGGACCTTCTCAGTTGCCCCTCTTGCTTCTATCTTTGAAAGAACTGCAAGCAACTCCATCGGCTTGATATCTTTGATTGGCCGGTGACCGATATAAGGGAACACATCCTTTTCGAAGGTTCTCAGCATCTCTTCGCGGTAGGAGACAGACCAGCGGTCATAGCGACGCTGATACCACTCCCGCGTGATAGCCTCAAAAGAGTTTTCTGCGTCTTGTTGACGACTAAGTTTTTCAATTTTCCGTTCAAGAGAAGGATCGTTGCCAGCCGCTAATGTCCTTTTAGCATCCTCTCGCTTGCTTCTGGCTTCAGCTAAAGAAACATCGGGGTAAACGCCAATAGCGAGCAGCTTCTCTTTACCTAACGAACGGTATTTGAGACGCCAGTATCTTTTACCGTTGGGATTAACCAGCAGGTAAAGCCCACCACCATCGGCCAGTTTGTAGGGCTTCTCTTTGGGTTTCGCAGTTTCAACCTGACGAGCAGTCAGCTTCATTGGGGGTACCTCTCAGCAGGGGGTACAATTATACCCCCATCCATACCCCCACGTTGAGCTTGACCCTAGGGGAGTACAATTGAGTTCAATAGACTAATAGAATGCTATAACTGCTGATTTATCAAGGGAAAATTGAGTTTGGTAGACTTCAGGAGACTTGAGTTTGGAGCGGGCGAAGGGAATCGAACCCTCGTATAGAGCTTGGGAAGCTCTCGTTCTACCATTGAACTACGCCCGCTTCGAGATGCGTAAGGCATTATAAACCTTACGCTCTTCTTAGCAAGTGCCGCGCTGCTGACTGCTGATTAATTCGCCATCAGCATTTTGGCTTGCTGCCCTGAGGCGGCAAGTAACGCAGCGGATCAATTGCCGTTGCACGGTAACGAATCTGGAAATGCAGGCGAACAGATGCCGCATCAGTGCTCCCCATAGTGGCGATTTTTTGCCCAGCCTTCACGCTTTGCCCATTATTTACCAGCATCGTGTCATTATGGGCGTAAGCCGTAATGTAATCTTCACTGTGTTTAATCATGATGAGATTACCGTAGCCACGCAGCTGGTTGCCCACATACACCACCTTTCCTGCACCCGCGGCGTAAATAGGTGTACCCCGTGGAGCTGAGATATCAATCCCTTTATTGCCGCCATCAGCTGTCGAATACGGCATGATAACTTTCCCTGTCGTTGGCCATAACCAACAACGTTGCCCTACTGGCGGCCAGGAAGATTTCGGTACCGCTGATGACGGTGTAACCGATGCGGTTTTGGTCGTTGATTTGGCGGTTGCTTTACGTGTACTGCTACTTTTCGCCCCACCCAGTTTTAGTTTCTGACCAACTTCAATGGTGTAAGGGGGGGAAATGCCGTTCAGCCGCGCCAGCTCTTTTACGCTGGTTCCCGTGGTGCGCGAAATACGATATAGCGTATCCCCCCGTTTCACGGTGTAAACGGAGCCGGAATACGTTCCTGTATCGGATGATTTGCTACCCGAACAGCCCGCTAAAAGCAGTCCAATCGATAACAACATCACGATACCCAGAGATTTTTTATTCAGGCGTCCCGCACTCAAAATCTTTCCTCGCTTAAAAAACAAGACGCCATATCATAGCAGCCAGCCTCTGGATACCCAATCTCTCGCTTCTGGAAAAACGAGGTAATTGAGAAAGAGATTAATTTCATTTGGCAAAGGGAAGTATCATAAGCAAAATATTTGCTGTGGTGGTATCGAAGTTCCTGACTCTTTTACCCTATTTCCCATCCTGATGCGTAATAATCCTGATTTATCACATTGATTTTATCGCCACTCATATTGATACGTATCACTGCCCCTATTCAGGGTCCTGTTTCGTATCATATCTGTGTTTTTTTAACATCATCACACTTCCTTCCTCCCTTAACGCTTATCGTCGTTTCTGGCGTAAATCTTGCCTGCTTAGACTAAATCTTTGCCATAAGAACCAAATGTTCAAATCGAGGGGATTTCTATGGAAGCGCGGGAAGCAACCGCTACGGGTGAATCATGCATGCGCGTCGATGCCATTGCTAAGGTCACTGGGCGGGCACGATATACTGACGATTATGTTATGGCGGGCATGTGTTACGCGAAATATGTACGTAGCCCTATCGCACATGGTTATGCTGTAAGTATTAATGATGAACAAGCCAGAAGTTTGCCTGGCGTACTGGCGATTTTTACCTGGGAAGATGTGCCTGATATCCCATTCGCTACAGCGGGGCATGCCTGGACACTTGACGAAAATAAGCGCGATACCGCTGATCGCGCACTACTAACTCGCCATGTTCGTCATCATGGTGACGCAGTTGCCATCGTCGTTGCCCGCGATGAACTTACTGCAGAAAAAGCGGCGCAATTGGTCAGCATTGAGTGGCAAGAATTACCTGTTATCACCACACCAGAAGCGGCGTTGGCAGAAGACGCTGCACCAATCCATAACGGCGGTAATTTACTTAAACAAAGCACGATGTCGACGGGCAATGTCCAACAAACAATTGATGCCGCCGATCACCAGGTCCAGGGGCACTATCAGACGCCGGTCATTCAACATTGTCATATGGAAAGCGTGACCTCACTGGCATGGATGGAAGATGATTCACGAATTACCATCGTTTCCAGCACCCAGATCCCGCACATTGTTCGCCGCGTAGTTGGTCAGGCGCTGGATATTCCCTGGTCATGCGTACGAGTTATCAAACCGTTTGTCGGTGGCGGTTTTGGTAATAAACAGGATGTACTGGAAGAGCCAATGGCGGCATTCCTGACCAGCAAGCTTGGCGGCATTCCGGTGAAAGTTTCCCTTAGCCGTGAAGAGTGTTTCCTCGCAACCCGTACCCGCCACGCTTTTACTATTGACGGGCAAATGGGCGTAAACCGAGACGGAACGTTGAAAGGTTATAGTCTGGATGTTCTGTCTAACACTGGCGCTTATGCATCTCACGGGCACTCCATCGCTTCTGCGGGCGGAAATAAAGTCGCTTACCTTTATCCTCGTTGTGCCTACGCTTACAGTTCAAAGACCTTTTATACCAACCTCCCCTCGGCTGGAGCGATGCGCGGTTATGGCGCGCCACAAGTCGTATTTGCCGTTGAGTCAATGCTTGATGACGCCGCGACAGCGTTAAATATTGATCCTATTGAAATTCGTTTACGCAACGCTGCCCGCGAAGGAGATGCTAATCCGCTCACGGGCAAACGTATTTACAGCGCAGGGTTACCGGAGTGTCTTGAAAAAGGCCGGAAAATCTTTGAATGGGAAAAACGCCGTGCAGAATGCCAGAACCAGCAAGGCAATTTACGCCGGGGCGTTGGCGTCGCCTGTTTTAGCTACACCTCTAACACCTGGCCTGTCGGCGTAGAAATAGCCGGCGCGCGCCTTCTGATGAATCAGGATGGAACCATCAATATGCAAAGCGGCGCGACGGAAATTGGCCAGGGTGCCGACACCGTGTTCTCGCAAATGGTGGCAGAAACCGTAGGGGTTCCGGTCAGCGACGTTCGCGTTATTTCAACACAAGATACCGACGTTACGCCGTTCGATCCCGGCGCATTTGCTTCACGCCAGAGCTATGTTGCCGCGCCTGCGTTGCGCAGTGCGGCACTGTTATTAAAAGAGAAAATCATCGCTCACGCCGCTGTCATGCTACATCAGTCAGCAATGAATCTGACCCTAATAAAAGGCCATATCGTGCTGGTTGAACGACCGGAGGAATCGTTATTGTCGTTAAAAGATCTGGCGATGGACGCCTTCTACCACCCTGAACGCGGCGGGCAGCTCTCTGCCGAAAGCTCCATCAAAACCACCACTAACCCACCAGCATTTGGCTGTACCTTTGTTGATCTGACGGTCGATATTGCGCTGTGCAAAGTCACCATCAACCGCATCCTCAACGTTCATGATTCGGGTCATATTCTTAATCCGTTGCTGGCAGAAGGTCAGGTACACGGCGGAATGGGGATGGGCATTGGCTGGGCGCTATTTGAAGAAATGATCATCGATGCGAAAAGCGGCGTGGTCCGTAACCCCAATCTGCTGGATTACAAAATGCCGACCATGCCAGATCTGCCACAACTGGAAAGCGCGTTCGTCGAAATCAATGAGCCGCAATCCGCATACGGACATAAGTCACTGGGTGAGCCACCAATAATTCCTGTTGCCGCTGCTATTCGTAACGCGGTGAAAATGGCTACCGGTGTTGCAATCAATACACTGCCGCTGACGCCAAAACGGTTATATGAAGAGTTCCATCTGGCAGGATTGATTTGAGGATAACATCATGTTTGATTTTGCTTCTTACCATCGCGCAGCATCCCTTGCCGATGCAATAAACCTGCTGGCTGACAACCCACAGGCCAAACTGCTCGCCGGTGGCACTGACGTACTGATTCAGCTCCACCATCACAATGACCGTTATCGCCATATTGTTGATATCCACAATCTGACGGAGCTTCGTGGAATTACGCTAGCGGAAGATGACTCGCTACGCATCGGCTCAGCAACGACATTTACCCAGCTCATTGAAGATCCTGTAACTCAACGTCATCTCCCGGCGTTATGTGCTGCGGCCTCGTCCATTGCTGGACCGCAGATCCGTAACGTCGCTACCTACGGAGGAAATATTTGCAATGGAGCCACCAGCGCGGATTCTGCCACGCCAACGCTAATTTATGATGCGAAGCTGGAGATCCACTCCCCGCGCGGTGTTCATTTCGTCCCGATTAATGGCTTCCACACCGGACCGGGCAAAGTATCCCTTGAGCATGACGAAATCCTTGTCGCCTTTCATTTTCCGCCCCAGCCGAAAGAACACGCAGGCAGCGCCCATTTTAAATATGCCATGCGCGATGCGATGGATATTTCAACGATTGGCTGTGCCGCACATTGCCGACTGGATAACGGCAATTTCAGCGAATTACGCCTGGCATTTGGCGTTGCCGCGCCAACGCCGATTCGCTGCCAACATGCCGAACAAACTGCACAAAATGCGCCATTAAACCTGCAAACGCTGGAAGCCATCAGCGAATCAGTCCTGCAGGATGTCGCCCCGCGTTCTTCATGGCGGGCCAGCAAAGAGTTTCGTCTGCATCTCATCCAGACGATGACTAAAAAAGTGATTAGCGAAGCCGTCGCCGCGGCGGGGGGAAAATTGCAATGAATCACAGCGAAACAATTACCATCGCATGCACCATTAACGGGATACCTTTTCAGCTTCACGCCGCGCCAGGCACGCCGCTCTCGGAATTACTCCGCGAACAAGGGCTGCTAAGCGTCAAGCAAGGTTGCTGCGTGGGTGAATGTGGTGCCTGTACGGTGCTGGTCGACGGTACTGCGATAGACAGTTGCTTATACCTTGCCGCCTGGGCTGAAGGCAAAGAAATCCGCACGCTGGAAGGTGAAGCGAAAGGCGGAAAACTTTCTCATGTCCAGCAAGCTTATGCGAAATCCGGCGCGGTGCAGTGCGGGTTTTGTACGCCTGGCCTGATTATGGCTACCACGGCAATGCTGGCGAAACCACGCGAGAAGCCATTAACTATTACGGAGATTCGTCGCGGCCTGGCGGGAAATCTTTGTCGCTGCACGGGGTATCAGATGATTGTAAATACAGTTCTGGATTGCGAGAAAACGAAGTAAAAGGATATCCGGCCTGAACTCAGGCCGGATTTACTGAGGTTATGCGTTTAACAACTCATATTTCTTTATCTTGCGATAGAGCGTAGCAATGCCGATACCCAGTTCATCAGCAACTTGCTTCTTGCTGCTATGACGTGAAAGCGCCTCGCGGATCATTTGCTTTTCCATCTCCTCCAGCGCCGTGCCGCCCGCATCATCGAGTGCCAAGTGCGCCTCGCTGACCTCTGTTACATCACTTTGCTCCGTTGTGCCATTATTCAGCAAATTTGGAGGCAATAGCGTGCTGTCGATAACTTCACCTGAAGGAACAACGTTAACCAGATATTCCATTAAATTGCTTAACTCGCGCAGGTTTCCGGGCCAACGATGCTTACGCAATATCTCGACGACATCGGGAGCAATGCCAGGATAAACCGATCCCAGACGACGGGTATGCAGATGTAAAAAGTAATGTACCAGCAGTTCAATATCTTCCTGACGTTCACGCAGCGGTGGAAGAGTGATCGGGATAACATTGAGTCGGTAGAAGAGATCTTCGCGGAATTTACCTTCGGCAATGAACTGGGCCAAATTCTGGTTAGTTGCAGAAATGATTCGGATGTCGACCTGAATTGGGCTACTGGCACCAATCGGCAGTATTTCACGCGCCTCAATAGCGCGCAGTAATTTAGCCTGCAACATTAATGGCATATCACCAATTTCATCGAGAAACAGCGTGCCCGTATTCGCCGCCTGAATCAACCCTGTTTTACCGTTGGCTGAAGCGCCAGTAAATGCGCCTTTAACATAACCGAATAGTTCGCTCTCCAGAAGTTGTTCAGGAATCGCGGCACAGTTGATAGCAATAAAGGGTTTATTTCGTCTTCCACTCAACTTATGGATTGCACGCGCGACGACTTCTTTACCCGTGCCGCTTTCACCAACCACCATAACGCTGGATGGGCTGGGTGCAATACGGCTAATGAGTCGTTTTAATTGCCGCATAACACGGCACTCGCCAACCAATTGTTCAATATGCGGTTCATCAGGTGCATTTGCTACAGAAAAACTGGTATGCGATTGGTGAAACGCCATTAAAAATAATTGTCTGCCCTGAATGTTATGCAATTGACCAATGATTAATTCACTTTTATCGTCCCACGAAACAATATGTTGCATATGTCCGTGGGTAAAATTACTCTCAAATGTTAATGGTCTGAAACGGATAGGTTTCCCAATAATATTATTTTGCACAACACCGAGTGTTTTTAAGGCCGTCTGATTAACAAACTGAACCCGATTATCGTCATCAACAACTAATACGCCCTGATCCATATTATCGATCATGGTCGCGAATATTTTACTGATGTTATCTCCTGGTCCCTGATCCTCCAGAAGTTTCGAAACAAAAATGGTGGATATATGGCGAACGTAATCAGAAAACTCGCGTAAATTATCACTGATATGTTCTTGTTGCTCGTGGGTAACTGCAATCAAACTTATCACCCCAACACAACGATCCTGTAAAATGACAGGCGTACCCAGAAATGCTTTTTCGCGACAATTATCTTTATTATCGCAACCTTCGCAAAGGGGATCGAAGCGAGACTGTGTCACAACTTTTTCAGTTTTCGTTTCCAGGACGTGGCGGAGCAGGCGTGAGTTGCCGCTCAACTGGCGGCCAAGAAACTTCCCATACGCGCCCGTTCCGGCGACGCGACACAAGTTTTCATCAACGATCTCAACCTCAAGCTGCAAAACGCTGGCAAGCATTCTGGCAAAACGCTGAATTGTCGGTTGAATTTGCATCAATACTGACTGCGTAGTAGCAAGCTCCATAGCTTTACCTTCCAGACTTACTTAAAAGTCGATCATTGAAGACGTTGATGGTTCACAGATCATCATGATATTAACTCAGGCGAAATTGGCTTTGATAAAAACATAAGGTTTTTATCACTTTCTAATGAAATTATGGAAGAGATATCACATTTCTATATCAATATGAGAATTACAGCGGTGAGTTTATCAAACTGACGAGGGATAGCCTGCCCCTTTATCTTATTTCTGATACTTAGCAGCAAATAAACAACGCAATAAAAAAAGCCAAACGTTTTCGTATTTTACACACAACCGGAAGCTGGCATCAATTTGTGATCTACACCACACATTACCCGTCAAATTAGTCTTTTATAGCCGTGTGGATAATTCTGGCACACTTATTGTTAGTCCCTGGTATAGCTGTGAAAACACCAATCACTTTGGCAAGTCACAGTGAAATAAACCACTTTGCCTGTCATTCCACTACCGGGACTTTATGATGAAAACTGTTAATGAGCTGATTAAGGATATCAATTCGCTGACCTCTCACCTTCACGAGAAAGATTTTTTGTTAACGTGGGAACAGACGCCTGATGAACTGAAACAAGTACTGGACGTTGCCGCAGCATTAAAAGCACTGCGTGCTGAAAACATCTCAACCAAAGTCTTTAATAGTGGATTAGGTATTTCCGTATTCCGCGACAACTCCACCCGTACCCGCTTCTCTTATGCTTCCGCGCTTAACCTGCTCGGCCTTGCACAGCAAGATCTCGACGAAGGCAAATCACAAATCGCTCACGGCGAAACCGTACGTGAAACCGCCAATATGATCTCCTTCTGCGCCGACGCTATTGGTATTCGTGACGATATGTATCTGGGCGCAGGTAACGCCTATATGCGTGAAGTTGGCGCTGCGCTTGATGACGGCTACAAGCAGGGCGTGCTTCCACAGCGTCCGGCTTTAGTGAACCTACAATGCGATATCGACCATCCGACTCAGTCAATGGCTGACCTGGCATGGTTGCGTGAACACTTTGGTTCGCTCGAAAACCTGAAAGGTAAAAAAATCGCCATGACTTGGGCATACTCGCCAAGCTACGGCAAACCGCTCTCTGTACCGCAAGGCATTATCGGCCTGATGACCCGCTTCGGTATGGATGTCACCCTGGCCCATCCGGAAGGCTACGATTTGATCCCGGATGTAGTTGAAGTAGCTAAAAATAATGCTAAAGCCTCTGGCGGTAGCTTCCGTCAGGTCACCAGCATGGAAGAAGCCTTCAAAGACGCAGACATCGTTTATCCGAAGTCATGGGCACCTTACAAAGTGATGGAAGAGCGTACTGAACTGCTGCGTGCGAACGATCACGAAGGCTTAAAAGCACTGGAAAAACAGTGTCTGGCACAGAACGCGCAACACAAAGACTGGCATTGCACTGAAGAGATGATGGAACTGACCCGTGATGGCGAAGCCCTGTACATGCACTGCCTGCCAGCAGATATCAGCGGCGTATCCTGCAAAGAAGGTGAAGTCACTGAAGGCGTATTCGAAAAATACCGTATCGCGACCTACAAAGAAGCCAGCTGGAAGCCATACATCATCGCAGCAATGATCCTTTCCCGTAAATATTCCAAACCAGGCGCACTGCTCGAACAACTGCTGAAAGAAGCGCAAGAACGCGTGAAATAACCCCCTCGGGCCGATCGACAGGTCGGCTCTCTATTTCCAGAGGCCAAAAGGATAGGATATGTCCGTTTTCTCATTGAAGATTGATATCGCCGATAACAAATTTTTCAACGGCGAAACATCACCGCTCTTTTCGCAAAGCCAGGCAAAACTGGCGCGCCAGTTCCACCAGAAAATTGCTGGCTATCGCCCAACACCACTTTGCGCGCTGGACGATCTCGCAAACCTTTTTGGGGTGAAAAAAATTCTCGTTAAGGACGAATCAAAACGATTCGGTCTGAACGCATTCAAAATGCTCGGCGGCGCATATGCCATCGCTCAGTTGTTGTGCGAAAAATATCATCTTGATATCGAAACACTGTCATTCGAGCATCTGAAAAATGCCATCGGCGAAAAAATGACATTTGCTACAACGACCGACGGCAACCACGGGCGCGGTGTTGCCTGGGCAGCACAGCAACTCGGTCAGAACGCGGTAATTTACATGCCGAAAGGTTCCGCTCAGGAACGCGTTGACGCCATTCTGAACCTCGGAGCCGAGTGCATCGTCACTGATATGAACTATGACGATACCGTTCGCCTGACCATGCAACACGCGCAGCAACACGGCTGGGAAGTGGTGCAAGATACCGCCTGGGAAGGCTACACCAAAATCCCAACCTGGATCATGCAGGGCTATGCCACTCTGGCAGATGAAGCCGTCGAGCAAATGCGTGAAATGGGCGTAACCCCAACTCACGTTCTGCTGCAAGCCGGTGTCGGCGCGATGGCCGGCGGCGTACTGGGTTATCTGGTCGACGTCTACAGCCCGCAAAACCTGCACAGCATTATTGTTGAACCTGACAAAGCTGACTGTATCTATCGTTCTGGTGTCAAAGGCGACATCGTCAACGTTGGCGGCGATATGGCCACTATCATGGCGGGCCTGGCTTGCGGCGAACCTAACCCACTGGGCTGGGAAATCCTACGTAACTGCGCCACCCAATTCATCTCCTGCCAGGACAGCGTTGCCGCATTAGGTATGCGCGTGCTGGGTAATCCGTACGGCAACGACCCGCGCATCATCTCCGGTGAATCCGGCGCTGTCGGTTTGGGCGTTCTCGCGGCGGTTCATTATCACCCGCAACGTCAAAGCCTGATGGAAAAACTAGCGCTGAACAAAGATGCAGTGGTGCTGGTTATCAGCACTGAAGGCGACACCGACGTGAAGCACTACCGCGAAGTTGTCTGGGAAGGCAAACACTCTGTAGCACCTTAATCACCCTATTGGAACTGCTCCCCGCAAAACGGGGAGTAAAAAATCTGGAGAAAAATAATGGCTAAGAATATTCCATTCAAACTGATTCTTGAAAAAGCAAAAGATTACCAGGCAGACATGACTCGCTTCCTGCGCGACATGGTTGCGATCCCCAGCGAAAGCTGCGACGAAAAACGCGTAGTGCATCGTATTAAAGAAGAGATGGAAAAAGTCGGCTTCGATAAAGTTGAAATCGACCCGATGGGCAACGTTCTCGGTTATATCGGTCACGGCCCGCGTCTGGTGGCAATGGATGCTCATATTGATACCGTCGGCATTGGCAACATCAAAAACTGGGACTTCGATCCGTACGAAGGCATGGAAACTGATGAACTGATCGGTGGTCGCGGTACTTCCGACCAGGAAGGCGGCATGGCCTCTATGGTTTATGCCGGTAAAATCATTAAAGACCTCGGTCTGGAAGATGAATATACCCTGCTGGTTACCGGTACGGTGCAGGAAGAAGACTGCGACGGTCTGTGCTGGCAGTACATTATTGAACAATCCGGCATTCGCCCGGAATTTGTGGTCAGTACTGAACCGACTGATTGCCAGGTATACCGTGGTCAACGCGGTCGTATGGAAATTCGCATTGATGTTCAGGGTGTTAGCTGCCACGGTTCTGCACCAGAACGCGGTGACAACGCCATTTTCAAAATGGGTCCGATTCTTGGCGAATTACAAGAACTCTCCCAGCGCCTGGGCTATGATGAATTCCTCGGCAAAGGCACCCTCACCGTTTCTGAAATTTTCTTCACATCCCCAAGCCGTTGCGCTGTAGCAGATAGCTGCGCAGTTTCAATCGACCGTCGTCTGACCTGGGGCGAAACCTGGGAAGGCGCGCTGGACGAAATCCGCGCCCTGCCTGCGGTACAGAAAGCTAACGCGGTTGTTTCTATGTACAACTACGACCGTCCGTCCTGGACTGGCCTGGTTTACCCAACCGAATGCTACTTCCCGACCTGGAAAGTGGAAGAAGATCACTTCACTGTTAAAGCACTGGTGAATGCCTACGAAGGTCTGTTTGGCAAAGCGCCGGTTGTTGATAAGTGGACCTTCTCAACTAACGGCGTATCTATCATGGGTCGTCACGGCATTCCGGTGATCGGCTTTGGCCCGGGTAAAGAACCTGAAGCGCATGCACCTAACGAAAAAACCTGGAAATCTCACCTGGTGACCTGTGCCGCGATGTACGCTGCAATCCCGTTAAGCTGGCTGGCAACCGAATAATTACTCTTCACTTATTCCCCTCCGGTTCGCCGGAGGGTTTTTGGAGTTTGCTATGCGCGTATTGATCAAAAACGGCACTGTCGTTAACGCAGATGGACAAGCCAAACAAGATTTGCTGATTGAAAGCGGGATTGTTCGCCAGTTGGGCTCCGATATTTCGCCGCAGCTCCCTTATGAAGAAATTGATGCTACTGGCTGTTACGTTTTCCCTGGCGGCGTAGATGTCCATACACACTTCAATATTGATGTCGGCATCGCGCGCAGTTGTGATGATTTTTTTACCGGTACCCGCGCAGCTGCGTGTGGCGGTACAACAACCATTATTGACCATATGGGATTTGGACCAAATGGCTGCCGATTACGCCATCAACTGGAAGTTTATCGTGGTTATGCCGCCCATAAAGCGGTTATTGACTACAGCTTTCACGGTGTTATCCAGCACATTAATCACGCCATCCTCGACGAAATTCCGATGATGGTCGAAGAAGGGCTGAGCAGTTTTAAACTCTATTTAACCTATCAATATAAACTCAACGATGATGAAGTGTTGCAGGCATTACGCCGCTTGCATGAGTCTGGCGCACTGACCACCGTGCACCCGGAAAATGACGCGGCTATCGCCAGCAAGCGGGCGGAGTTTATTGCCGCAGGGTTAACCGCGCCGCGCTATCACGCCTTGAGTCGCCCTCTGGAATGCGAAGCGGAAGCCATCGCCCGCATGATTAACCTGGCACAAATTGCCGGTAACGCCTCGCTCTATATCGTCCACCTCTCTAACGGCTTAGGTCTGGATTATCTGCGTCTTGCCCGCGCGAATCAGCAGCCAGTCTGGGTTGAAACCTGCCCGCAATATCTCCTGCTGGACGAACGCAGTTACGATACAGAAGACGGCATGAAGTTCATTCTTAGCCCACCACTGCGTAACGTACGCGAGCAGGACAAACTGTGGTGTGGCATTAGTGATGGTGCGATTGACGTGGTGGCGACCGATCACTGCACCTTCTCGATGGCTCAACGCCTGCAAATTTCTAAAGGCGATTTCAGTCGCTGCCCAAATGGCTTACCCGGTGTGGAAAACCGCATGCAGTTACTGTTTTCCAGTGGAGTGATGACGGGACGTATAACACCGGAACGTTTTGTTGAACTAACCAGTGCAATGCCCGCCAGGCTGTTTGGCCTGTGGCCGCAAAAAGGGATATTAGCGCCCGGTTCCGATGGTGACGTGGTGATTATCGACCCACGTCAGAGCCAACAAATTCAGCATAGCCATCTCCACGACAACGCCGACTACTCGCCCTGGGAGGGGTTTACCTGTCAGGGCGCGATTGTCAGAACATTATCCCGTGGTGAAACGATTTTCTGTGACGGCACCTTTACAGGTAAAGCCGGGCGAGGTCGTTTCCTGCGACGCAAACCGTTTGTCCCTCCCGTGCTCTAACCACTGCCAGGGATCTATACACAATCAAGAATGATGAGTGAGGAAAAATGAGTAAGAAAATTGTTCTCGCCCTGGGCGGGAATGCGCTGGGCGACGATCTAGCCGGACAAATGAAAGCGGTAAAAATTACGTCTCAGGCAATTGTTGATTTAATTGCCCAGGGACATGAGGTCATCGTCACTCATGGTAACGGGCCGCAGGTAGGCATGATTAACCAGGCCTTTGAAGCCGCCGCAAAAACTGAAGCGCACTCGCCAATGCTGCCGATGTCTGTCTGTGTTGCCTTAAGCCAGGGATATATTGGTTACGATTTGCAAAACGCCTTAAGGGAAGAGTTGCTCTCCCGTGGCATTCATAAACCCGTTGTCACTCTGGTGACCCAGGTCGAAGTCGACGCTAACGATCCGGCATTCCTCAACCCGACCAAACCGATCGGTTCGTTCTTTACCGAGCAGGAAGCTGAACTTCTGACAAAACAGGGCTACACCCTGAAAGAAGATGCTGGTCGCGGCTATCGCCGTGTTGTTGCTTCACCAAAACCGGTTGATATCATTGAAAAAGAGACGGTAAAAGCGCTGGTAGAAGCAGGCCAGGTGGTGATCACCGTTGGCGGTGGTGGCATTCCTGTTATTCGTGAAGGCAACCATCTGCGCGGTGCCAGTGCGGTTATCGATAAAGACTGGGCCAGCGCCCGTTTAGCAGAAATGATTGATGCCGATATGCTGATCATTCTGACTGCGGTAGAAAAAGTGGCCATTAACTTCGGTAAAGAGAACGAACAGTGGCTCGATCGCCTGTCATTAAGTGATGCTGAACGCTTTATCGAAGAAGGTCATTTTGCGAAAGGTTCTATGCTGCCTAAAGTGGAAGCAGCCGCCTCGTTTGCTCGCTCTCGCGCTGGACGCGAAGCACTGATTACCGTATTGAGCAAAGCGAAAGAAGGGATTGAAGGCAAAACCGGAACGGTGATTTGTCAGTAATTTAAAGGCCGGGTGGGTAATACCATCCGGCCATTTTCATTTAAGCCACTTCCAGCACTTCTTTTGTCGCTTTAACGCCCTGATGCATCAACATCATTAACGCCTCAAGTACGCCGCCGCCAATTGCCCGGGCTTTATCAGAAACGCTGGTGAAATCAGCCGTTTCACCACGTGGATCGATATCACCAATTTTAAAACCACCGACCACCGCCAGTCCGTCGTTCAACAAGCCACGCACCATCCCCGTCAATGGTGCTTTAATTTCATGCTCACCAATCCAGGCAATCACATCGCCCTCTTTCACCAGATCGCCTAATTTCACGTTGGATCGCATAATGCCTGCAGCAGGAGCACGGATCACCCGTCGGGTGGTATGCCCCATAATATTGCCGGGAACACCGGTATTCTCCTGCGCACAACCAGAGTAAATCACCTGACCGAGCCAGTGCCCGCGATTTGTTTCAATTACCGCATGGCAATCCTTCCCAGCAGTAAAGCCCGGCCCAAGCGCGATTGTTACTGGTGCCATATCTGCCCGCGTACCCAAATTCTGTTTCGCCAGAATAGCGTCCACCACGCAAAGCGGTTTCAGTTCATCAAGCAATGAACAGGCGGGATCTACCATCACAGGGATGAATCCGCGTTCGGTAAGTTTCATCGCCTCAGCAGAGCTGGTTGCCAGACGGGCAGTAACACCTTCGACCGTCATTTCGCCGTCGAACACAGCCTGGGCAAACGCCACGGTACAACGAATCACCGTCGGCTTTTCCACTTCCAGCATGATCACTTTAAAACCCGCATGATACAGACGTAGCGCCACACCACTGGCGATATCCCCCGCACCGCGAATCACCACCAGCTGGTGTCCGGAAGGATGAGAAGGTTTCATCATCAGCCCACCCGGCGCGTTATTTTTCACCTGTAATATTTCTGCCAGCACGCTGATGGCGATCTCCTGCGGCGTTTCCGCACCTATGTTGTAACCAACGGGCGCATGTAAACGGGCAATATGTTCTTCAGCCACGCCTTTCTCACGCAATTGACGTAGGAAAAGCTGAACCTTGCGGCGACTTGCCAGCAACCCCAGCCATGCAATGGGCTGTTCAATGAGTTTGTCGAGGGCTTCACGATCCTGATTATTCGTGGCAATCAGGACAAAATTATCAGGGCGAATATCCAGTGCTTCCACTGCCGCACCAAACGACTCAGCATGGAGAAGCGTGGTTGATGGTGGGAATAATTCAGGATTAAGGCTTTCGCGATAAATATCGGCAACGGCAATATCAAATCCTAATAGCGCCGCACTCTGGGCTATCGCCCGGTTGACATGCCCCGCGCCAATCAACACCAGACGAGGACGCATACCATGGACGCTGATAAACACGGACATTGCACCTCCACAATCTGACCCGACAGCATCCACACCGTTACGAGCCATACGTCCATGGAATAATCGCGGCTTACGTTCCTGCAATGCCTGAAGCGACTCTTCAATCACCTTCCGCTCAACCATTCCACCACCAATTGTACCGACGATAGAACCATCGGCGCGCACTAACATTTGTGCAGAATGGCGGGGAGTCGAGCCTCGGCTATCAACAATTTGCGCCATCGCAAACGGACAATTTTGCTCTTCAAGTTTTGCAGCCTCTGTGAAAATATTCATACCAACCTCAATGGATATCCTTTCAGTAACCCGGAATACCCGGGCCGCTAATTCACAAATCTGCGCGCGATTGCAGGATGTTCTTGTATATCGCCCAGCCAGATTGCCTCTACGTCGTGTTGTTGCAGCGGTTGAAGGAGCTCGCTTTGCGCAATCGCATTCTCACATTGAGAAAAACGGTTAATGAACCAGACTCGCCGACAACCTTGCGGTACGTTTTTAAATGCGCCCTGAGGGTGGCGAACCAGCGCAACGAGATCGCTCAGTTGCAAGGTTGCATCAGGTGTTAACCCGGTAATATCAGCAAACTGCGACCAGCGATGGACATTTTCTGTGCTCACTTTCGCACCCAAAATATGTCCTCCCATCACAGCAATCACGCAGCAACTGCTTTTGGGTATGCAAGGTTCGTGCTCATCAGGCGCTTTTAACGGCATTCCACGCGAGCCATCTGCCTCAATGAGAATTACGTCACACTCTGGTCGTTGCACCAGTGCATCAATCGCTTCTGGCATAAATCCCTGCACTTTTCCCTGGTTCGCTTTCCAGCTGTGAAAACAAAATGAAATGGGGGATGTAAGAGACGTATGAGGAAGCATGGCGGGATCACGACAGAAAACCACGGGCCAGTGAGACGTTGGCATAAACATATGTGTCGTCGTAGTGATTAACACACGCCTGCCGCTAGCCTGGAGCAGTTCTGCCAGCCAAAAAAGCAAGCTGGTTTTCCCCCCAGCCCCAACAACAGAAATCACAGTGGGGCGTTTCTGCGCGCCTAAATCAATGAATAATGCCGATGGGTCAACTATACTTTTCACGAGTCTTTATGACCTCTCTGGGATAAATTATCCCCAACTTAATCCATCAGGAAGTAACGCAATTAACAGGCGTTATTAGCCCCTATTAATAATGGAACCACTATGTCAGCCATCGACTGTATAATTACCGCTGCCGGATTATCATCAAGAATGGGGCAATGGAAAATGATGTTACCCTGGCAAGAGGGAACAATTCTTGATGCAAGTATCAAAAATGCGTTGCAGTTTTGTAGCCGAATTATTTTAGTCACCGGCTATCGTGGTAATGAACTGCACGAACGTTATGCGAACCAGAGTAATATCACTATTATCCACAACCCAAATTATGCGCAGGGTTTACTGACATCAGTAAAGGCCGCAGTACCCGCGGTGCAAACCGAACATTGTTTTCTCACCCACGGTGACATGCCAACCCTCACCATCGATATTTTTAGAAAAATCTGGTCGTTACGTAATGATGGCGCAATACTGCCACTCCATAAAGGTATCCCCGGCCATCCGATTTTAGTGTCAAAGCCATGCCTGATGCAGGCAACCCAGCGACCCAATGTCACCAATATGCGTCAGGCACTCCTTATGGGAGAACATTATTCCGTCGAAATAGAGAATGCAGAAATAATTTTAGATATTGATACTCCGGACGACTTTATTACAGCGCAAAAAAGGTATACTGAAATTTAGAAAACGTAGTTAAACGTTTGCGTTCAAATATTTAAACCATCCAGCCTGCTTTATCATTATGATAAGGAATCACTGATTTTGAGAAAAGAGAAAAAGTGATAAATGGGCTGGTAATAATAATTCCCAGGAGTGATTTTAATTCTCATTTGGCACCTGTGAGTTCATTCACAAAAAGCCCTTAAGTTTCGAGCCGCCTCACATTTTTTTATATTTCCCGCCAAACCTGGCAAGAGTGGTGCGATTGTTGCTCTATCCCCCTAAACCACCGGATTTCTCAACACCGGTCACTCAATGATATCTGTATAAGCTAAGGAGAGGGTTATGGGGGATATTATGCGTCCCATTCCGTTTGAGGAACTTTTGACGCGCATATTTGATGAATACCAACAACAACGCTCAATCTTTGGTATTCCCGAGCAACAGTTTTACTCACCCGTAAAAGGTAAAACTGTTAGCGTCTTCGGTGAAACCTGTGCCACTCCCGTCGGCCCTGCCGCTGGTCCGCACACGCAGCTCGCGCAAAATATTGTCACATCCTGGCTGACTGGCGGACGCTTCATCGAACTAAAAACCGTCCAAATTCTTGACCGCCTGGAGCTGGAAAAGCCCTGTATTGATGCCGAAGACGAGTGCTTTAACACCGAATGGTCCACCGAATTTACCCTGCTTAAAGCCTGGGATGAATACCTCAAAGCCTGGTTTGCCCTGCACCTTCTCGAAGCGATGTTCCAGCCTTCTGATTCCGGTAAATCGTTCATCTTTAATATGAGCGTCGGTTACAACCTCGAAGGTATTAAGCAACCGCCGATGCAACAGTTCATCGATAATATGATGGACGCATCTGACCATCCGAAATTCGCTCAATATCGCGATACGCTGAATAAATTACTCCAGGATGACGCATTTTTAGCCCGCCACGGCTTACAGGAAAAACGCGAATGCTTGCAGGCCTTACCGGCACGCATCCCCACCAGCATGGTACAAGGCGTTACCCTCTCCACGATGCACGGCTGTCCTCCGCATGAAATCGAAGCCATTTGCCGCTACATGCTGGAAGAAAAAGGGCTCAATACCTTTGTGAAACTCAACCCGACCTTACTGGGGTACGCGCGTGTTCGTGAGATCCTCGATGTCTGCGGTTTCGGTTACATAGGCTTAAAAGAAGAGTCATTTGATCACGACCTCAAGCTGACGCAAGCGCTGGAAATGCTGGAACGCCTGATGGTACTGGCAAAAGAAAAATCACTCGGCTTTGGCGTCAAACTGACCAATACCCTCGGCACCATTAATAACAAAGGTGCACTGCCTGGTGAAGAGATGTATATGTCAGGCCGTGCGCTGTTCCCGCTCTCCATCAATGTTGCAGCAGTTCTCTCTCGCGCCTTTGACGGCAAACTGCCCATTTCTTATTCCGGTGGTGCCAGTCAGCTGACTATCCGCGATATTTTTGATACTGGTATTCGCCCTATTACTATGGCAACCGACCTGCTGAAACCTGGCGGCTATCTGCGCTTAAGTGCCTGCATGCGCGAGCTGGAAGGCTCCGACGCCTGGGGGCTTGACCATGTTGACGTCGAACGACTGAACAAACTGGCAGCAGACGCGTTAACCATGGAATACACGCAGAAACACTGGAAGCCAGAAGAGCGTATTGAAGTGGCAGAAGACCTGCCGCTGACCGACTGCTACGTTGCACCGTGCGTTACTGCTTGCGCCATTAAACAGGATATTCCGGAATACATCCGTCTGCTTGGCGAACACCGCTATGCCGACGCACTGGAACTCATCTACCAACGCAACGCCCTGCCCGCCATTACCGGTCATATTTGCGATCACCAGTGCCAATACAACTGTACCCGCCTGGATTACGACAGTGCGCTGAATATCCGCGAACTGAAAAAAGTCGCGCTGGAAAAAGGTTGGGATGAATATAAGCAACGCTGGCACAAACCAGCCGGTTCTGGTTCACGCCATCCGGTTGCCGTGATTGGTGCAGGTCCGGCGGGTCTGGCAGCAGGTTACTTCCTTGCCAGAGCGGGCCATCCGGTTACGCTGTTTGAACGCGAAGCCAATGCGGGCGGCGTGGTGAAAAATATCATTCCTCAGTTCCGTATTCCTGCAGAGTTAATTCAGCACGATATCGATTTTGTTGCCGCTCACGGCGTGAAATTTGAGTATGGCTGCTCACCCGATCTGACCGTTGAACAGTTAAAAAATCAGGGCTTCCACTATGTTCTGATTGCCACCGGCACTGATAAAAATAGCGGTGTGAAATTGGCGGGCGACAACCAAAATGTGTGGAAATCACTCCCCTTCCTGCGTGAATACAACAAAGGCACTACGCTCAAGCTGGGCAAGCATGTGGTCGTTGTCGGGGCGGGTAACACCGCAATGGACTGCGCTCGTGCGGCGTTACGCGTTCCAGGCGTAGAAAAAGCAACGGTCGTTTATCGTCGTTCACTGCAAGAGATGCCCGCATGGCGCGAAGAGTATGAAGAAGCGTTGCACGACGGCGTGGAGTTCCGTTTCCTGAATAATCCGGAACGTTTCGATGCTGATGGCACCTTAACCTTGCGCGTTATGTCGCTTGGCGAACCTGATGAGAAAGGTCGTCGCCGTCCGGTTGAAACCAACGAAACAGTAACACTGCATGTAGACAGCCTGATCACCGCCATTGGCGAACAGCAGGATACTGAAGCCCTGAATGCGATGGGCGTGCCGCTGGACAAAAATGGCTGGCCAGACGTCGACCATAATGGCGAAACTCGTCTGACTGACGTCTTTATGATCGGCGACGTACAGCGCGGACCATCCTCCATTGTCGCTGCTGTCGGAACTGCGCGTCGGGCTACCGATGCCATCCTTAGTCGGGAAAATATCCGTTCCCACCAGAACGATAAATACTGGAACAACGTCAATCCGGCGGAAATCTATCAACGCAAAGGCGATATCTCTATCACCCTGGTGGATAGCGACGATCGTGACGCGTTTGTCGCCCAGGAAGCCGCTCGCTGCCTTGAATGTAACTACGTTTGCAGCAAGTGTGTGGATGTCTGCCCGAACCGCGCCAACGTATCCATTGCGGTCCCTGGCTTCCAGAACCGTTTCCAGACGCTGCACCTCGACGCTTACTGTAACGAATGCGGCAACTGTGCTCAGTTCTGTCCGTGGAACGGTAAACCGTACAAAGACAAAATCACCGTCTTCAGCCTGTCGCAAGACTTTGATAACAGCAGCAACCCAGGCTTCCTTGTGGAAGATTGCCGGGTACGAGTACGTCTGAATAACCAAAGCTGGGTGTTAAACATCGACAGCGAAGGTCAGTTCAACAACGTACCACCGGAGCTGAACGATATGTGCCGCATCATTAGCCATGTCCACCAGCATCATCATTATCTGCTGGGCCGCGTGGAGGTGTAATCATGTTGATTCTGAAGAATGTCACCGCAGTGCAGTTACACCCGGCGAAAGTGCAGGAAGGCGTTGATATCGCCATCGAAAATGATGTGATTGTCGCTATCGGCGATGCGCTGACGCAACGCTACCCCGATGCCAACTACAAAGAGATGCATGGTCGGATTGTGATGCCGGGAATTGTCTGCTCGCACAACCATTTTTACTCGGGGCTTTCCCGTGGAATTATGGCAAACATCGCCCCCTGCCCGGATTTCATTTCAACGCTGAAAAATCTCTGGTGGCGGCTCGATCGCGCCCTTGATGAAGAGTCGCTCTATTACAGCGGGCTGATTTGTTCACTGGAAGCGATTAAGAGCGGCTGTACATCTGTTATCGATCACCATGCCTCTCCGGCGTATATCAGCGGGTCGCTCTCCACATTGCGCAACGCATTTTTAAAAGTTGGCCTGCGTGCGATGACCTGTTTTGAAACCACTGACCGTAACAACGGCATTAAAGAACTACAGGAAGGAGTAGAGGAAAATATCCGCTTCGCCCGTCAGATTGATGATGCGAAGAAAGCGGCAACTGAACCGTATCTGGTAGAGGCTCATATTGGTGCTCACGCGCCGTTTACTGTGCCGGATGCCGGTCTGGAAATGCTGCGTGAGGCCGTGAAAGCCACAGGCCGTGGTTTACATATTCACGCTGCGGAAGACCTTTACGATGTTTCCCATAGTCATCACTGGTACGGCAAAGATCTGCTGGCACGATTAGCGCAATTCGATCTCATCGACAGCAAAACGCTGGTCGCTCATGGGCTTTATCTGTCTAAAGACGACATCGCGTTGCTCAATCAGCGTGATGCATTCCTGGTGCATAACGCCCGTTCAAACATGAACAACCATGTCGGCTACAACCATCATCTTTGCGACATCCGCAATCTGGCGTTGGGTACGGACGGTATTGGTTCAGATATGTTTGAAGAGATGAAATTTGCCTTCTTTAAACATCGCGATGCGGGTGGTCCGCTGTGGCCTGACAGCTTTGCCAAAGCTCTGGCTAACGGCAACGAACTGATGAGCCGCAACTTTGGCGCGAAATTTGGCCTGCTGGAAACCGGTTATAAAGCCGATTTAACCATTTGCGATTACAACTCGCCGACGCCACTGCTGGCAGACAATATCGCTGGACATATCGCTTTCGGCATGGGTTCAGGCAGCGTCCACAGCGTGATGGTCAACGGCGTTATGGTCTATGAAGACCGTCAGTTTAACTTCGATTGCGATTCCATTTATGCGCAAGCCAGAAAAGCCGCTGCTGCTATGTGGCGTCGGATGGATGCGCTGGCATAAATGACAAATACCCTCTTCCCGCAGGGAAGAGGGTTAAATAAGGAAAGAAGATGATTGAACAATTTTTCAGGCCCGACTCTGTCGAACAGGCGCTGGAACTGAAGCGCCGCTACCAGGATGAAGCCGTCTGGTTCGCCGGAGGCAGTAAACTCAACGCCACACCAACCCGTACCGATAAAAAGATTGCCATATCCTTACAGGATCTGGAACTGGACTGGGTTGACTGGGATAACGGTGCATTGCGGATTGGCGCGATGTCTCGCTTGCAAACACTGCGTGATGCACGGTTTATTCCTGCAGCACTGCGTGAGGCTCTCGGCTTTGTCTATTCTCGCCATATTCGTAATCAGTCGACCATTGGTGGTGAAATCGCCGCCCGGCAGGAAGAGTCGGTGCTGCTTCCCGTCCTGCTGGCACTAGATGCCGAACTGGTTTTTGGCAACGGTGAAACTCTGTCAATTGAGGAGTACCTGGCCTGCCCATGCGATCACCTGCTAACCGAAATCATCATTAAAGATCCGTATCGCACCTGTGCGACTCGCAAAATTAGCCGTTCTCAGGCTGGGTTAACGGTAGTAACGGCAGCCGTTGCGTTTACCGATCACGACGGTATGCGAATTGCGTTGGATGGCGTGGCCAGTAAAGCACTGCGTCTGCACGATGTTGAAAAACAAAACCTGGAAGGCAATGCACTTGAACAGGCTGTCGCCAACGCCATTTTCCCGCAGGAAGATTTGCGGGGCAGCGTGGCCTATAAACGCTATATCACGGGAGTTCTGGTAGCCGACCTTTATGCCGACTGCCAACAGGCTGGGGAGGAAGCCGTATGATCATCCACTTTACTTTAAATGGCGCGCCTCAGGAGCTAACCGTTAATCCAGGCGAAAACGTGCAAAAGCTGTTGTTTAACATGGGAATGCACTCTGTACGCAACAGCGATGATGGATTCGGGTTTGCCGGTTCTGACGCAATTATCTTTAACGGTAATATCGTTAACGCGTCCTTGCTTATCGCCGCACAGTTAGAGAAGGCAGATATTCGTACCGCAGAGTCTCTGGGCAAATGGAACGAGTTAAGTCTGGTTCAACAGGCAATGGTTGATGTTGGCGTGGCGCAGTCTGGTTATAACGATCCAGCTGCGGCTCTGATTATCACTGATCTGCTCGAGCGTATCGCCGCACCGACCCGCGAAGAGATCGACGACGCGCTTTCTGGTTTGTTCAGTCGCGATGCAGGCTGGCAACAATACTATCAGGTCATTGAACTGGCGGTTGCACGTAAAAATAACCCGCAGGCCACCATTGATATCGCTCCGACTTTCCGCGATGACCTTGAAGTCATTGGTAAGCATTATCCTAAAACTGATGCCGCAAAAATGGTGCAGGCGAAACCCTGCTATGTTGAAGACCGCGTAACGGCTGACGCCTGCGTCATTAAAATGTTACGTAGCCCTCACGCTCACGCACTGATTACTCACCTGGATGTCAGCAAAGCTGAAGCCTTACCAGGCGTCGTCCACGTTATTACTCATCTGAATTGCCCGGATATCTACTACACCCCGGGTGGTCAGAGCGCACCGGAACCGTCACCGCTTGACCGCCGTATGTTCGGCAAGAAAATGCGTCACGTCGGCGATCGCGTTGCTGCGGTCGTCGCAGAAAGTGAAGAAATTGCGCTCGAAGCACTGAAGCTCATCGACGTTGAATATGAAGTGCTTAAACCTGTAATGTCGATTGACGAGGCAATGGCGGAAGATGCGCCTGTCGTGCACGATGAACCGGTGGTGTATGTTGCTGGTGCGCCAGATACTCTGGAAGACGATAACAGCCATGCAGCCCAGCGCGGCGAGCATATGATCATCAACTTCCCGATCGGTTCTCGCCCCCGTAAAAATATCGCCGCCAGTATTCATGGTCATATTGGCGATATGGACAAAGGCTTTGCCGATGCCGATGTGATCATTGAGCGAACCTATAACTCAACGCAGGCGCAGCAGTGCCCGACTGAAACTCATATATGCTTTACCCGTATGGACGGCGATCGTCTGGTTATCCACGCCTCCACCCAGGTACCATGGCACTTACGCCGCCAGGTCGCGCGCCTCGTGGGCATGAAACAACATAAAGTTCATGTAATTAAAGAGCGAGTTGGCGGCGGTTTTGGGTCTAAACAGGACATCCTGCTGGAAGAAGTGTGCGCCTGGGCAACCTGCGTGACCGGGCGTCCGGTACTGTTCCGCTACACCCGTGAAGAAGAGTTTATTGCTAACACCTCTCGTCACGTCGCGAAAGTCACCGTCAAACTGGGGGCAAAGAAAGATGGTCGCCTGACGGCCGTGAAGATGGATTTCCGCGCCAACACAGGCCCTTACGGCAATCACTCACTCACCGTACCATGTAACGGACCGGCGCTGTCGCTGCCGTTATATCCGTGCGATAACGTCGATTTCCAGGTCACCACCTACTACAGCAACATTTGTCCAAATGGTGCTTATCAGGGTTATGGTGCACCGAAAGGTAACTTCGCTATCACTATGGCATTAGCGGAACTGGCTGAACAGTTACAGATCGACCAACTGGAAATTATCGAACGTAACCGGGTACACGAAGGGCAAGAGCTGAAAATTCTCGGTGCGATTGGTGAAGGTAAAGCGCCGACCTCCGTTCCTTCCGCCGCCAGCTGCGCGCTGGAAGAGATCCTGCGTCAGGGTCGCGAGATGATCCAATGGTCTTCACCAAAACCGCAAAATGGTGACTGGCACATCGGTCGCGGCGTCGCCATTATCATGCAGAAATCGGGGATCCCGGATATCGATCAGGCTAACTGCATGATTAAACTGGAATCGGACGGTACCTTTATTGTTCATTCTGGCGGTGCGGATATTGGTACTGGTCTGGATACCGTGGTGACGAAACTGGCAGCAGAAGTGCTGCACTGCCCACCGCAGGACGTGCATGTTATCTCCGGTGATACCGATCATGCGTTGTTTGATAAAGGCGCATATGCCTCGTCCGGTACTTGCTTCTCGGGTAACGCGGCGCGTTTGGCAGCGGAAAATCTGCGGGATAAAATTCTGTTCCACGGCGCGCAAATGTTGGGTGAGCCAGTGGCAGATGTTCAACTAGCAACGCCGGGCGTCGTGCGCGGCAAGAAAGGCGAAGTTAGTTTCGGGGATATTGCCCATAAAGGCGAAACCGGCACCGGTTTTGGTTCACTGGTGGGAACTGCCAGTTATATCACGCCTGATTTCGCCTTCCCGTATGGCGCAAACTTTGCTGAAGTTGCCGTCAACACACGTACGGGTGAAATCCGCCTGGATAAATTCTACGCCTTGCTGGACTGTGGTACACCGGTCAATCCAGAGTTAGCGTTGGGACAAATCTACGGAGCCACCCTGCGTGCTATCGGGCACAGTATGAGCGAAGAAATCATTTATGACGCCGAAGGCCACCCGTTAACGCGTGATTTACGCAGTTACGGCGCACCGAAAATTGGTGACATTCCGCGTGATTTCCGCGCTGTGCTGGTGCCGAGCGACGATAAAGTCGGCCCATTCGGGGCGAAATCAATCTCAGAAATCGGTGTAAATGGCGCAGCTCCGGCGATTGCTACCGCAATTCACGATGCCTGCGGCATCTGGTTACGCGAATGGCATTTCACACCGGAGAAAATACTCACCGCGCTGGAAAAAATATAAATAATAAATGGCCGCTTCGGCGGCCTGTTTCTCTGTTTGAACGATGACTAAATAGTTGACTGCGAAAATGAGATAAGCCGTTCTCAAGGCGTCCTGCGCCCCAAATTCGTGGGAATTTATTTTACTGATTCAGATGATCAAATTTACTTTAAAAGGAGTGAAGGGATGTCTGATATAAACCATGCAGGTTCTGACCTTATATTTGAACTGGAGGATCGCCCTCCCTTTCATCAGGCTCTCGTTGGTGCCATTACCCATCTGTTGGCAATTTTCGTTCCGATGGTAACCCCTGCGTTAATCGTGGGTGCGGCCTTACAGCTTTCCGCTGAAACAACCGCCTATCTTGTTTCTATGGCGATGATCGCCTCTGGTATTGGTACCTGGTTACAGGTAAACCGCTATGGCATCGTCGGTTCTGGCCTACTCTCAATTCAGTCAGTCAATTTTTCATTTGTTACAGTCATGATTGCGCTGGGCAGCAGCATGAAAAGCGATGGTTTTCACGAAGAGTTAATCATGTCGTCGCTTCTCGGCGTCTCCTTCGTTGGCGCATTTCTGGTTGTCGGCTCTTCTTTTATCCTGCCCTATTTACGTCGGGTTATTACACCTACCGTTAGCGGCATTGTGGTGCTGATGATCGGCTTAAGCCTGATTAAAGTCGGCATTATCGATTTTGGTGGAGGATTTGCTGCCAAAAGCAGCGGTACGTTCGGCAATTACGAACATCTCGGCGTTGGTTTATTGGTTTTGATTGTGGTGATCGGCTTTAACTGCTGCCGCAGTCCGTTACTACGCATGGGAGGGATTGCCATTGGGCTATGTGTCGGTTATATCGCGTCGTTATGCCTGGGCATGGTGGATTTCAGCAGTATGCGCAATTTGCCGTTAATCACCATCCCGCATCCGTTCAAATACGGGTTTAGTTTCAGCTTCCATCAGTTCCTGGTGGTCGGCACGATTTATTTGCTTAGCGTGCTGGAAGCTGTCGGTGATATCACCGCCACGGCAATGGTTTCCCGCCGCCCCATCCAGGGAGAAGAGTATCAGTCGCGTCTGAAAGGCGGCGTACTGGCAGATGGCCTGGTTTCGGTTATCGCTTCCGCTGTCGGTTCATTACCGTTAACCACGTTTGCGCAAAATAATGGGGTTATTCAGATGACCGGTGTCGCTTCACGTTATGTCGGGCGAACCATCGCGGTCATGTTGGTTATTCTCGGCTTGTTTCCGATGATTGGCGGCTTCTTCACGACCATTCCCTCGGCTGTTCTGGGAGGCGCAATGACGTTGATGTTTTCCATGATTGCCATCGCTGGGATTCGCATCATCATCACCAACGGATTAAAGCGCCGTGAAACACTTATTGTCGCCACTTCTTTAGGTTTAGGGCTTGGCGTCTCCTACGACCCGGAAATTTTTAAAATATTGCCAGCCTCTATTTATGTATTAGTTGAAAACCCTATTTGTGCTGGTGGATTAACTGCGATTTTATTAAATATTATCCTCCCTGGTGGCTACCGACAGGAAAACGTTCTGCCTGGTATTACCTCAGCGGAAGAGATGGATTAACAGTAAAGGAGTCAATGATGTCAGGAGAACACACGTTAAAAGCGGTACGAGGCAGTTTTATTGATGTCACCCGTACGGTCGATAACCCGGAAGAGATTGCCTCTGCGCTGCGGTTTATTGAGGATGGTTTATTACTCATTAAACAGGGAAAAGTGGAATGGTTTGGCGAATGGGAAGACGGAAAGCATCAAATTCCTGACACCATTCGCGTGCGCGACTATCGCGGCAAACTGGTAGTACCGGGCTTTGTCGATACACATATCCATTATCCGCAAAGTGAAATGGTTGGGGCCTATGGTGAACAATTGTTGGAGTGGTTGAATAAACACACCTTCCCTACTGAACGTCGTTATGAGGATTTAGAGTACGCCCGCGAAATGTCGGCGTTCTTCATCAAGCAGCTTTTACGTAACGGAACCACCACAGCGTTGGTGTTTGGTACCGTTCATCCGCAATCCGTTGATGCGCTGTTTGAAGCCGCCAGTCATATCAATATGCGTATGATTGCCGGTAAGGTGATGATGGACCGCAACGCACCGGATTATCTGCTCGACACTGCCGAAAGCAGCTATCACCAAAGCAAAGAACTGATCGAACGCTGGCACAAAAATGGTCGTCTGTTGTATGCGATTACGCCACGCTTCGCCCCAACCTCATCTCCTGAACAGATGGCGATGGCGCAACGCCTGAAAGAAGAGTATCCCGACACATGGGTACATACCCATCTTTGTGAAAATAAAGATGAAATTGCCTGGGTCAAATCGCTTTATCCTGACCATGATGGTTATCTGGATGTTTACCATCAGTACGGTCTGACAGGTAAAAATTGTGTCTTTGCTCACTGCGTCCATCTCGAAGAGAAAGAGTGGGATCGTCTCAGCGAAACCAAATCCAGCATTGCTTTCTGTCCTACCTCCAACCTTTACCTCGGCAGTGGCTTATTCAACTTGAAAAAAGCATGGCAGAAGAAAGTCAAAGTGGGCATGGGGACTGACATTGGCGCAGGAACAACTTTCAACATGCTGCAAACGCTGAACGAAGCCTACAAAGTGTTGCAATTACAAGGCTATCGCCTCTCGGCATATGAAGCGTTTTACCTTGCCACGCTCGGCGGGGCGAAATCTCTGGGCCTTGACGATTTGATTGGCAACTTTTTACCTGGCAAAGAGGCTGATTTCGTGGTGATGGAACCCACCGCCACCCCGCTACAGCAGCTGCGCTATGACAACTCTGTTTCTTTAGTCGACAAATTGTTCGTGATGATGACGTTGGGCGATGACCGTTCGATCTACCGCACCTACGTTGATGGTCGTCTGGTGTACGAACGCAACTAATAATAAAACTTTAACATCCTCGTGAGGACATCATTATGTCTGGAGACATCCTACAAACACCGGACGCACCAAAGCCACAAGGCGCGCTGGATAATTATTTTAAAATTACCGCTCGTGGCAGTACCGTTCGTCAGGAAGTACTGGCTGGCTTAACGACCTTTCTGGCCATGGTTTATTCCGTTATCGTCGTTCCGGGAATGCTGGGCAAAGCAGGTTTTCCTCCCGCAGCTGTGTTTGTTGCCACCTGTCTGGTCGCGGGCTTCGGCTCGTTGCTGATGGGCTTGTGGGCCAACTTGCCAATGGCGATTGGTTGCGCTATTTCCTTAACGGCATTTACCGCATTCAGTCTGGTACTCGGGCAACAAATTAGCGTTCCTGTCGCACTGGGTGCGGTCTTTCTGATGGGCGTCATCTTCACCGCCATTTCTGTAACCGGTGTGCGAACCTGGATATTACGTAATTTACCGATGGGTATCGCTCACGGCACAGGTATCGGTATCGGCCTGTTTCTGCTGCTGATTGCTGCTAACGGTGTGGGAATGGTTATCAAAAACCCGATTGAAGGCTTGCCGGTGGCGCTCGGTGCGTTTACCTCCTTCCCGGTGATGATGAGCTTACTGGGTCTGGCGGTCATCTTCGGTCTGGAAAAGTGCCGCGTACCTGGCGGGATCTTGTTGGTGATTATTGCAATTTCGATCATCGGCTTAATCTTTGATCCAGCGGTGAAGTACCACGGTCTGGTGGCGATGCCCAGTCTGACTGGCGAAGATGGTAAGTCTCTGATTTTCAGCCTCGATATTATGGGGGCACTCCAGCCAACTGTACTTCCGAGTGTACTGGCATTGGTGATGACCGCAGTGTTCGACGCCACCGGTACCATCCGTGCCGTCGCCGGTCAGGCGAATTTGTTAGATAAAGACAACCAGATCATCAACGGCGGTAAAGCCCTGACCAGTGACTCAGTAAGTTCAATATTCTCCGGCCTGGTGGGTGCTGCGCCCGCAGCGGTTTATATCGAATCAGCGGCAGGAACCGCCGCCGGGGGTAAAACAGGGTTGACCGCAACCGTAGTGGGGGCGTTATTCCTGTTGATTCTGTTTTTATCACCACTGTCATTTTTGATCCCTGGTTACGCCACTGCACCCGCTCTGATGTACGTAGGTTTGCTGATGTTAAGTAACGTCTCGAAGCTGGATTTCAACGATTTTATTGACGCAATGGCTGGCCTGGTGTGTGCCGTGTTTATCGTTCTGACTTGTAATATCGTTACCGGTATTATGCTGGGCTTTGTGACACTGGTCGTAGGCCGCGTCTTTGCACGCGAATGGCAAAAGCTGAATATTGGTACGGTAATCATTACTGCCGCACTGGTCGCATTTTACGCGGGTGGATGGGCTATCTAATAGATTCTCCGCGCCTTTCAGCGCGGAGAATTCTTTCAGAGAGGATTCTCACCGCTGGCAACAATACGCTGCTGGCGGACTCGCCTGAGTTCTCTTTCAGTAAGCAACTGCAGCGCCTGTGTCGGGCAAGATTCAACGCAGGCAGGCCCCTCTTCCCGCTGTTCACAGAGATCGCATTTCACAATTTGTTGCCGGGTATCCCCCGGCAACGACTGAATGGTTATCATCCCAAACGGGCACGCACTGACGCAACTCTGACAGCCAATACAACGGGCAGAATTGGCCTGCACCACCTGCTCGCCCATCGTCAGCGCTCCCACGGGGCAAGCGCCAACACAAGGGGCGTTTTCACACTGATGGCACATCACCGGCGCACTGATGCAGTCCAGTCGCTGTACCTTCAGCCGGGGTAAAAAGACATCGGCATTCAACTCCTGTTCTGAAGGGTGAGCGACCACACAGGCCACTTCACAAGTACGGCAGCCAATACAGTCAGCCGGATTAACGATAATTAACGATTTCATCACGATGCCTTCGAATCAAACAGAGTTAACATATCGCGCGCCGCTTGCCTTCCTGCGGCCATTGCAGTGACAACCAGATCCGCGCCATGAACTGCATCCCCACCAGCAAAGACTTTTTTCAGGTGCGTCTGGGTAGGTAAATACCCGACGTCCCCGGTTTGAATCAGGCCCCATTTATCGAGCTTAATTCCGCTGCCTTGCAACCACGGCATGGCATGCGCCTGGAAACCAAAGGCCATAATCAGAACATCGGCAGGCAGCTCAAACTCTGAACCCGCTACCGGACGAGGACGACGGCGTCCATCCGGACCCGGCTCACCCATAGCGGTACGAATAAGGCCCACCGCAGTTAAACGCCCATCTACGTCACAAGCGATATATTGCGGCTGAACATTGAACTGAAACTCGACACCTTCCTCGCGCGCATTGACCACCTCTTTGCGCGAGCCCGGCATACTGACTTCATCACGACGATACGCGCAGGTCACGCTGGCGGCATTGAGGCGGATGGAAGTCCGCAAACAATCCATGGTCGTATCGCCACCGCCCAATACCACGACTCGCTTACCTTCCACATCCGTCAGCGGATACTCTTCAGACTCCGGCAATCCCATCAACTGGCGGGTATGGGCAGTCAGGAACGGTAGAGCCTGAATGACACCGGGCGCATCTTCATGCGGCAGATCTGCTCGCATCATCCCGTAAGTCCCCACGCCGATGAAAACGGCATCATATTCAGAAGTTAAATCGCTAAAGGTAATATCGCGGCCAATTTCACAGTTAAGATGAAAGTCGATTCCCATTGCGGTGAATATCTCTCGCCGCTGGCTTAATACCGTTTTATCGAGTTTGAAAGGAGGTATGCCAAAAGTCAGCATACCGCCAATTTCTGGATGGCGATCAAAGACATCAACCTGAACTCCTGCGCGCGCCAGAATATCAGCACACCCTAACCCTGCAGGCCCTGCGCCAATCACCGCCACTTTTTCGATACGGGGAACAACATGGCTGACATCAGGACGCCAGCCCATCGCCAGCGCGGTATCGGTGATGTAGCGTTCCAGATTACCGATAGAGACTGCGCCAGAGTGATCTTTCAAAGTACATGCGCCTTCACAAAGACGGTCCTGTGGACATACCCTGCCGCAGATTTCTGGTAAGGAACTGGTCTGGTGGCAAAGTTCTGCCGCTTCAATAATCTTTCCTTCCTGCACCAGACGGATGTAATCCGGAATAGCGTTATGCAGCGGGCAATGCCAGTTGCAGTTAGCTTTTTCGGCGCAATAAACACAGCGGTCACTCTCATAAGTCGCTTGTTGTGGATCCAGCCCGCAATAAATTTCGCCAAAGTGGGTTTTCCGTTCACTCGCTGAAATTTTATCTGCGCCTTTACGCGAGTTAACGGGGAGCAACGCTGCACTGCGAGATGGCTGAGCGTCTGATGACGCTTTTCCTGCTGCCGTTTTGCGCTGGCGGGCCACCTTTATCTGCTGCAACCCTTTATCGTCCATCAGCCGTAACGCCTGTGTTGGGCATACGTCAATACAGGCTTGCGTGCCGGAACTGCGCTGGTTACAAAGGTCGCATTTCTGCGCAATCGTATCGACCATCTCAACGACGCCAAAGGGGCAAGCGATTGCGCATCTTTTACAACCAATACATTTTTGCTCGTCCAGTTGTACGCTATCGGGCTGGAAAGTCAGAGCATTAACCGGACAAGCCGTAACGCAAGGAGCATTGTTGCAGTGATGACAGGCCACCGGATTCGCAGCCTGGCCTTTCCCTACAACGTGGATACGCGGTCGAAAGTCACTGTGACTCAGCGGCCAGTTTTCTTGATTGTGTGCCACCGCACAGGCAATTTCACAAGCATGACAGCCTATACATTCCGCAGCTTCAGCAGCGATAAACTTATTCATTTGCATCCCTTTCATTTAATGAGTTATGTCTTCTCAAAGTTCGCGATGCAATAAACGGGCATATATTAGGTAGAATGAATTTTTAATTATAAGTTTGTGACTAAGTTCAAATTATTACCCCTCAATCTGTGCCGCTTTCATTATTTCAACATCAAGGTCCAAAAGAGAGCTATCCAGATAAACTTGATTAAATGCGAGAGAGCTACATGCCAGAATGATTAATAAAATATCAATATGAGAAAATTGCAGATAATTCCACTGTCTGGTTCTCTTCTCATTTTCGTAGTTTAATCACGATTATGTGATTGCCTCCGCAATTCCTGTCTCTAACTCCCCTTCCTTGCAAAAACTGGCACTCCACGAGCATGTGTTTAAACAGTTTCATGAACGTAAACGGTTGCTTTTTACTCTGGCGGGCGAAAGGAGAAACACTGATGAGCGCCATAGATTCCCAACTTCCCTCATCTTCAGGGCAAGACCGCCCAACTGATGAGGTTGACCGCATATTATCACCAGGAAAGCTGATCATACTCGGTCTGCAACACGTCCTTGTAATGTACGCAGGTGCAGTCGCTGTTCCTCTTATGATTGGTGACCGACTGGGCCTCTCAAAAGAAGCTATTGCGATGCTCATTAGCTCGGATCTCTTTTGCTGCGGGATCGTCACATTATTACAATGTATCGGTATCGGCCGCTTTATGGGGATCCGTCTGCCGGTGATTATGTCGGTAACCTTTGCTGCTGTAACACCAATGATAGCCATTGGCATGAACCCGGATATCGGCCTGCTGGGGATATTTGGTGCCACTATCGCCGCGGGATTTATCACCACATTATTAGCACCACTTATCGGTCGCTTAATGCCTTTATTCCCGCCACTGGTTACCGGTGTGGTTATTACTTCTATCGGGCTTAGCATTATTCAGGTCGGTATTGACTGGGCCGCTGGAGGTAAAGGGAATCCGCAATATGGTAATCCCGTTTATTTAGGTATCTCCTTTGCCGTCTTAATTTTTATCTTGCTCATTACTCGCTATGCGAAAGGATTTATGTCCAACGTCGCCGTATTACTGGGGATTGTATTTGGCTTTTTACTTTCGTGGATGATGAATGAAGTCAATTTGTCCGGGCTACATGATGCTTCGTGGTTTGCGATTGTCACCCCAATGTCGTTTGGTATGCCGGTATTTGACCCCGTTTCTATTCTAACCATGACCGCTGTGTTAATCATCGTGTTTATCGAGTCGATGGGGATGTTCCTGGCACTGGGTGAAATAGTCGGTCGTAAACTCTCTTCGCACGATATTATTCGCGGGCTGCGTGTCGATGGTGTAGGGACAATGATAGGCGGAACGTTTAACAGCTTCCCCCACACGTCATTTTCTCAAAACGTTGGCCTGGTTAGCGTGACTCGCGTTCATAGTCGCTGGGTGTGTATTTCTTCGGGGATCATATTAATCATGTTTGGCATGGTGCCCAAAATGGCGGTGCTGGTAGCCTCGATTCCGCAATTTGTGCTTGGCGGCGCAGGGCTGGTGATGTTCGGCATGGTACTGGCGACGGGGATTCGAATTCTGTCGCGCTGTAACTACACCACTAACCGTTACAACCTCTATATTGTGGCGATCAGTCTCGGCGTTGGCATGACTCCGACGCTCTCACACGATTTCTTTTCTAAGTTACCGGCCGTACTGCAACCGTTGCTGCATAGCGGCATTATGCTCGCAACCCTTAGCGCCGTTGTGCTGAACGTCTTCTTTAATGGCTATCAGCATCATGCTGATCTGGTGAAGGAATCCGTCTCTGATAAAGATTTAAAAGTCAGGACAGTACGTATGTGGCTTCTGATGCGCAAGCTGAAGAAAAATGAGCATGGAGAATAATATGAATCTTTTAATGCGCGCTATATTCAGTCTGTTGTTGCTTTTTACTCTCTCTATTCCTGTCATTTCTGACTGTGTTGCAATGGCCATTGAAAGTCGCTTCAAATATATGATGCTGCTTTTTTAAATGGTTTTACCTGTCGACATCCGCTCAAAACGGGCGGTTGTCGATAAACGCTCACTTGGTTAATCATTTCACTCTTCAATTATCTATAATGATGAGTGATTAGAATTACATGTGAGAAATTATGCAAACGGAACACGTCATTTTATTGAATGCACAGGGAGTTCCCACGGGTACGCTGGAAAAGTATGCCGCACACACGGCAGACACTCTCTTACATCTCGCGTTCTCCTGCTGGCTGTTTAATGCCAAAGGGCAATTATTAGTTACCCGCCGCGCCCTTAGCAAAAAAGCATGGCCGGGCGTGTGGACTAACTCGGTTTGTGGGCACCCACAACTGGGCGAAAGCAACGAATACGCGGTGATCCGCCGTTGCCGCTTTGAACTGGGTGTGGAAATAACAGCACCAGAACCGGTCTATCCTGACTTTCGCTACCGCGCCACCGATCCGAATGGCATTGTAGAAAATGAAGTATGTCCGGTATTTGCCGCACGCACGACCAGTGCGTTACAGATCAACGATGATGAAGTGATGGATTATCAATGGTGTGATTTAGCAGCGGTTTTACGCGGTATTGATGCCACGCCGTGGGCGTTCAGTCCGTGGATGGTGATGCAGGCGACAAATCGCGAAGCCAGAAAACGATTATCTGCATTTACCCAGCTTAAATAAAAAACCCCGACATTTGCCGGGGTTGTGAGCATAACGTAATGCTTATTTCACCGGACGCATCGCCGGGAACAGAATAACGTCGCGGATGGTATGGCTGTTGGTGAACAGCATTACCATACGGTCGATACCAATTCCCAGACCTGCTGTCGGCGGTAAGCCGTGTTCCAGTGCGGTGACATAATCTTCGTCGTAGAACATCGCTTCGTCGTCGCCTGCGTCTTTCGCGGCAACCTGATCCAGGAAGCGCTGCGCCTGATCTTCCGCGTCATTCAGCTCGCTAAAACCGTTACCGATTTCACGACCACCAATGAAGAACTCAAAGCGGTCAGTGATTTCCGGGTTAACGTCATTACGACGCGCCAGCGGAGAAACTTCTGCCGGATATTCAGTAATGAAGGTCGGCTGAATCAGATGTGCTTCTGCCACTTCTTCGAAGATCTCGGTAACGATACGGCCCAGACCCCAGCTCTTCTCAACGT
This sequence comes from Escherichia sp. HH41S, assembly GCF_009820115.1. Lineage (NCBI taxonomy): Bacteria > Pseudomonadati > Pseudomonadota > Gammaproteobacteria > Enterobacterales > Enterobacteriaceae > Escherichia > Escherichia sp. HH41S. The sequence continues at coordinate 284,481 of NZ_VNXE01000086.1, forward strand.
GGATGCCGATAGATTCAGCAATCGCTTTCGCAGAGTCGAAGTTGTCCAGATCCGCCATGTCGGTTTCCGGGCGATATTTCTTGATCGCTTCACGCATGGTCAGTTTTTCGAACGGTTTACCGAAGTCCAGCGTCACGTCGCCGTAGGTCACTTCCGTCTTACCGAGAATATCCTGTGCCAGAGTACGGAACAGCGATTCGGTCAGCTCGATCAGATCTTTGTAATCCGCGTAAGCCATATAGAGTTCCATCATGGTGAACTCTGGGTTATGACGTACGGAAATACCTTCGTTACGGAAGTTACGGTTGATTTCGAATACACGCTCGAAGCCACCAACCACCAGACGCTTGAGGTACAGTTCCGGCGCGATACGCAGGTACATGTCGAGATCCAGCGCATTGTGATGGGTGATAAACGGACGCGCCGCCGCGCCGCCTGGGATCACCTGCATCATCGGCGTTTCAACTTCCATAAAGCCACGATTCACCATGAACTGGCGAATGCCAGAGAGGATCTGCGAACGCACTTTAAAGGTGTTGCGGGATTCATCGTTAGAAATGAGATCCAGATAACGCTGACGATAGCGCGCTTCCTGATCCTGCAAACCGTGGAATTTGTCCGGCAGCGGACGCAGTGCTTTGGTCAGCAGACGCAGCTCGGTACAGTGGATAGACAGTTCACCCGTTTTGGTTTTGAACAGTTTACCTTTCGCGCCGAGGATATCGCCGAGATCCCATTTTTTGAATTGATCGTTGTAAACGCCTTCCGGTAAATCGTCACGGGCAACGTACAGCTGAATGCGGCCGCCAACGTCCTGCAGAGTAACGAAGGAGGCTTTACCCATAATACGACGGGTCATCATGCGGCCAGCAACGGCAACTTCGATGTTCAGCGCTTCCAGTTCTTCGTTCTCTTTACCGTCGAATTCTGCGTGCAATTGGTCAGAGGTATGATCGCGACGGAAATCGTTCGGGAAGGCAATCCCCTGCTCGCGCAGGTTCGCCAGCTTCTCACGACGCGTTTTCAGTTCATTGTTAAGATCGACTACCGCGTCAGCGCCCTGTGCGTGTTGTTCAGACATGTTGGTTCCTCATAACCCTGCTTTCAAACTTGCTTCGATAAATTGATCCAGGCTGCCGTCCAGCACGGCCTGCGTGTTGCGGGTTTCTACCCCGGTGCGCAGATCTTTAATGCGGGAGTCATCAAGGACATAAGAACGAATCTGGCTGCCCCAGCCGATGTCGGATTTGTTATCTTCCATCGCCTGTTTCTCGGCATTTTTCTTCTGCATCTCCAGTTCATAAAGCTTCGCTTTCATCTGCTTCATGGCCTGGTCTTTATTCTTGTGCTGGGAACGGTCGTTCTGGCACTGGGTCACGATCCCGGTTGGGATGTGAGTAATACGCACCGCAGATTCGGTACGGTTAACGTGCTGACCACCCGCGCCGGATGCGCGATAAACGTCGATGCGCAGATCCGCCGGATTGATTTCGATATCGATATCATCATCGACTTCCGGGTAAACAAACGCGGAGCTGAACGACGTGTGGCGACGACCGCCGGAGTCAAACGGGCTCTTACGCACCAGGCGGTGAACGCCAGTTTCTGTACGCAGCCAGCCGTAAGCGTAATCGCCGGAGATTTTGATAGTCACGGATTTAATACCCGCCACTTCACCTTCCGACTCTTCGATAATTTCAGTTTTGAAACCACGCGATTCAGCCCAGCGCAGATACATACGCTCAAGCATGCTCGCCCAGTCCTGTGCTTCCGTACCGCCAGAACCTGCCTGAATATCGAGGTAGCAGTCGGCGCTATCATATTCGCCAGAGAACATACGACGGAACTCAAGCTGCGCCAGTTTTTCTTCCAGGGCGTCGAGTTCAGCAACGGCTTCGTTAAAGGTTTCTTCGTCGTCAGCTTCTACAGCCAGCTCCAGCAGACCAGAAACATCTTCCAGCCCCTGTTTCATTTGGTCGAGGGTGTCGACAACGGCTTCGAGGGAGGAACGCTCTTTACCCAGCGCCTGTGCGCGTTCGGGTTCGTTCCAGACATCCGGCTGTTCCAGCTCGGCGTTTACTTCTTCCAGACGCTCTTTCTTGGCGTCATAGTCAAAGATACCCCCTAAGAACGTCGGAGCGTTCCGTGAGGTCCTGAATGCGATTATTTACCGGATTAATTTCAAACATGGTCTGATTTCTTTTATTGAGCTAGTCAAAATGCGGTGATAAGAGCGGGATTGTACCCAATCCACGCTCTTTTTTATAGATAATATGACGCTAAATTGGCCAGATATTGTCGATGATAATTTGCAGGCTGCGGTTGCCGCGAAACTCGTTGATATCCAGCTTGTAAGCCAGTTGCACTTCGCGCACGCCGTTATCCGGCCAGAGGGCGGTATCGACATTAAAAGCAATACCGTCCAGCAGCGGACCGCCGCCGACCGGTTCGACCATGACTTTCAAATGACGCTCGCCCACCAGCCGCTGTTGCAGCAGACGGAAATGACCGTCAAACAGCGGCTCCGGGAACATCTGCCCCCACGGGCCAGCATCGCGCAGCAGCTGCGCCACTTCCATGGTCATTTCGGCTGGGCTTAGCGGACCGTCTGACACCACTTCGCCTTGCAATAGCGAAGGGTCCAGCCACTCAGTAACCAGTTCGCCAAACCGTTGCTGAAAGAGTTCGAATTTATCCTCTTCCAGCGACAGGCCTGCCGCCATCGCATGACCGCCAAACTTCAGCATCATGCCGGGGTAGAGTGTGTCTAGCCGCTCCAGCGCATCACGCATATGCAGCCCCTGAATGGAGCGACCGGAACCTTTCAGCGTACCGTCACCCGCAGGCGCAAAAGCGATAACCGGACGGTGAAAACGCTCTTTAATACGCGAAGCCAGAATACCGACAACGCCCTGATGCCATTCCGGGTGATACATTGCCAGCCCGCCGGGTAGCGTGTCGCGGCTGCGCTCCAGTTTCTCGCACAGGGTCAGGGCTTCAACCTGCATTCCCTGTTCGATCTCTTTTCGCGTCTGGTTTAGCGCATCGAGTTCATTTGCCAGTACTCGCGCTTCGCCGATATTGTCGCACAGCAACAGCGCCACACCAACGGACATATCATCCAGTCTCCCGGCTGCATTGAGACGTGGCCCCAGCGCAAAACCTAAATCGCTGGCGGCGAGTTTTTGCGCATCGCGGTTGGCCACTTCCAGCAACGCTTTAATCCCTGGACGGCACTTTCCGGCACGGATGCGACTCATCCCCTGCCAGGTCAGAATGCGATTATTAGCATCCAGCGGCACGACGTCCGCCACTGTCCCCAACGCGACCAGATCCAGCAGTTCTGCCAGGTTAGGAATTGCGATGCCGCGCTCATCAAACCAGCCCTGATCGCGCAAAAAGGTGCGCAGCGCCAGCATCAGATAAAACGCCACCCCCACGCCTGCCAGTGATTTCGACGGGAAATTGCAGTCGCGCAAGTTAGGGTTAATGATCGCTTTCGCCGCGGGTAATGTTTCGCCCGGCAAATGGTGATCGGTAACAATAACCGGAATGCCCAACGATCGAGCATGTTCAACCCCCGTATGGGAGGAAATGCCGTTATCCACCGTGACAATTAACTGCGCGCCACGGGCATGGGCCTGATCGACCACTTCCGGGCTTAAGCCGTAACCGTCTTCGAAACGGTTTGGTACCAGGTAGTCGATATTGCTGCAACCAAGCGAGCGCATCGCCAGCACGCTTAGAGCCGTGCTGGTGGCACCGTCGGCGTCGAAGTCACCGACCACCATAATCCGCGTTCCTTCGCGAAAAGCGTTGTAAAGGATCTCAACGGCCTTTTCGACGCCGCTCAGTTGCTGCCAGGGCAGCATACCTTTAACACTGCGTTCCAGTTCTTGCGCACTGCGTACTCCCCGGCTGGCATATAAACGGCGCAGCAAGGGAGGCAATTCAGCGGGCAAGTCTGCCGTTTCATCGACTTCACGGCGACGAAGTTGTATCTGTTGTTTCACGCGAATTATTTACCGCTGGTCATTTTTTGGTGTTCGTCGAGGAATTCTTTCATCTCTTTCGGCGGCTGGTAACCCGGAACAAGTGTGCCATTGCTCAGCACAATTGCCGGAGTGCCACTAACGCCAAGCTGGACGCCAAGTGCGTAATGATCGGCAATATCGATATCGCAACTTGCCGGAGTGGCAGCTTTACCCGCCATCACATCATCAAACGCTTTCTTTTTATCTTTCGCACACCAGATGGCTTTCATTTGTTGCTCAGCCTGGCTCTCCAGCCCCTGGCGAGGGAAAGCAAGATAACGCACGGTGATCCCCAGCGCGTTGTAGTCTGCCATTTGCTCATGCAGTTTGTGGCAGTAACCACAGGTAATATCAGTAAACACGGTAATGACGTGTTTTTCCTGCGGCGCTTTATAAACGATCATCTCGTTTTCAAGCGCGTTCAGTTGCTTTAACAGCATCTTATTGGTGACATTGACCGGAGCCGTTCCGCTAACGTCATACATTGGCCCCTGAATGATATGTTTACCGTCATCGGTGATGTACAACACACCGCTGTTAGTCAGAACTGTCTTCATGCCAGCCACGGGTGCAGGCTGAATATCGCTGCTTTTGATGCCCATTTTGGCTAACGTCTGTTGAATTACCGCGTCATCCGCCTGAGCAAAGCCTGAAAACGCCGCCAACAACGTAAATAACATAAAACCTTTCTTCATAAATCTTCCCGTTCTTTTCAGACATCACGCCCGCGGGTGATGCTGTTGATGAAGTTGCCGCAGTCGCTCGGTAGCGACATGCGTATAAATTTGCGTGGTGGAGAGATCGCTGTGGCCCAGTAGCATCTGCACCACGCGTAAATCCGCACCATGATTTAATAAATGAGTGGCAAAAGCGTGACGCAACACATGCGGTGACAGCTTTTCGCTGTCGATACCCGCCAGCACAGCATAATGTTTAATGCGGTGCCAGAAGGTTTGTCTCGTCATCTGCTGCGCGCGCTGACTGGGAAACAACACGTCAATTGACACACCGTTTAGCAACCACGGTCGCCCGTGTTCCAGATAAGTTTCCAGCCAGTAAACCGCCTCTTCACCTAACGGCACAAGGCGTTCTTTGTTGCCTTTACCAATGACCCGCACTACGCCCTGACGCAGGCTGATATCACTCATTGTCAGCCCGACCAGTTCAGAGACTCGCAGCCCGGTAGCATACAACACTTCAAGCATGGCTTTATCGCGCAGCTCCAGTGGCTGATCAATTAATGGTGCCTGTAATAATCGTTCGACCTGCGCTTCGCTTAAATCTTTTGGCAAACGCTGGGGCAATTTCGGCGAAGCGAGATGCGCGCTGGGATCGTCTTCACGAAACTTTTCGCGATAAAGATACTGGAACAATCGGCGCACTGCACTCAGCAAACGCGCTGAGCTGGTGGCTTTATACCCACCCTCCAGCCGTTCTGCCAGTAATGCCTGCAAATCGTCACTTTGCGCCGTCGCCAGCGTCAACCCGCGGTGATGCAACCACTCCACCATCATTGACAGATCGCGACGGTATGCGTTCAACGTATTTTCAGCCAGATTTTTTTCCAGCCACAGAGCATCAAGAAACTGCTCGATGCGTGCCAGATCCTGTTTCACTTGCGCCCCTTATGGTCACTCATTTGATCCATTATGCCTTATTGTGCCGTGACTAAAGCGATTCTGATACACTAGCCGCAAAAGCCACAGCAGAATCGAGAAGCTTACGTTATGAATATGGGTCTTTTTTACGGTTCCAGCACCTGTTACACCGAAATGGCGGCAGAAAAAATCCGCGATATTATCGGCCCAGAACTGGTGACCTTACATAACCTCAAGGACGACTCCCCGAAATTAATGGAGCAGTACGATGTGCTCATTCTGGGTATCCCGACCTGGGATTTTGGCGAAATCCAGGAAGACTGGGAAGCCATCTGGGATCAGCTCGACGACCTGAATCTCGAAGGTAAAATTGTTGCGCTGTATGGGCTTGGCGATCAACTGGGGTACGGCGAGTGGTTCCTCGATGCGCTCGGCATGCTGCATGACAAACTCTCGACCAAAGGCGTGAAGTTCGTCGGCTACTGGCCAACGGAAGGATATGAGTTTACCAGCCCGAAACCGGTGATTGCTGACGGGCAACTGTTCGTGGGTCTGGCACTGGACGAAACTAACCAGTATGACCTTAGCGACGAGCGTATTCAGAGCTGGTGCGAGCAAATCCTCAACGAAATGGCAGAGCATTACGCCTGATGTCACTGACGGCTTAGCACACAGCCTTTGCCGTCATCTTTATCTTTGCGTCTCTTGTTGCAACAAAATCCGCCGTAAATCCCGCCATTCGGCTTCGTCCATGCTGTCGGCTGCCAGCCACAAGTGCTGACGTTTACCGCTATCAGAACGTAAACGCAACATCATGCCGCTTTTAATCATCCACGGCGCTTTGACGATGCACCACTCCTGCCCTTGCCAACGCAAACGCCCGTCCATCAACAGGCGAATTTCCCCCTGGCGGGCATTAATGCGTCGCTGGCTGCGAACGCAATCAAACACCACCAGCGAAAGTAACACCATCCATAACGGGGTGTAACTTAACGGCCAGGGCATGAGTAAAATAACAGCGGCAACCAGCCCATGAATCAGCAAGGAAAGCCACTGCGCGCGCCAGGAGACGCGCAGATCAGATTGCCACAGGACCACGTTCCCGGTTCCGTGTCTGGATGAGTCGGACCATCATTTCCAGTTCTGCATCGGCCGGTTTACCATGATTCATCAGCCAGTTGAACAGATCGGGATCGTCACATTCCAGCAGACGAATAAAGATGCGTTTTTCGTCATCACTTAAGCTGTCGTACTCATGTTCGAAAAACGGCATGATTGAAATATCGAGTTCGCGCATACCACGGCGGCATGCCCAGTGAATGCGGGCTTTGTTATTAATGTCCATCTTCTTCCTGTCTCACGAAAATCCAGTACCAGGCTATTGTAACGTGTTTTTCGACTTCTTTTGCGGGAATATCAGTAAACACAATCGCGATCGCGAAATTAACCCACAATATTTCAAGGGCTTCATTTTTTTGGTAGTCGCCTCGCAAAGCATATCAGAAGGCACAGATCGCGTAGTGAAAGCACTTGCATTGCCTCATAGCTCTTTTACCATTAGTCATAAATACGCCGTTTGTAAAACAGGACTCCATTATGGCTTTTACACCTTTTCCTCCCCGTCAGCCTACGGCTTCTGCCCGTTTACCGCTGACGCTGATGACGCTTGATGACTGGGCGCTTGCCACCATTACTGGCGCGGACAGCGAAAAATATATGCAGGGTCAGGTGACAGCAGATGTCAGCCAGATGACAGAAGATCAGCACCTGCTCGCCGCCCATTGCGACGCCAAAGGCAAAATGTGGAGCAATTTACGTCTGTTCCGCGACGGCGATGGCTTTGCGTGGATTGAACGGCGCAGCGTGCGCGAGTCACAACTGACTGAACTGAAAAAATATGCGGTGTTCTCTAAAGTGACCATCGCGCCAGACGATGAACGTGTGCTGCTTGGTGTTGCCGGTTTTCAGGCACGCGCTGCGCTGGCTAACCTCTTTAGTGAATTACCTTCGAAGGAAAAGCAGGTTATCAGAGAAGGTGCGACTACCCTGCTATGGTTTGAACACCCAGCAGAACGTTTCCTGATCGTAACCGATGAAGCTACCGCCAATACGCTGACCGATAAACTGCGCGGTGAAGCAGAACTGAACAATAGCCAACAGTGGCTGGCATTAAACATTGAAGCGGGTTTTCCGGTGATTGATGCCGCCAACAGCGGGCAGTTTATCCCACAGGCGACCAACCTCCAGGCGCTGGGCGGCATCAGCTTTAAAAAAGGCTGTTATACCGGACAAGAGATGGTGGCACGAGCTAAATTCCGCGGTGCCAACAAACGTGCCCTCTGGCTGCTGGCAGGTAGCGCCAGCCGACTGCCGGAAGCGGGTGAAGATTTAGAGCTGAAAATGGGCGAGAACTGGCGTCGTACCGGTACGGTGCTGGCTGCGGTAAAACTGGAAGATGGTCAGGTCGTGGTACAGGTCGTCATGAATAACGATATGGAACCGGACAGCATCTTCCGCGTACGTGACGATGCGAATACATTGCATATCGAGCCGCTGCCGTATTCGCTCGAAGAGTAAATCTCTGTATCGCTCCGGCGACTATTGCCTGATGCGACGCTGACGCGTCTTATCATGCCTGGGATTTGGTGCCTTTATCACACCAAGGACGCGGCCCGTAGGCCGGATAAGGCGTTCACGCCGCATCCGGCAGTTGCGATCCGATGCCTGATGCGACGCTGACGCGTCTTATCAGGCCTACAAAGGCACACCCATTACGCCTGCCCAATATACAAATAGATCGCCAGAAAGTGGCACACGCTGCCGCCGAGCACAAAGCCGTGCCAGATGGCATGATTGTACGGAATGCGTTTGCAGACATAGAAAATCACCCCGAGCGAATAAACCACTCCGCCTACCGCCAGTAAGGTAACACTGCCCGCCGCGAGCTTAACTGCCATTTCATAAATTACCACCAGCGACAGCCAGCCCATCGCCAGATAGGTCACCAGAGATAAAATTTTGAATCGGTGCGCGATGGTCAGTTTAAACAGAATACCCAGCAATGCCAGGCTCCAGATAACAATCATCAACCCGCGCGCTAACGGAGAATCCAACCCCACCAGCAAAAAAGGCGTATAGGTTCCGGCAATCAACAGATAAATAGCGCAGTGGTCAAATTTCTTCAGCCACATTTTTGCCCGTTGATGAGGAATGGCGTGATACAGCGTCGAAGCGAGGAACAGCAGGATCATACTGCCGCCATAGAGGCTGTAACTGGTTATCGCTGTGGCGCTGGCATTGAGATCCACCGCCTGAACCAGTAGCAACACCAGCCCAACGATACCAAACACCAACCCAATGCCGTGACTGACGCTGTTGGCAATTTCCTCTGCCAGCGAATATCCCTGCTTAATGAGGGGCTTCTGAACCATAACTTACTCCGGAGAAACGTACACGCACATGTATACCTCTCCAGCGTAACTGAGAATAGTTCCAGTGAACACCTGTTAGCTAAAATAAATTCTGATTTGAGACTAATCTCCGAAAAATCATGAAATTAAATGCGAAATTTCAACTAACAGGCGTGAGTTCAATTTAAAGGCATTTAAATTCAATCACATAAAACTGTGTCTGGCCGGGATAGATATCGGCAATGACCTTTTTCAGATCAGTCAGGGTCATATTTTCCTGCTCTGCATGTTTTTCCGTCAGTGTATCCAGCGTTACGGTTGAGGTTGCGGTGACTTCAATCGTGCAAAAATAACCGTCATCTTCAAAACGCCCGACACGAAGCACATCACCCGTTTTGAAGTGCGATTCAGACTCGTCGCGGATGGTGATGGTTTTACGACCAGCCAGAATGTCATCCTGGAAACGTTGAAAAAAAGTGATGTCGTTTGGCTGCATGGTACTATTTCCTGTAAGAATTGACTCATCTGGAGCCTATGATAGTGAAAAAACTCACCTTACCGAAAGATTTCTTATGGGGCGGCGCAGTTGCCGCTCATCAGGTCGAAGGCGGCTGGAACAAAGGCGGCAAAGGGCCGAGCATTTGTGACGTTCTGACCGGTGGCGCACACGGCGTGCCGCGCGAAATCACCAAAGAAGTCTTGCCAGGAAAATACTATCCAAACCATGAAGCCGTTGATTTTTATGGTCACTACAAGGAAGACATCAAGCTATTTGCCGAAATGGGCTTCAAATGTTTTCGCACTTCCATCGCCTGGACGCGCATTTTCCCAAAAGGTGATGAAACTCAGCCAAACGAAGAAGGGCTGAAGTTCTACGATGATATGTTCGATGAACTGCTGAAATACAACATCGAACCGGTGATCACCCTCTCCCACTTTGAAATGCCGCTGCATCTGGTGCAGCAATACGGTAGCTGGACTAACCGTAAAGTGGTTGATTTCTTTGTACGTTTCGCGGAAGTGGTATTTGAACGCTATAAGCATAAAGTCAAATACTGGATGACCTTCAACGAAATTAACAACCAGCGTAACTGGCGTGCACCGCTGTTCGGTTACTGCTGCTCTGGCGTGGTGTATACCGAACATGAAAACCCGGAAGAGACGATGTATCAGGTGCTGCATCACCAGTTTGTCGCCAGCGCCCTGGCAGTGAAAGCCGCGCGTCGCATTAACCCGGAGATGAAAGTCGGCTGTATGCTGGCGATGGTGCCGCTCTATCCTTACTCCTGTAACCCGGACGATGTGATGTTCGCTCAGGAGTCGATGCGCGAACGCTACGTCTTTACCGATGTGCAGCTACGCGGCTATTACCCGTCGTATGTGTTGAACGAGTGGGAGCGTCGCGGATTTAACATCAAAATGGAAGACGGCGATCTCGATGTACTGCGTGAAGGCACGTGCGATTATCTTGGTTTCAGCTATTACATGACCAACGCAGTGAAGGCCGAAGGCGGCACCGGCGATGCGATCTCTGGTTTTGAAGGCAGCGTACCGAACCCATTTGTTAAGGCTTCGGACTGGGGCTGGCAGATTGATCCGGTGGGTCTGCGTTACGCACTTTGCGAACTGTATGAGCGTTACCAGAAGCCGCTGTTTATTGTCGAAAACGGTTTTGGCGCTTACGACAAAGTGGAAGAAGATGGCAGCATCAACGACGACTACCGCATTGATTACCTGCGAGCTCATATTGAAGAGATGAAAAAGGCGGTGACTTACGATGGCGTGGATCTGATGGGCTACACGCCGTGGGGTTGCATCGACTGCGTGTCGTTCACCACCGGGCAGTACAGCAAACGCTACGGCTTTATCTATGTGAATAAACATGACGACGGTACTGGCGATATGTCGCGTTCACGTAAGAAGAGCTTTGACTGGTACAAAGAGGTGATTGCCAGCAACGGCGAGAAGTTTTAAGTCGATGAAGTACCGGATGCAATACTCGTTGCATCCGGTCAGATAACTTTCCTGTTTTATTTTCCACCCGCCAAATCGATAAAACTTCCCGTGACATAAGAGGCTTTATCACTTAACAGCCAGACGATGGCCTGCGCGACCTCTTCCGCCTGTCCGCCACGCTGCATGGGGATGTTCGACTTAACGCGATCAACGCGTCCAGGTTCGCCACCGCTGGCGTGCATTTCGGTATAAATAAACCCTGGCCGCACGCCGTTAACGCGGATCCCCTGCGCGGCGACTTCCAGTGACAGCCCTGTGGTTAACGTATCAATCGCCCCTTTCGATGCCGCATAGTCAACGTATTCTCCCGGCGATCCCAGCCGTGAAGCCACTGACGAGACATTGACGATAGCACCGCCATTACCGCCGTTCTTAAGCGCCATGCGCTTTACCGCCTCGCGGCAGCAGAGAAAATATCCCGTCACATTGGTGGAAAGTACCCGGTTGATTCGCTCTGCGGTAAGGTTTTCTACGGTGCACTGGGTAAACAAGATCCCGGCGTTATTGACCAGCGCGGCTAGCGGTTCATCGTGCTGATCGATTGCTGTAAACATTGCGATGACCTGATTTTCGTCGCTGATATCCGCCTGAAGCACGAATGCCTTGCCACCGGCTTGCGTGATTAACTTCACCACTTCCTGCGCCGCGTGGAGGTTTTGCTGATAATTAACCGCCACCGTATACCCTTCTTGCGCCAACAGTAATGCAGTTGCCCGCCCGATGCCGCGACTGCCACCGGTCACAAGTGCTATAGTCATTTGTTTTCCTAAAAAAATAAAGGCGCCGAAGCGCCTTTCAAATTATTGATGACAAAGTGCTTTTATTATGCCGGATGCGGCGTGAACGCCTTATCCAGCCTACAAGATCGTGCAAATTCAATACATTGCACAGACTATGTAGGCCTGATAAACGAGGTGCATCAGGCAATGTTGAGTTTGACATCAGTGTCAAAGGCGCCGAAGCGCCTTTAGAAGATAGTCGAATCAGTAAATTACTGGTATTCGCTAATCGGTACGCAGGAGCAGAACAGGTTACGGTCCCCGTAAACATCATCCAGACGTTTCACTGTCGGCCAGTATTTATCTGCCACGCCTGCCGGGAATACTGCAACTTCACGGCTGTACGGATGCGCCCACTCGGCGACCAGTTCGCTCTGAATGTGCGGAGCATTCACCAGCGGGTTATCTTCCAGCGGCCAGACACCGGCTTTCACCTGGTCAATTTCTGCGCGGATAGCCAGCATCGCGTCGATAAAGCGATCCAGTTCCACTTTGCTTTCAGATTCAGTCGGTTCTACCATCAGCGTCCCCGCCACCGGGAACGACATGGTCGGCGCGTGGAAACCATAGTCGATCAGACGCTTGGCAATATCCAGCTCGCTGATGCCGGTTTCTTCTTTCAACGGGCGAATATCGAGAATACATTCGTGCGCCACGCGACCATCGCGACCGGTATACAGCACCGGGAAGGCATCCTGCAGGCGGCTGGCAATATAGTTGGCGTTGAGGATTGCCACCTGGCTTGCTTTTTTCAGCCCTTCTGCGCCCATCATGCGGATGTACATCCAGCTAATTGGCAGAATAGAAGCGCTACCGAACGGTGCCGCAGAAACCGCGCCCTGACGGGTTAACATGCCTTCGATTTGCACCACGCTATGACCCGGAACAAACGGTGCCAAATGCGCTTTCACGCCGATCGGTCCCATACCCGGACCACCACCGCCGTGCGGAATGCAGAAAGTTTTATGCAGGTTAAGGTGCGAAACGTCCGCGCCAATAAAGCCCGGCGAAGTGATGCCAACCTGGGCGTTCATGTTCGCGCCATCAAGGTAAACCTGACCGCCGAACTGATGCACGATTTCACACACTTCACGGATCGTTTCTTCGTACACGCCGTGGGTGGAAGGATAGGTCACCATAATGCAGGAGAGATTATCGCCCGCCTGCTCCGCTTTCGCGCGCAGGTCAGTCAGATCGATGTTGCCGTTTTTATCACACGCCACAACCACCACCTGCATTCCTGCCATATGCGCGGAAGCCGGGTTAGTGCCATGCGCAGAAGCCGGGATCAGGCAGATATCGCGATGTCCTTCGTTGCGGCTTTCATGATAATGACGAATCGCCAGCAGCCCCGCGTATTCGCCCTGAGCGCCAGAGTTCGGCTGCATACAGACGGCGTCGTAACCGGTCAGTTTCACCAGCCAGTCAGCCAGTTGCGCGATCATCTGCTGATAACCTTCGGCCTGTTCCGGCGGGCAGAACGGGTGCAGTTCGGCAAATTCCGGCCAGGTGATTGGGATCATCTCGGCGGCGGCGTTCAGTTTCATGGTGCAGGAACCCAGCGGGATCATCGCCTGATTCAGCGCCAGATCTTTACGCTCCAGCGAGTGCATATAGCGCATCATTTCGGTTTCGCTGTGGTAGCGATTAAACACCGGATGGGTGAGCATTTCGTCATCGCGCAGCATTGCAGGCTGAATAGAACGGCTGTCGTGAGCCACGTCTTTGTCCAGCGTGTCGATGTCCAGTCCGTGATTATCGCCCAGCAGTACGCTGAAAAGCTGCATCACGTTTTCGCGCGTGGTGGTTTCATCAAGGGTGATCCCCACCGCATTCAGAATATCGCTACGCAGGTTGATTTCAGCCGCTTCGGCACGCGCCAGCACGCCCGCTTTGTCGGCCACTTCCAAACACAAAGTATCGAAATAGTGCGCATGGCGCAGCTTCTGACCTTTTTGTTGCAGACCTGCAGCCAGGATATCAGTAAGACGGTGGATGCGGTTAGCGATACGTTTCAGGCCAACCGGACCGTGATAAACGGCATACAGGCTGGCGATGTTTGCCAGCAGTACCTGGGAAGTACAAATGTTGGAGTTCGCTTTCTCACGGCGAATATGTTGCTCGCGAGTCTGCATCGCCATGCGCAGCGCGGTATTGCCCGCAGCATCTTTCGATACACCAATAATACGGCCCGGCATTGAGCGTTTGTATTCATCTTTCGCCGCAAAGAATGCCGCGTGCGGGCCACCGTAGCCCATCGGTACGCCAAAGCGTTGCGCCGAACCAAAGACAATATCCGCGCCCTGTTTACCCGGCGCAGTTAACAGCACCAGCGCCATAATATCGGCGGCAACGCTGACCACAATTTTGCGTGATTTCAGTTCGCTGATAAGCGCGGTGTAGTCGTGAATTTCACCGGTAGTGCCGACCTGCTGTAACAGCACGCCGAAGACGTCCTGGTGATCCAGCACTTTTTGCGCGTCATCGACAATCACTTCAAAACCAAAGGTTTCGGCACGAGTACGTACCACATCCAGCGTTTGCGGATGCACGTCAGAAGCAACAAAGAAGCGGTTGGCATTTTTCAGTTTGCTGACGCGTTTCGCCATCGCCATTGCTTCGGCGGCAGCGGTGGCTTCGTCAAGAAGAGAAGCCGAAGCCATATCCAGGCCAGTCAAATCCAGCGTTACCTGCTGGAAGTTGAGCAGTGCTTCAAGGCGGCCCTGGGAGACTTCAGGTTGATACGGAGTATACGCGGTATACCAGCCCGGATTTTCCAGCATGTTACGCAGGATAACCGGCGGTAACTGCACGGCGGTGTAACCCATGCCGATGTAAGACGTGAAGCGTTTATTGCGACTGGCAATAGCCTTGAGTTCCGCCAGCGCGGCGTATTCGGTCGCCGGTGCGCCAACCTGCGGCGGGGTCGCAAGCTGAATATCTTTCGGCACAATCTGGCCGGTCAGCGCGTTTAACGATTGTGCGCCAACGGCATTCAGCATTTCTTGCTGTTGCGCGGCGTCCGGTCCGATATGGCGTTCAATAAAAGCGCCGCTGTTTTCAAGCTGGCTTAACGTCTGTGTCATGAGCGATGGTTCCTGAAACGTGCAGTGAATTGTGAACCTCTCTCCTTGCGAAGAGAGTGAGGGTGAGGCGTAAATATCCTCACCCCGATCCTCTCCCGCAGAAGAGGAATAAAGCCGTTACTCGTCTTCTAACAATGCTTCGTATGCGGTCGCATCCAGCAGTGATTCCAGTTCGCTTTCATCGCTGGCTTTGATTTTAAAGATCCAGCCGCCTGCATACGGTTCGCTGTTCACCAGTTCCGGGGAATCGCTGAGTGCGTCGTTTACCGCCACGATTTCACCGCTTACTGGCGCATAAATGTCTGACGCCGCTTTTACCGATTCGGCAACCGCGCAGTCATCGCCCGCGCTAACTGTTGCGCCCACTTCCGGCAGGTCAACAAACACCATATCGCCTAACAGCTCCTGAGCGTGCTCAGTGATGCCAACAGTGTAAGTGCCGTCGGCTTCTTTACGCAGCCATTCGTGTTCTTTGCTGTATTTCAGTTCTGCTGGTACGTTGCTCATCAATTAATCTCCAAAAAGTAAATCACGCGACGGCTTTGCCGTTACGCACAAAAACAGGTTTCGTCACTTTTACCGGCATTTCACGGTTGCGAATTTGCACAATCGCCGTTTCGCCAATACCTTCCGGCACGCGTGCCAGCGCAATGCTGTAACCCAACGTCGGGGAGAAAGTACCGCTGGTGATAATGCCTTCATGCTGATTGCCCTGCGCATCGGTAAAACGTACCGGCAGTTCATTACGCAGCACGCCTTTTTCGGTCATCACCAGACCAACCAGTTTTTCTGTGCCATGTTCACGCTGCGCTTCCAGAGCTTCACGACCGATAAAGTCACGATCAGTCGGTTCCCAGGCGATGGTCCAGCCCATGTTGGCGGCTAAAGGAGAAATAGTTTCGTCCATCTCCTGGCTATACAGATTCATACCCGCTTCCAGACGCAGTGTGTCACGAGCGCCCAGACCGCAGGGCTTAACGCCCGCTTCCACCAGCGCACGCCAGAAATCCGCCGCTTTTTCATTGGGCAGCGCAATTTCGTAGCCCACTTCACCGGTATAACCGGTGGTGGCAATAAACAGATCGCCCGCCTGCACGCCAAAGAAGGGTTTCATCCCTTCCACCGCCTGACGCTGAGCATCATTAAACAGTGTGGCAGCTTTTGCCTGCGCATTCGGCCCTTGTACGGCAATCATGGAGAGGTCATCACGAACGGTAATTTCGATGCCGAAAGGTTCAGCGTGTTGGGTAATCCAGGAGAGGTCTTTTTCGCGGGTGGCGGAGTTAACAACGAGGCGGAAGAAATCTTCAGTAAAGTAGTAGACGATAAGGTCATCTATCACACCGCCAGAGGCATTCAACATCCCCGAGTAAAGGGCTTTGCCGCTTTTGGTGAGCTTCGCCACATCGTTAGCCAGCAGATAACGCAGAAACTCCCGGGTGCGACTGCCGCGAAGATCGACGATGGTCATATGTGACACATCAAACATTCCGGCATCGGTACGTACCGCATGATGTTCGTCGATTTGCGAACCGTAATGCAGCGGCATCATCCAGCCGTGGAAATCCACCATGCGAGCGCCGCAAAGCGTGTGTTGTTCGTACAAAGGAGTCTGTTGTGCCATCTTGTCCTCATTGAATAAGCGGGGCTGACAACTTTTTCATGGTGAAATTATCACCACGAAACCCAGCATCGGAGCCACTCCCGGTCCCCAACGCAATCGTTCTCTTTTCCCTGAACTTACCACCGAAACAGACTGTTAACCATAAGGTAAAATTAAACATCACATTAGCTTATGGTTAAAAAACGTCAAAATTGCAACAGAATAAAAAACCAAAAAACGACCATTCTCTATACAAAGATAATTAGATGAGAAAGTTAATTTGAATAAGACAACATTAAGAACTGAAAAAATGTCAAAAAACACTAAATCAAAAATTCGTGACATTAGAAAATATAATGCGAAAACGGAGGTGAAATTAGTTTATTTCAAATGAGGAAAATCTCCCGGCGAAAAAACCGGGAGATGAAAGTGTGATGGGTATCAAATAAACAGCAGAAGAGAAATTTTTAGCGCAGCCATTCAGGCAAATCGTTTAATCCCATTGCCTGACGGATAAGTTGTGGTTTAACGCCAGGAAGCGTATCGGCCAGTTTCAGGCCAATATCACGCAGCAGTTTTTTCGCCGGATTAGCCCCGGAAAACAGATCGCGGAATCCCTGCATACCTGCCAGCATCAGCGCCGCACTGTGCTTGCGGCTACGCTCATAGCGACGCAGGTAAATGTACTGCCCGATGTCTTTACCCTGACGATGCAACCGTTTCAGTTCAGCAATCAGCTCTGCAGCATCCATAAAGCCGAGATTCACCCCCTGCCCCGCCAACGGGTGAATGGTATGCGCGGCGTCGCCCACCAGCGCCAGACGGTGCGCGGCAAACTGGCGCGCATAACGCCCAGTCAGCGGGAACACCAGACGTTCACTCTCAACCTTGCATAAGCCCAGGCGATTATCAAAAGCGATATTTAACTCGCGGTTAAATTCGTCTTCGCCTGCCTGATGCATCCGCTGTGCTTCCTCTGGGGACAGTGACCAGACAATTGAGCAAAGATGCGGATCGCTAAGCGGCAAAAAGGCCAGAATGCCTTCGCCATGGAAAACCTGTCGCGCCACCGCATCATGCGGTTCTTCCGTGCGAATGGTCGCCACCAGCGCGTGATGCTGATAATCCCAGAAAGTCAGCGGAATATCGGCTTTGTTGCGCAACCAGGAATTAGCGCCGTCTGCGCCAATTACCAGACGCGCCGTTAACATGCTGCCGTCTTTCAGCGTCAGGAAGGTTTCGTTCTCTCCCCAGGCGACCTGCTGTAATTCTGCAGGGGCTAACAGGCTGATATCTGAGGACTGCTGTGCTTTGTTCCACAGCGCGTAGTGAATGACTGAATTTTCAACGATATGCCCAAGATGGCTATAGCCCATGCTTTGATCGTCAAACGAAATGTGACCAAAACTGTCTTTGTCCCACACATCCATGCCGTGATAGCAACTGGCTCTGCGGGAGAGAATCTCCTGCCAGACGCCAAGACGGGTGAGTAATTTTTCGCTGGCGGCATTGATAGCCGAAACGCGCAGTTGTGGTGGTGCATCCGCCGCCAGGGGTTCCGGTACGCGCTGCTCCAGTACGGCAACGCGTAAGCCGCTCCCCTGTAAGCCGCAGGCAACCGCCAGCCCCACCATGCCGCCGCCAACAATGGCTACATCAACACTTTGCATTGTTTATTCCTTAAAACCGCCTTCAACGCGCCACCCAACCGAGGGTGCGCTGCGCCAGCACATCGCGTGCCGGAGTGAATAATTCCATTGCCATCAGCCCGATGTTGCGCCCGACAACCAGCGGCGTCCAACGGTTGGCAAAAAGATGTACAAGGCTGTCCGTGACGCCGATGGTTGCTTCTCGATCGCTCTGCCGACGCTGCTGATAACGGCACAATACGCCGTAATCACCGATGTCATCTTCACGTGCCTGAGCCTGAGTCAGCGTTTCCGCAAGGCTCATCACATCCCGCATACCGAGGTTGAACCCTTGCCCGGCAATCGGGTGCAGAGTTTGCGCCGCATTGCCCACCAGCACGGTACGATGGGTAATAGGTCTGGCGGCGCGGGTTAACGCCAGCGGGTAAGCACTGCGTTTACCAGCGTGGGTAATTTTCCCAAGTCGCCAACCAAAGGCCGACTGGAGTTCACGGCAAAACGTCTCGTCGCTCCACGACAGCACCTCTTCGCGCCGTTCCAGTGGATGACACCAGACCAGCGAACAGCGTCCGTCAGACATCGGCAACATCGCCAACGGGCCATATTGTGTGAAACGCTCAAACGCCCGGCCTTCGTGCGCAACGGAAGTCGCAACGTTCGCAATCACGGCCAGTTGTTCGTAAGGCTCCTGCTGCCAGTCAACATCGCACGCGGTGGCTAACGCGGAATGGGTGCCATCAGCGGCTACCAGCACGCAGCCCGTCAGCGTCTCGCCACTCTCCAGCGTCACTTCAACGTGACTCTGAGCACGGGCAACGTTAGCCACGCGATCAGGGCAATGCAGCGTTACGCCAGGTGCTTTGCGCAGTAATGCAAACAGCCGTTGCCCGACATTATGCAATTCGACAACCTGCCCCAGCGCCGCCAGTTGGTAATCTTCTGCGGCGAGGGTGACGAATCCGGCATGACCACGATCGCTGACATGCACGCTGGTGATGGCGGTTGCGCAATCAGCCAGAGATTGCCAGACGCCGATGCGCGCCAGTTGCTGACAAGTACCCGCCGCCAGCGCAATAGCTCGTCCATCAAAGCCCGGATGAGCATGTGACTCTGGCGCGGTCGCTTCAATCAAATGTACCGGCAGCGCCCCGTGACTTAACCGGGAAATAGCCAGCGCCAGCGTCGCGCCCGCCATGCCGCCACCGACGATGATTACGCTCATTGCTTTCTCGCAGCTGCCATCAACGCTTCGATTTCTTCCGGCTTTTTCACCACGCTGGCGGTGAGGTTTTCGTTACCGGTTTCGGTAATCACAATGTCGTCTTCAATACGAATGCCGATACCGCGATATTGTTCTGGCACTTCTGCATCCGGCGCAATATACAGCCCCGGCTCTACGGTCAGTACCATGCCCGGTTCCAGAATGCGCGAGCGATCCTGACCATAAATACCAACATCATGGACATCCAGACCTAACCAGTGGCTAAGGCCATGCATAAAGAAAGGACGATGGGCGTTCTGAGCGATCAGTTCATCAACATCACCTTTCAGGATGCCGAGTTTTACCAGGCCGCTAACCATGATGCGCACCACTTCACCAGTGACTTCCTGAATGGAAGTTCCCGGACGATACAGCCGCAGGCTGGTTTCAAGAGACTCCAGCACAATGTCGTAGATTTCACGCTGGGCCTGGGTGAATTTGCCGTTGACCGGGAAGGTGCGGGTAATATCGCCCGCGTAACCTTTGTATTCACAACCCGCGTCAATCAACACCAGGTCACCGTCGCGCAGTTCACTCTCGTTTTCGGTGTAGTGCAGAATGCAGCCGTTTTCACCGCTGCCGACAATGGTGTTATAGGAAGGATAGCGCGCACCGTGGCGGTTAAATTCGTGGTGAATTTCGCCTTCCAGGTGGTACTCGAACATTCCCGGACGGCATTTTTCCATCGCCCGGGTATGCGCCAGGGCGGTGATTTCCCCCGCGCGGCGAAGTACGGCAATCTCTTCTGGTGATTTGAACAGGCGCATTTCATGAACAATGGGACGCCAGTCGATCATCGTTGCCGGGGCGGTGAGATTCTGTCGCGAACCTTTACGCAGTTTTTCAAGCGCGCTGTTCACGATTTCATCAGCATATGCATATTCGCCCTGGGCGTGGTACACCACATCCAGACCATTAAGTAGTTGATAAAGTTGCTGATTGATTTCGCTGAACGCCAGTGCGCGATCAACGCCCAGTTTATCCGGTGCAGCATCCTGACCTAAGCGGCGACCAAACCAGATCTCTGCCGTCAGGTCGCGTACGCGGTTAAACAGAACGCTGTGGTTATGAGTGTCATCACTTTTAATCAGCACCAGCACCGCTTCCGGTTCGTTAAAGCCGGTGAAGTACCAGAAGTCACTGTTCTGACGATAGGGGTATTCGCTGTCGGCGCTACGTGTTACTTCTGGTGCAGCAAAAATCAGCGCGGCGCTGCCGGGTTGCATTTGCTCCACCAGGGCCTGACGGCGACGCTGAAACTCTTGCCGGGATATCTCACTCATAACACTCTCCTTACGTTTTTTGTTTTTAGTGTAGAGTCGGTTTTTGTACTTCTGGCGCGGTCGGTTGCGGATGAGTAAAGGTGTCGTGGCATAACAGCGCGGCAACACGGACGTACTCGATGATCTCTTCAAGCGACATTTCCAGCTCTTCCTGATCTTCGTCTTCGTCGTAGCCCAGCTGCGCGATGTTACGCAGATCGTCGATGGCTTCACCGGTTTCGCCGGTCACTTTGTCCAGCTTCGGTTGCGTAACGCCAAGACCAAGCAGGAAGTGATTAACCCAACCTGCCAGCGCATCAGCCCGATCGAAAACGCTGACATCATCGCCATCAGGCAGATAAAGCTGAAAAAGGAAGCCGTCATCCTGCAGGGCATCGCTGGTAGCAGAGTGCATTTTGCGCAATGCCTGTGCCAGCTCATGACCGAAAGCCATGCCTTCGTTCGTCAGGTCGTGAAGCAGCGGCAGCCATGAGCTGTCATCGTTACCACCACATATCATCCCACTGATTAAACCATGCATCTCAGCAGGGGTCAGACCCGTCCCTTGTTGGTTCAGATACTGGTTCATTTCGTTGTAACCAGGCATTTCGTTCTGTATAGACATAAGCATTCGTCGTCAAAGGGAGGAATATTCATGATATGCTACCACTTTGGGCCCTGGTGGACCAGAAAAGGGCTTGTCTCTTCTCATCAGGGTAGCTATAGTGTCGCCCCTTCGCAGACCATGGGTCTAAAGACGAAGGCAGCGCAGTCAATCAGCAGGAAGGTGGCATGTCTGCACAACCCGTCGATATCCAAATTTTTGGCCGTTCACTGCGTGTGAACTGCCCGCCTGACCAAAGGGATGCGTTGAATCAGGCAGCGGACGATCTGAACCAACGGTTGCAAGATCTGAAAGAACGCACTAGAGTCACAAATACTGAACAGTTGGTCTTCATTGCCGCATTGAATATCAGCTATGAGTTAGCGCAAGAAAAAGCGAAGACTCGTGACTACGCGGCAAGTATGGAACAGCGTATTCGGATGCTGCAGCAGACCATAGAACAAGCGTTACTTGAACAAGGTCGCATCACCGAAAAAACTAACCAAAACTTTGAATGACACTTTTCGGTTTACTGTGGTAGAGTAACCGTGAAGACAAAATTTCTCTGAGATGTTCGCAAGCGGGCCAGTCCCCTGAGCCGATATTTCATACCACAAGAATGTGGCGCTCCGCGGTTGGTGAGCATGCTCGGTCCGTCCGAGAAGCCTTAAAACTGCGACGACACATTCACCTTGAACCAAGGGTTCAAGGGTTACAGCCTGCGGCGGCATCTCGGAGATTCCCTTCTTATCTGGCACCAGCCATGACGCAACTACCAGAACTCCCACTGACATTATCCCGACAAGAAATCCGCAAAATGATTCGGCAACGTCGTCGTGCGTTAACGCCGGAACAACAGCAGGAAATGGGTCAACAAGCCGCTACCCGGATGATGACGTATCCCCCGGTGGTGATGGCACATACGGTCGCTGTATTCCTCTCTTTTGATGGCGAACTCGACACCCAGCCACTCATAGAACAACTCTGGCGCGCCGGTAAGCGCGTATATCTTCCAGTTTTGCATCCCTTTAGTGCCGGTAATTTGCTGTTCCTGAATTACCATCCGCAAAGCGAACTGGTGATGAACAGGTTGAAGATCCATGAGCCAAAACTGGATGTGCGTGACGTGCTACCCCTTTCCCGATTAGACGTGTTGATCACACCGCTGGTCGCCTTTGATGAGTACGGTCAGCGCCTGGGAATGGGCGGTGGTTTTTATGATCGGACCTTACAGAACTGGCAGCGCTATCAAATGCAACCGGTGGGTTATGCGCATGATTGTCAGTTGGTGGAAAAACTCCCCGTTGAAGAGTGGGATATCCCACTTCCTGCGGTGGTTACACCGTCGAAAGTCTGGGAGTGGTAAGGGCGACACACCTGCATCGCCCTGATTGACATCGTTGATTCTTTAACCTAATTTAGTGAGTAAGGGTAAGGGAGGATGACTCCTCCCCTGTGACTGACTGTTAATAAGCTGGCAAACTTATGAGTAACAGTACAATCAGTATGATGGCAAGTCGCATCATAACCCTTCTCCTTCAAGCCCTCGCTTCGGTGAGGGCTTTACCGTTACAGCCCCATGCTGCCCTGCCATCGTAAACTCTCTTTAAATAAGCACAACGCATTGATCTGGCTTTGATTTATTTCTTCGAGCAGACTCGCAAAGGCAATTGCAGCGCACTACAAATGGCAGTGACATGCGCGGGAAAAGGGATAAAAAAACGGGCAAGTCAGTGACCTGCCCGTTAATTTTCAGAGAAGGGGAATTAGTACAGCAGACGGGCGCGAATGGTGCCCGGAATAGCTTTCATTGCCTGCAGCGCTTTTTCGGCAACGTCTTCGTCAGCTTCAATATCAATAACCACATAACCCATCTGCGCTGAGGTTTGCAGATACTGTGCAGCGATGTTAACGCCCTGCTCGGCAAAGATTTTGTTCAGCGCAGTCAGCACGCCCGGACGGTTTTCGTGGATGTGCATCAGACGACGCCCACCATGCAGTGGCAGCGAGACTTCCGGGAAGTTCACTGCAGAGAGCGTTGAGCCATTGTCAGAATACTTGATCAATTTACCCGCAACTTCCAGGCCGATATTCTCCTGCGCTTCCTGAGTCGAACCGCCAATATGTGGCGTCAGAAGGACGTTGTCGAATTCACACAGCGGAGAGGTAAATGGATCGCTGTTGGTCGCCGGTTCCGTCGGGAAGACATCGATTGCCGCACCTGCCAGGTGTTTGCTCGCCAGCGCGTCACACAGCGCCGGAATATCCACCACCGTTCCGCGCGAGGCATTAATCAGCAACGAGCCGGGCTTCATTAGTGAAATCTCTTTCGCGCCCATCATATTTTTGGTAGACGGATTCTCTGGCACATGCAAACTCACCACATCGCTCATATTCAGCAGATCAGAAAGATGCTGTACCTGAGTGGCGTTGCCCAGCGGTAGTTTGTTTTCAATATCATAAAAGTAAACATACATTCCCAGCGATTCAGCCAGAATGCCCAACTGTGTACCAATATGACCATAGCCGATGATACCCAGCTTTTTGCCGCGCGCTTCAAAAGAGCCAGCTGCCAGCTTGTTCCAGACACCACGGTGTGCTTTAGCGTTGGCTTCCGGTACGCCGCGCAATAGCAGGAGAAGTTCGCCAATTACCAACTCCGCAACAGAGCGCGTATTGGAGAACGGTGCGTTAAATACCGGGATCCCGCGTTTTGCAGCTGCATCCAGATCAACCTGGTTTGTTCCGATACAGAAACAGCCAATAGCGACCAGTTTTTCTGCGGCGTTGATCACGTCTTCAGTCAGATGGGTACGGGATCGCAGGCCGATGAAGTGGGCATCGCGGATGGATTCTTTTAATTGTTCATCATCCAGCGCGCCTTTGTGAAATTCGATGTTGGTGTAACCCGCTGCACGAAGGCTTTCAAGCGCCTTTTGGTGCACGCCTTCTACCAGCAGAAACTTAATCTTGTCTTTCTCCAGCGATACCTTTGCCATTTACCCAATCCTGTCTTTTGAAATGTTGTGTGCGGATTTGCATCCGCCTTTCAACATATCAAAAAATAATATTGCGGCAATATGAACGTTTGCGTCGCGATGTTGAGGAAATATCACGCAAAGGTATTTCTTGGATGAATATGCTGGTTCAGAGGATTTATTTAGAGCAATCGACAATAGCCAGGTAAAAACGTGACACATGTCACCAAATTTAATGAAGAGAATTTTTTTAACGGGGGAGGTTCCCCCGTCAGATCATTTCACAATGGTTTTGACACCGTCAGGTGTGCCAATCAGCGCAACGTCCGCGCCACGGTTAGCAAACAGACCAACAGTCACCACGCCTGGAATCGCATTTATGGCGTTTTCCATCGCTATCGGGTCAAGGATTTCCATGCCGTGGACGTCGAGGATCACGTTGCCGTTATCGGTCACCACGCCCTGGCGGTATTCCGGACGACCGCCCAGTTTCACCAGCTGGCGCGCCACTGCACTACGTGCCATCGGGATAACTTCTACTGGCAGCGGGAATTTGCCCAGAATATCAACCTGCTTAGAAGCGTCTGCAATACAGATAAATTTTTCCGCAACCGAAGCAATGATTTTTTCACGGGTCAGCGCCGCGCCGCCGCCTTTGATCATCTGCATGTGGCCGTTGATTTCATCTGCACCGTCGACGTAGATGCCAAGGCTGTCGACTTCGTTGAGATCAAAAACGTGAATGCCCAGGCTTTTCAGTTTTTCTGTGGAAGCATCTGAACTGGAAACAGCCCCTTCAATCTGGCCTTTCATCGTGCCGAGCGCATCAATAAAGTGTGCGGCGGTGGAACCTGTACCTACACCAACAATGGTGCCGGGCTGAACATACTGAAGTGCCGCCCATCCTACTGCTTTTTTCAATTCATCCTGCGTCATGATCGTTTCGCCTGTGGTATGAAATTTCACACGCATTATACTCTAAATAATTCGAGTTGCAGGAAGGCGACAAGAGAGTGAATCCCCAGGAGCTTACAGAAGTAAGTGACTGGGGTGAGCGAACGCAGACGCAGCACATGCAACTTGAAGTATGACGAGTATATACAAAAAAAGCGATTCAGACCCCGTTGGCAAGCCGCGTGGTTAACTCATCCATAAAATATCGCGCAATGGCGGGCATCCCCTTTCGCCCGGCAAATAAAGCATACAACGGTCTGGGTATGCCGCTCCACGGTGCGAACAGAGGCAATAACGCCACGCCATTCAACATAACCAGGGCGCGAACTCGCTGAGCGAAATGCAATAGCGCAAATCCCTGATCTTTTAAGCTGCGTGTTTAACCACTGATACAAATGTACCCGCCGACGGCTTCGGTATATGCAACCTGACGCAAAATTGTGTCATAGTGCAGGAAAAAGCATTTACCAGGAGCAGACAACAGCAATGAAACGCCCGGACTACAGAACATTACAGGCACTGGATGCGGTGATACGTGAACGAGGATTTGAGCGCGCGGCACAAAAGCTGTGCATTACACAATCAGCCGTCTCACAGCGCATTAAGCAACTGGAAAATATGTTCGGGCAGCCGCTGTTGGTGCGTACCGTACCGCCGCGCCCGACGGAACAAGGGCAAAAACTGCTGGCACTGCTACGCCAGGTGGAGTTACTGGAAGAAGAGTGGCTGGGCGATGAACAAACCGGTTCAACTCCGCTGCTGCTTTCACTGGCGGTCAACGCTGACAGTCTGGCGACGTGGTTGCTTCCGGCGCTGGCTCCTGTGTTAGCTGATTCGCCTATCCGCCTCAACTTGCAGGTAGAAGATGAAACCCGCACTCAGGAACGTCTGCGCCGCGGCGAAGTGGTCGGCGCGGTGAGTATTCAACATCAGGCGCTGCCGAGTTGTCTTGTCGATAAGCTCGGTGCGCTTGACTATCTGTTCGTCAGCTCAAAACCGTTTGCCGAAAAATATTTCCCTAACGGCGTAACGCGTTCGGCATTACTGAAAGCGCCAGTGGTCGCGTTTGACCATCTTGATGATATGCACCAGGCCTTTTTGCAGCAAAACTTTGATCTGCCTCCAGGCAGCGTACCCTGCCATATCGTTAATTCTTCAGAAGCGTTCGTGCAACTTGCTCGTCAGGGGACCACCTGCTGTATGATCCCACATCTGCAAATCGAGAAAGAACTGGCCAGCGGCGAACTGATTGACTTAACGCCAGGGCTATTTCAACGCCGGATGCTCTACTGGCACCGCTTTGCTCCTGAAAGCCGCATGATGCGTAAAGTCACTGATGCGTTGCTCGATTATGGTCACAAAGTTCTTCGTCAGGAATAATCCATCAAATAATGCCTGGTAATACATACCAGGCATCACCTCCAGTTCTTTTTGTATTCCTTGAATCACATCACAAAATAGACAAATCTCAGGCGGCAAAAAACGACGTCTGAATGCATTTTTTTTGCTGGCGACAAACCCACGTAAAAAGCTCACCGTAAGCGCAAATACCCTCATTTTGATTGCGTTTTATGGAGCAAATAATGTCTAACGTGCAGGAGTGGCAACAGATTGCCAACAAGGAATTGAGTCGTCGGGAGAAAACTGTCGACTCGCTGGTTCAACAAACCGCAGAAGGGATCGCCATCAAGCCGCTGTATACTGAAGCCGATCTCGATAATCTGGAAGTGACAGGTACCCTTCCTGGTTTGCCGCCCTACGTTCGTGGCCCGCGTGCCACTATGTATACCGCCCAACCGTGGACCATCCGTCAGTATGCTGGATTTTCAACAGCAAAAGAGTCCAACGCTTTTTATCGCCGTAACCTGGCCGCCGGGCAAAAAGGTCTTTCCGTTGCGTTTGACCTTGCCACCCACCGTGGCTACGACTCCGATAACCCGCGCGTGGCGGGCGACGTCGGCAAAGCGGGCGTTGCTATCGACACCGTGGAAGATATGAAAGTCCTGTTCGACCAGATCCCGCTGGATAAAATGTCGGTTTCGATGACCATGAATGGCGCAGTACTACCAGTACTGGCGTTTTATATTGTCGCCGCAGAAGAGCAAGGTGTTACACCCGATAAACTGACCGGCACCATTCAAAACGATATCCTCAAAGAGTATCTTTGCCGCAACACCTATATTTACCCGCCAAAACCGTCAATGCGTATTATCGCAGACATCATCGCCTGGTGTTCCGGCAACATGCCGCGATTTAATACCATCAGTATCAGCGGTTACCATATGGGTGAAGCGGGTGCCAACTGCGTGCAGCAGGTAGCATTTACGCTCGCTGATGGGATTGAGTACATCAAAGCAGCAATCTCCGCTGGGCTGAAAATTGATGACTTCGCTCCTCGCCTGTCGTTTTTCTTCGGCATTGGCATGGATCTGTTTATGAACGTCGCCATGTTGCGTGCGGCACGTTATTTATGGAGCGAAGCGGTCAGTGGATTTGGCGCACAGGATCCGAAATCACTGGCGCTGCGTACCCACTGCCAGACCTCAGGCTGGAGCCTGACTGAACAGGATCCGTATAACAACGTTATCCGCACCACCATTGAAGCACTGGCTGCAACGCTGGGCGGTACTCAGTCACTGCATACCAACGCCTTTGATGAAGCGCTTGGTTTGCCTACCGATTTCTCAGCACGCATTGCCCGCAATACCCAGATCATCATTCAGGAAGAATCAGAACTCTGCCGCACCGTCGATCCACTGGCCGGATCCTATTACGTTGAATCGCTGACCGATCAAATCGTCAAACAAGCCAGAGCCATTATCCAACAGATCGACGAAGCCGGTGGCATGGCGAAAGCGATCGAAGCAGGTCTGCCAAAACGAATGATCGAAGAGGCCTCCGCGCGCGAACAGTCGTTGATCGACCAGGGCAAGCGTGTCATCGTTGGTGTCAACAAGTACAAACTGGATCACGAAGACGAAACCGATGTACTTGAGATCGACAACGTGATGGTGCGTAACGAGCAAATTGCTTCGCTGGAACGCATTCGCGCCACCCGTGATGATGCCGCCGTAACCGCCGCGTTGAACGCCCTGACTCACGCCGCACAGCATAACGAAAACCTGCTGGCTGCCGCTGTTAATGCCGCTCGCGTTCGCGCCACCCTGGGTGAAATTTCCGATGCGCTGGAAGCCGCTTTCGACCGTTATCTGGTGCCAAGCCAGTGTGTTACCGGCGTGATTGCGCAAAGCTATCATCAGTCTGAGAAATCGGCCTCCGAGTTCGATGCTATTGTTGCGCAAACGGAGCAGTTCCTTGCCGACAATGGTCGTCGCCCGCGCATTCTGATCGCCAAAATGGGCCAGGATGGGCACGATCGCGGCGCGAAAGTGATCGCCAGCGCCTATTCCGATCTCGGTTTCGACGTAGATTTAAGCCCGATGTTCTCTACACCTGAAGAGATCGCTCGCCTGGCAGTAGAAAACGACGTTCACGTAGTGGGCGCATCTTCACTGGCTGCCGGTCATAAAACGCTGATCCCGGAACTGGTCGAAGCGCTGAAAAAATGGGGACGCGAAGATATCTGCGTGGTCGCGGGTGGCGTCATTCCGCCGCAGGATTACGCCTTCCTGCAGGAGCGCGGCGTGGCGGCGATTTATGGTCCAGGTACGCCTATGCTCGACAGCGTGCGCGACGTACTGAATCTGATAAGCCAGCATCATGATTAATGAAGCCACGCTGGCAGAAAGTATTCGCCGCTTACGTCAGGGTGAGCGTGCCACGCTCGCCCAGGCCATGACGCTGGTGGAAAGCCGTCACCCGCGTCATCAGGCGCTAAGTACGCAACTACTTGATGCCATTATGCCGTACTGCGGTAACGCCCTGCGACTGGGCGTTACTGGCACACCCGGTGCGGGGAAAAGCACCTTTCTTGAAGCCTTTGGCATGTTGTTGATTCGTGAGGGATTAAAGGTTGCAGTTATTGCGGTCGATCCCAGCAGCCCGGTCACTGGCGGTAGCATTCTCGGAGATAAAACCCGCATGAATGACCTGGCGCGTGCCGAGGCGGCGTTTATTCGCCCGGTACCATCCTCCGGCCATCTGGGCGGTGCCAGTCAGCGAGCGCGGGAATTAATGCTGTTATGCGAAGCGGCGGGTTATGACGTAGTGATTGTCGAAACGGTTGGCGTCGGACAGTCGGAAACGGAAGTCGCCCGCATGGTGGACTGTTTTATCTCGTTGCAAATTGCCGGTGGCGGCGATGATCTGCAGGGGATTAAAAAGGGGCTGATGGAAGTGGCAGATCTGATCGTTATCAACAAAGACGATGGCGATAACCATACCAATGTCGCCATTGCCCGGCATATGTACGAGAGTGCCCTGCATATTCTGCGACGTAAATACGACGAATGGCAGCCACGAGTTCTGACTTGTAGCGCACTGGAAAAACGTGGAATCGATGAGATCTGGCACGCCATCATCGACTTCAAAACCGCGCTAACTGCCAGTGGTCGTTTACAGCAAGTGCGGCAACAACAATCGGTGGAATGGCTGCGTAAACAAACCGAAGAAGAAGTACTGAATCACCTGTTCGCGAATGAAGATTTCGATCGCTATTACCGCCAGACGCTTTTAGCGGTCAAAAACAATACGCTCTCACCGCGCACCGGCCTGCGACAGCTCAGTGAATTTATCCAGACGCAATATTTTGATTAAAGGAATTTTTATGTCTTATCAGTATGTGAACGTTGTCACTATCAACAAAGTGGCGGTCATTGAGTTTAACTATGGCCGAAAACTTAATGCCTTAAGTAAAGTCTTTATTGATGATCTTATGCAGGCATTAAGCGATCTCAACCGGCCGGAAATTCGCTGTATCATTTTGCGCGCGCCGAGTGGATCCAAAGTCTTCTCCGCAGGTCACGATATTCACGAACTGCCGTCTGGCGGTCGCGATCCGCTCTCCTATGATGATCCGTTGCGTCAAATCACCCGCATGATCCAAAAATTCCCGAAACCGATCATTTCGATGGTGGAAGGTAGTGTTTGGGGGGGCGCATTTGAAATGATCATGAGTTCCGATCTGATCATCGCCGCCAGTACCTCAACCTTCTCAATGACGCCTGTAAACCTCGGCGTCCCGTATAACCTGGTCGGCATTCACAACCTGACCCGCGACGCGGGCTTCCACATTGTCAAAGAGCTGATTTTTACCGCTTCGCCAATCACAGCCCAGCGCGCGCTGGCTGTCGGCATCCTCAACCATGTTGTGGAAGTGGAAGAACTGGAAGATTTCACCTTACAAATGGCGCACCACATCTCTGAGAAAGCGCCGTTAGCCATTGCCGTTATCAAAGAAGAACTGCGTGTACTGGGCGAAGCGCACACCATGAACTCCGATGAATTTGAACGTATTCAGGGGATGCGCCGCGCGGTTTATGACAGCGAAGATTACCAGGAAGGGATGAACGCTTTCCTCGAAAAACGTAAACCTAATTTCGTTGGTCATTAATCCCTGCGAACGAAGGAGTAAAAATGGAAACTCAGTGGACAAGGATGACCGCCGATGAAGCGGCAGAAATTATCCAGCATAACGACATGGTGGCATTTAGCGGCTTTACCCCGGCGGGTTCGCCGAAAGCCCTTCCCACCGCCATTGCCCGCAGAGCTAACGAACAGCATGAGGCCAAAAAGCCGTATCAAATCCGCCTACTGACGGGGGCGTCAATCAGCGCCGCCGCTGACGATGTACTTTCTGACGCCGATGCTGTTTCCTGGCGTGCGCCATATCAAACATCGTCCGGTTTACGTAAAAAGATCAATCAGGGCGCGGTGAGTTTCGTTGACCTGCATTTGAGCGAAGTGGCGCAAATGGTCAATTACGGTTTCTTCGGCGAAATTGATGTTGCCGTCATTGAAGCATCGGCACTGGCACCGGATGGTCGAGTCTGGTTAACCAGCGGGATCGGTAATGCGCCGACCTGGCTGCTGCGGGCGAAGAAAGTGATCATTGAACTCAATCACTATCACGATCCGCGCGTTGCAGAACTGGCGGATATTGTGATTCCTGGCGCGCCACCGCGGCGCAATAGCGTGTCGATCTTCCATGCAATGGATCGCGTCGGTACCCGCTATGTGCAAATCGATCCGAAAAAGATTGTCGCCGTCGTGGAAACCAACTTGCCCGACGCCGGTAATATGCTGGATAAGCAAAATCCCATGTGCCAGCAGATTGCCGATAACGTGGTCACGTTCTTGTTGCAGGAAATGGCGCATGGGCGTATTCCGCCGGAATTTCTGCCGCTGCAAAGTGGCGTGGGCAATATCAATAATGCAGTCATGGCGCGACTAGGGGAAAACCCGGAAATTCCTCCGTTCATGATGTATTCGGAAGTGCTACAGGAATCGGTGGTGCATTTACTGGAAACGGGCAAAATCAGCGGGGCCAGCGCCTCCAGCCTGACTATCTCGGCCGATTCCCTGCGCAAGATTTACGACAATATGGATTACTTTGCCAGCCGCATTGTGTTGCGTCCGCAGGAGATTTCCAATAACCCGGAAATCATCCGTCGTCTGGGCGTCATCGCTCTGAACGTCGGCCTGGAGTTTGATATTTACGGGCATGCCAACTCAACGCACGTAGCCGGGGTCGATCTGATGAACGGCATCGGTGGCAGCGGTGATTTTGAACGCAACGCGTATCTGTCGATCTTTATGGCCCCGTCGATTGCTAAAGAAGGCAAGATCTCAACCGTCGTGCCAATGTGCAGCCATGTTGATCACAGCGAACACAGCGTCAAAGTGATCATCACCGAACAAGGGATCGCCGATCTGCGTGGTCTTTCCCCGCTTCAACGCGCCCGCACCATCATTGATAATTGTGCACATCCTATGTATCGGGATTATCTGCATCGCTATCTGGAAAATGCGCCCGGCGGACATATTCACCACGATCTTAGCCACGTCTTCGATTTACACCGTAATTTAATTGCAACCGGCTCGATGCTGGGTTAATGACTCGTCCCGTCACGATCTTCAGCAATATGCTGAAGCATCGTGGCGGTATAACGATGATTTCTGATTGAATAAAGATATTCCTGCATATACATCGGCCTGTGCGGCGCATCAAAATATTTCAGCGTTGCCGGATTCACCAGTCGCCAGGCAAAATGCGGGATCACCGTCAGAAAATGTCCGCGCTCCACGGCGCTGATTTTGGCCATAAAACTGTAAGGTCGATAAATAATGGTGGGATTGATCCCACAAGGACGCATATTCGCATCAATCATTGCTTCGAAGTTGGCCCGGTTCTGAAAGCGCATTTGTAGCCAGGGTAGCTCCTGAAGCAACTCTTGCTCTTGTCGCTCTTCATAACGGCGAGAAACGAGAAAGCCCAATCGCAGCGGTGGTAGTTCACTGATAGTCAGATTTTCCAGTTCCTGAACTCGTGCAGATACATGCTGTGGGGAGATTATAAAATCTAACTGACGGTCAAAAAGATTATCGATAACGCCGTTTTCGCTGAACTCAACTGGCTGGGCGGTCACGCCTTCGTACTTATCTCCGAGACTAATCAACTGATCAAAAATAATGGTCGGATAAGTATTATCTATGCCTATCACAATTTCTCGTGAACGACGTCCTGAGTTATGGATTTCATTATCAATCGCAGAAAGCCGTTGATAAACCGGGAACAGTTTTTGATACAGTTCCTGCCCGGCTTTATTGAGGCTGATATTATTATCTTTGCGGGTAAATAGCGTATAGCCAATTTGTTCTTCCAGCGCGGCAATGCTTTTGCCAAATGGCGAAGCCGTCATATGGATTTTTTCTGCCGCCCGGGCAATATTATTAGTTTGCGCTAATAAAATGAAATTGCGCATCTTTTTCGAAATAAAAATGTCCATCCCAGCTCCCCCGCATCCTTGTCCGCTTAACCGTTTCAGTTAGCCTATCCTTGATGAAACCGCGAGCAAAGATAGGTGATTACGTCATGGTTTTACAGAAAATTACAGAAAAAGGAGGCAATATCGGGTAAAGGCATTAGCCCGACCAATACGTCGGGCTACAAGTATTATTGTGCGGCAGGTGTTTTAGCGGGTTGTTGATCCACAGGTTCTAACTGGAAGACCACATCGACCTGATCATCAAACTGAATAGCAGCCTGCTCGTAAGTTTCCTGGGCTGAGACCGGCGCGGCATCGGCTTTCATCATCCGCACCATTGGGCTGGGCTGATAGTTGGAAACATGGTAGCGCACGCTATATACCGGCCCTAGTTTACGATGAAAGCCGTTCGCCAGTTCCTGCGCCTGATGAATCGCGTTATCAATCGCTGCCTTACGCGCTTTGTCTTTATAGGCATCCGGCTGCGCCACGCCCAGCGATACAGAACGAATTTCGTTAAGACCCGCCTTCAGCGCACCATCCAGCAAGGAATTCAGTTTGTCTAACTGACGGAGCGTGACTTCCACCGTTCTCACAGCACGGTAGCCTTTCAGGATACTTTTACCATCCTGATAATCATAATCTGGCTGGGTGCGTAAGTTCGCTGAGCTGATATCTTTTTTCGCGATCTGATTGAGTTCAAGGAAGGAAATGTATTGTGCGACGCGCTCATCCGCCTGTTTCTTGGCAGTAGCGGCATCCTTCGCGGCCACGTTGACTTCAATCGCAAGAGTGGCAATGTCTGGCACCGCATCCACGCTTGCCGTACCGGAGGTGACAATATGCGGTCCATCCGGCAATTCGTTAGCCTGCGCTGCCATCCCGCTAATACCCATTAATGCCGCCAGGGCGATAACTTTGAACTTCACGTTAGTCTCTCCGTGTTAATTGACTTGCCCAAAATTCAGGACCTCTGGAGGCAAGCTTAGCGCCTCTGTTTTATTTTTCCATCAGATAGCGCCTAACTGAACAAGGCTTGTGCATGCGCAATACCGTCTCTCGCCAGCTGCAAGGCAATAAACCACATAACACATCCCACTACCAGATTGATAATGCGCTGTGATTTTGCCGTGCGCAGGCGCGGTGCCAGCCAGGCTGCGAGAAGAGCCAGACCAAAGAACCACAGGAAAGAGGCGCTAATTGTCCCGAGCGCAAACCAACGTTTTGGTTCGACGTCAAGCTGCCCACCAAGGCTGCCCAGTACAACAAAAGTATCCAGGTAAACATGCGGATTCAGCCAGGTCACTGCCAACATGGTGGCGATAATTTTCCATCTGCCTTGCTTCAGGACTTCGGCACTGGCTAACTCAATATTACTGCTCATTGCTGTTTTAAAAGCGCCAAAACCATACCACAGCAAGAAGGCTACGCCGCCCCAGGTGACCAGCGCAAGCAACCACGGCGACTGCATCAATAACGCACTGCCACCAAAAATCCCGGCGCAAATCAGGACCAAATCGCTGATAGCACAAAGTAAGGCAATCATAATGTGGTACTGACGACGTATGCCCTGATTCATCACAAAAGCATTTTGTGGACCGAGCGGTAGGATCATAGCCGCCCCAAGTGCAAGACCTTGAAAATAATAAGAAAACACGTTGGATATTCCGAATTAAGTATCTGATGCAGAGACTATATCGCGGGATTGTTATTAGCGGAAATTGATAATATTAATTGGCAATCAGAAAAACTAATAAGAGAGAGGCCAGAGAGTATTATCTGGCCTCAGCGTTGATTATGCAGCTTTGTCTTCTTTCACCCGCTTAAAGTTCACATCCATTTGCGGGTACGGGAAGCTGATACCGGCGGCATCAAATTCACGTTTAATACGCTCCAGCACATCCCAGTACACGTTTTGTAGATCGCCGCTTTTGCTCCAGACGCGGACCACGAAATTAATCGACGATGCGCCAAGTTCGTTCAGACGCACAGTCATTTCGCGATCTTTCAAAATGCGGTCTTCAGACTGGATAATATTGGTCAGGATCTGCTTAACCTGATCGATATCGGAATCATACGCCACGCCAATAATAAATTCGTTACGGCGAACTGGCTCGCGGGAGAAGTTAATAATATTCCCAGCAATAATTTTACCGTTCGGAATAACGATAATTTTACCGTCTGCAGTACGCATGGTGGTGGAGAAAATCTGCACGCTCAGCACAGTACCGGCTACGCCGCCGAGGTCAACATATTCTCCGGCACGGAACGGGCGGAACATGACCAGTAACACGCCAGCGGCCAGGTTAGACAGTGACCCCTGCAAAGCCAGACCAACAGCTAAGCCTGCGGCACCGAGTACAGCAATGACTGACGCGGTTTGTACGCCCACGCGCCCCAGTGCAGCGATTAGCGTAAAGGCGATAATTCCGTAACGGACTAATGCAGAAAGAAAATCAGCAACGGTGGCATCGATTTTACGGGAGATCATCAGGCGATTCACCGCGTTGGAAATCATCCGCGCGATAATCAAACCAACGATGATGATCGCGAGTGCCGCCACGATGTTTACTGCATAACTTAGCAGCAGCGCCTGGTTAGCCACCAGCCAGCTCCCCGCGCCGTTTATGCTATCGACAACATTCAAATCTTCCATTCAATATTCCTTTTCAACTGACTCAAAATGGAGAAATACACTCCGCCGCCTTATGACGGGCAGTCTGACAAGGGTAAACAATAAAGCATAATTTTGCCAAATAGATCACAGATTTCTCATCTGCATCACCTTGCTTATGGTGAAAAAAGATCCGCAGAGCGGGGCTCAGACAGATATCAATGTGCACTTTGTCATGCCGGATGCGGCGTGAACGCCTTATCCAGCCTACAAAAGCCTGTAAATTCAGTATATTGCAGGATACATGTAGGCCTGATAAGCGTAGCGCATCAGGCAATTTTGCTTTTGGCGAAAAAAAGACCCGCAGAGCGGGCCTTGAGGTAAGCAGAAAGGAATATCTTACAGAACGTCGATCGCGTTCAGTTCCTGGAATGCTTTTTCCAGACGAGCGATCATCGAAGTCTGACCGGCACGCAGCCATACGCGCGGATCGTAGTATTTCTTGTTCGGCTGATCTTCGCCTTTCGGGTTACCCAGCTGACCCTGCAGATAAGCTTCGTTCGCTTTGTAATAGTTCAGAACACCTTCCCAGGTTGCCCATTGGGTATCGGTATCGATGTTCATTTTCACTACGCCGTAGCTTACGGAGTCTTTGATTTCCTGAGCAGTAGAACCGGAACCGCCGTGGAATACGAAGTTCAGGCTGTTGTGCGGCAGGTTGTGTTTCTTGGAAACATATTCCTGAGAGTCACGCAGGATGGTCGGAGTCAGAACAACGTTACCCGGCTTGTATACGCCGTGTACGTTACCGAAGGACGCTGCGATGGTGAAGCGCGGGCTGATTTTGCTCAGCTCAGTGTATGCGTAATCAACGTCTTCCGGCTGGGTGTACAGTGCAGAAGCGTCCATGTGGCTGTTGTCCACGCCGTCTTCTTCACCACCGGTGCAACCCAGTTCGATTTCCAGAGTCATGCCGATTTTGGACATACGCTCCAGGTATTTAGAGCAGATTTCGATGTTCTCTTGCAGAGATTCTTCAGACAGGTCGATCATGTGAGAAGAGAACAGCGGCTTACCGGTAGCTGCGAAGTGTTTTTCACCCGCGTCCAGCAGACCGTCGATCCACGGCAGCAGTTTTTTCGCGCAGTGGTCGGTGTGCAGGATAACCGGAACACCATAGTGTTCAGCCATCTGGTGAACGTGATGCGCACCAGAGATCGCACCCAGGATAGCAGCACCCTGCGGAACGTCAGATTTCACGCCTTTACCAGCGATAAAGGAAGCACCACCGTTGGAGAACTGAACGATAACCGGCGCTTTAACTTTAGCCGCGGTTTCCAGTACGGCGTTGATGGAGTCAGTACCGACGCAGTTTACTGCTGGCAGTGCGAAGTTGTTTTCTTTTGCTACCTGGAAAACTTTCTGTACGTCATCACCAGTGATTACGCCAGGTTTTACGAAATCAAAAATCTTAGACATGTCTCTTGTCCTGTATCGTCGGGCCTTATACTCGTCATACTTCAAGTTGCATGTGCTGCGTCTGCGTTCGCTCCCCCCAGTCACTTACTTATGTAAGCTCCTGAGGATTCACTCTCTTGTCGCCTTCCTGCAACTCGAATTATTTAGAGTATGAAAAAATGCGTGCTCTAAAAGCGCGCTGCAACAAGGGCAGGTTTCCCTGCCCTGTGATTTTTTACTTCTTAGCGCGCTCTTCGAGCATCGCTACTGCAGGCAGTACTTTACCTTCCACGAATTCGAGGAATGCGCCGCCGCCAGTGGAGATGTAGGAGATTTTGTCAGCAATGCCGAACAGGTCGATTGCTGCCAGAGTGTCACCGCCACCAGCGATGGAGAACGCTTCGCTGTCTGCGATAGCGTTAGCCACGATTTCAGTACCTTTGCGGAAGTTCGGGAATTCGAACACGCCAACCGGGCCGTTCCACAGAATGGTTTTCGCATTCTTCAGGATTTCAGCCAGTTCCTGCGCAGAAGCATCGCCGATATCCAGGATCTGCTCGTCAGCTTTCACATCGTTAACAGATTTCAGGGTAGCCGGTGCAGTTTCAGAGAACTCAGTTGCTACGCGAACGTCAGACGGAACCGGAATGTTGCAGGTGGTCAGCAGACGTTTTGCTTCGTCAACCAGGTCAGCTTCGTACAGGGATTTACCCACATCGTGGCCTTGTGCCGCGATAAAGGTGTTAGCGATACCACCACCCACGATCAGCTGGTCAGCGATTTTGGACAGGGAATCCAGAACGGTCAGTTTGGTAGATACTTTAGAACCACCAACGATAGCCACCATCGGGCGAGCAGGTTCTTTCAGTGCTTTACCCAGCGCGTCCAGTTCAGCTGCCAGCAGCGGGCCTGCGCACGCAACATCAGCGAATTTACCGATACCGTGAGTAGAAGCCTGCGCGCGGTGAGCAGTACCGAATGCGTCCATTACGAACACGTCACACAGTGCAGCATATTTTTTGGACAGAGTTTCGTCGTCTTTCTTCTCGCCTTTGTTGAAGCGAACGTTTTCCAGAACAACCAGTTCACCTTCAGCAACGTCAACGCCGTCGAGGTAATCTTTAACCAGACGAACCGGGTTAGACAGTTTGTCTTTCAGGTAGTTAACAACCGGCAGCAGAGAGAATTCTTCGTTGTACTCGCCTTCGGTAGGACGACCCAGGTGGGAAGTTACCATCACTTTCGCGCCTTGTTTCAGGGCCAGTTCGATGGTCGGCAGAGAAGCACGGATACGCGCGTCGCTGGTTACTTTCCCGTCTTTTACTGGTACGTTCAGATCCGCACGGATAAATACACGTTTCCCAGCAAGATCCAGATCGGTCATCTTAATTACAGACATGGTGAATCCTCTCGTTGATTCTAAAAGTTTTGCAGACGCTGCTTGCGTCTTACCTGAAAGCAACAGTAGCCATAGCTAACGTCGTGTCGAGCATTCGGTTAGCAAAGCCCCATTCGTTATCGCACCAGACCAACGTTTTGATCAGGTGTGCGCCACTGACCCGGGTTTGGGTGCCATCGACAATGGCACTGTGCGGATCGTGGTTAAAATCTACAGAGACCAACGGCAATTCCGTATAGTCAACTATACCATGAAATGCACCTTGTGCTGCTTTTTGCAGCAACAGGTTGACTTCATTGGCTTTTACAGGTTTCTTCACCGTCACGCTTAAATCGATTGCCGTCACATTTATGGTTGGCACACGTACCGCAATCGCTTCAAAGCGATCGTTAAATTGCGGAAAAAATCGTGTGATACCGGCGGCCAGTTTAGTATCGACCGGAATGATCGACTGGCTGGCTGCCCGGGTGCGACGCAGGTCAGGATGGTATGCATCAATAACCTGTTGATCGTGCATGGCGGAGTGAATTGTGGTCACAGTGCCGGACTCAATACCGTACGCATCATCTAACAATTTGATGACGGGAATTATGCAATTCGTGGTACAGGAAGCGTTAGAAACGATGCGGTGTTCCGCACGAAGTTGATCCTGATTGACGCCGTAAACAACGGTCGCATCGAGATCGTTACTGCCAGGATGTGAAAAGAGCACTTTTTTGGCCCCGGCGGCAATATGTGCTTCGCCATGCTCGCGGGAGCCATATACGCCGGTGCAGTCGAGAACCACATCGACGCCCAGTTCACGCCATGGGAGCGATTGCAGTGAACGTTCATGCAATACGCGGATGGCGTCATCACCAACAAAAAGTTGATCGCGTTCCTGTCGTACTTCCCATGCAAAACGGCCATGACTGGTGTCATATTTCAACAAATGCGCCATGCCCGCAGCATCCGCCAGTTCGTTGATTGCCACCACGGTAATTTCCGCCCGGCGTCCGGATTCATACAAAGCACGAACCACATTACGCCCGATGCGACCGAAGCCATTTATCGCTACGCGTACGGTCATAGATCTCCTGCAAGGTTTTCCCTGAGCAAATTTGCCAGACAGAGTAATCCAGCAAATCGTCCGGGGAAACCTTACCTGTCGCAAACTGCGACTGATTGGTTAATTGTCGAACATTTAATCGACTGAAACGCTTCAGCTAGGATAAGCGAAACGTGGAATAAAAGGAATGATTGTCCAGTCAAAGAAGACAATTATCTGACTTACGTCACGTTTTCATCCCCGCCCCTGTGGAATTTATTCCACTTTGCAGAATCACGAATAAGCGTAGCAAAATCTTTTCGTTGTGCCGTCACAAACCCTGACTTATATCAGAATATGACTGATGCAGCGTCGATATTATCCGCAATACGTCCGAGTTTCGGAGTACTCCAATGATGACATTGCCCTACCCATATTCTTCCTCCGCACGCTTTTACGCGCTGCGCCTGCTCCCAGGGCAGGAAGTTCTCTCCCAATTACGCGCCTTCGCGCAGCAACAACAACTCCACGCCGCGTGGATTGCAGGTTGTACCGGCAGTCTGACTGACGTCGCCTTACGCTATGCCGGGCAAGAAAACACGGCCCTACTAAGCGGTAAGTTCGAAGTCATCGCATTGAACGGCACACTGGAACAGAGTGGTGAACATCTTCATCTCTGCGTTTCCGATCCACACGGCACGATGCTTGGCGGTCATATGATGCCCGGCTGTACCGTGCGGACCACGCTTGAACTGGTGATCGGCTGCCTTGAGGAGCTGGCGTTTAGCCGCCAACCTTGCGCGCTTTCTGGTTACGACGAATTGCATATTTCCCCCGTTAAATAACTACTTTCAGAGAGGTTTTCTTATGGCGCGTCGCCACTTTTCCAGTCAAGCACTGGTGTTGATTGTTATCTCTATCGCCATCAATATGATTGGCGGGCAACTGGCCAGCATGGTCAAATTACCTATATTTCTCGACTCCATCGGCACACTTATTAGCGCGGTACTGCTTGGTCCGGTGATCGGGATGCTGACCGGCTTACTGACCAATTTACTCTGGGGATTGCTCACCGACCCGATCGCCGCCGCCTTTGCCCCCGTGGCGATGGTTATTGGCCTGGTCGCCGGTTGGCTGGCGCGAGCGGGTTGGTTTCGCACCCTGCCAAAAGTCGTTGTCAGCGGCGTGATTATTACGCTTGCAGTAACGGTCGTCGCTGTACCGCTGCGTACTGCGCTGTTCGGCGGTGTCACCGGTAGCGGAGCCGATTTGTTCGTTGCCTGGATGCACTCTATGGGGCAAAACCTGGTGGAGTCGGTGGCGATTACGGTGATAGGCGCAAACCTGGTCGATAAAATTCTTACAGCGGTGATTGTCTGGCTTTTACTGCGTCAGCTGCCGATTCGCACCACGCGCCATTTTCCGGCAATGGCTGCCGTGCGCTAAATGCATCCGTTTACATCCCTAACGCTGTGGGCGCTGGCGGCCTGCACCACGCTTATCCTGCCCACACAGACAATACTGCCATTCTATAGCGCGGCGACCTTTTTCTGCCTTATTGCGCTAAAGGCCACGCGGCGGCGGGTAAAATATGTTGTCTGGCTGATGTTCTCGCTGGGGGCTGGACTGTGGCTGGTACACGGTGGCTGGCTGACAGAATGGCTAAGCGGCACGCCACGCTCGCCAGAACGGTGGACGCATGCTATTACGCTCTGGTTGCGGATTCTGGCGATTGTTTCAACCTCGCAGTTGTGGATGCAATTCGTCCCAGTGCAACGTTTTATCCGCGCTTTGTTTGCTTCTCGCCTGCCGCCGGGCGTCGCTTATCTGTTCGCTGGGCCTTTGTTGGTCGTTGAGCAGTTAAAACGGCAATTAGCGATTATTCATGAAGCGCAGCGCGCCCGTGGGGTGCCGCTGGATGAGGGCTGGTATCAGCGTTTACGTGCTATACCCGCGCTAATTATTCCGCTAACACACAATGCGCTAAACGATCTGGCTATCCGTGGTGCGGCGCTGGATATGCGGGCATTTCGGATCCACAACCGGCGCACTACGTTATGGGCACCGCCTGACAGTAACCTGGAAAAAGTGGCACGTTACGCCATGATCTTGCTGATGCTGGCAGAATTCGGAGCGTGGATATGGTTACGTTAGAACAGTTTCGCTATTGCCCGACACACTCAACGCACCCTCCGTTCTGTTATGACTTTCACTATGTCAAACCGGGGATAGTCGCCATCTTTGGTGACAACGGCAGTGGCAAAAGTACGCTGGCGCAACTGATGGCGGGCTGGTATCCGGACTTTCTGCCAGGAGAGATAACCGGCACGGGGACGCTTCTCGGTACGCCCATTGGGTATCTCCCGCTTAATGAACAATCCGCCACCATCCAGCTCGTTCAGCAATCGCCCTATTTGCAGCTCTCCGGCTGTACCTTTAGCGTGGAAGAAGAAGTTGCCTTTGGGCCAGAAAATCTGTGTCTTGCTGAAGAGGAGATTATGGCGCGGATTGATGCTGCCCTGACTCTGACCGAGTGCCAGCCGTTGCGCCATCGTCACCCGGCAACACTCTCCGGTGGAGAGACACAGCGCGTGGTCATCGCCTGCGCCATCGCGATGCAGCCAAAACTATTAATTCTTGATGAAGCCTTTAGTCGCCTGACGCCGCAGGCCAGCGAAATGCTGTTGCAGCGCTTACAACACTGGGCGTTTGAACGTGGTTCGCTGATTATTCTTTTTGAACGTCATCGCACACCTTTCCTGAACTACTGCCAGCAAGCGTGGCAATTGCAAAACGGAGCGCTCCAGCCACTATGTTAACGTTAAATCAGATGTCTTATCGCTGGTCTGGCGCGGCAACGGATTGTCTTTGCGACATTTCTCTGCAACTCAAACAAGGTGAATGGTTGGCGCTGACCGGCGACAATGGCGCGGGAAAATCGACGCTGTTACGAGTAATGGCAGGTCTTCTTACGCCCACAGCCGGTACGGTTATGCTGCAACAACAGGCGATGAAAAACCTGAAAAACCGCCAACGTGCAGCAAAGATTGGCGTACTGTTTCAGGAAGCGGAAAACCAGCTTTTTCACAGCACCGTCGCTGACGAGATCGCATTTGGTTTGAAACTGCAAAAATGCCTGGCGGATGAAATCACTCAACGTACCAATGCTGCCCTGCAATGCTGTCAGTTAGCAGACACTGCCAGCGCGCATCCGTTAGATCTGCATAGTGCGCAGCGACGGATGGTCGCCGTCGCCTGCCTGGAAGCACTCTCTCCGCCGCTATTGCTGCTGGACGAGCCGAGTCGGGATTTTGACGAAAATTGGATGAGCGTGTTTGAAAGCTGGCTGGAAAAGTGCCGCCAGCGAGGCACGAGCGTCGTAGCAATCAGTCATGACGCCGCATTTACCCGGCGTCATTTCTCTCGTGTGGTGCGACTGGAAGATGGTGTAATCAGGAACGTTAATCCACCAGACGATATTCACCCGTAGCGGTCATCATTAAGGTCAAATTTGCAGGCAGACTCTCTTCCAGCACCCGGCGAACATTCGGCCCATCGGTACGGTCATAAAAGGCTTCTGCGTCTGCCAGCGATAACCCTCCCGCCAGCTTGCGCCCCACCAGTCGTTCCCGCAACGCAGTAGCTGGCGCGTTGATAAAGATCGAGAAATCACAAAATTGCGCAAGCTGGCGCCACTTCTCGTCATCCAGCAACAACCAGTTTCCTTCGACGATGACGAGTGGTGCGGTAACGTGCAACGCATCTTCAACAGGATCATGCTTTTGTCGATCGTACTGCGGCCACGTACAATCCCCTTCCATTACCTGGCGCAGATTTTCCGCCAGTTTTGCCACATCGAATGTCTCTGGTGCGCCTTTAAAGGGGCGCAATTGATGCGCATCCAGCCAGCTATTGTAATGGTGAAAACCATCCATCGGCAGCGTCTGAATAGCGGGTAGTTCCGGGTCTTGTTGCGCGAGATATTCCCAGAAAGTGGTTAGGGTAGATTTACCCGTCCCCGGCGGAGCGCAAAGAAAAACCACGGTACGCCGCTGCGGATTTACCGTCTGTAAGGCTGCCAGCATACGCAGCAACGGTTTATGCACATTTTCAATCTCTTCGTTCGGGTACTGCGCCTGTACCTTCAATCCATTCACCGTCAGTTCGATTTTCACGGCGTTAATTCCTTTAAGGTGGTCGTTACTGCCAGCGTCAGCGCCGTTTTGACCATCCCACTAAAACGCACCTCTGACCAGACGGCGAAATCAGCGAACTTCATCGCTTTTAACGCGTCATAGAGCGTCGCATTGCGGGTTATGCTATTGACGTTGCTGATAAAATCCCAGGTAATGTCATCGGCAAATCCGGGCGTTTCATCCTGTTCATTCAGGTAATGCCAGAACTGG
Source organism: Escherichia sp. HH41S (assembly GCF_009820115.1). NCBI lineage: Bacteria > Pseudomonadati > Pseudomonadota > Gammaproteobacteria > Enterobacterales > Enterobacteriaceae > Escherichia > Escherichia sp. HH41S. Next base: position 328,505 of record NZ_VNXE01000086.1, read on the forward strand.
GAAAAGTGCGTGATATCGGCATACAGCCATTTGTCCATTTTCCCCAGCGCAAAAATCAAACGTAGCGCAACATCAATATCGTCAAGCGGGCCGCTTTGAGCGAGTAACGGCTTCACTGCATATTCCACGATCTCTTCATCATTATCGACAAACAGCGACGGCAGAAACTGGCGTATCCCCTGGAGCAAAATGACATGTGTAGTTCTCATAAATGACAATAAATTGTCCTGTGCGTCCAGTTGCTCAAGCACATCATCTTCTGTCAGCGTCGCCATTGGTCTTCCGATAGATCACCATCAATGCAGGGAGTCTATTATATTACACGTTTGGTCCGCGCCGCCGATCAGTAATGTCTGCGTCCGCACCCCATTCGCCGTCTGTTGGATACCGTTCACCAACTCACCGCCCGTCACGCCCGTAGCGCTAAAGAGGATATCGTTCCCCCTCACCAGTTCATCGAGCGAGTACACACGGTTAACGTCAACGCCCATTTCCTTGCAACGCTTGCGCTCCTGCTCTGCAATCTGCCGATTTTCCGTGTAATCCCCTTTTGCCTGACAAAAATCAATCAGCTCGGCCTGCATATCCCCACCCAATGCTTTAACAGCACAGGCAGAAATAACACCTTCCGGCGCGCCACCGATGGTGTACATCACGTCGTAAGGATTATCTTGCCAGCAGGTCAGCACGCTGGCGGCGACATCGCCATCCGGCAGGGCAAAAACCTTCACGCCCAGTTGTGTCGCTTCCTCAATTGCGGCTCTCAGGCGCGGTTTATCTAGCGTAACCATACGTAGCTGGTCCAGCGGTTTGCCCAACGCTTTCGCCACGTTGCGCAAGTTGTCCGCCAGAGGCAAAGACAGATCAATCGCGCCCGCCGCCAGCCGATTAACAACCAGTTTTTTCATATACATATCGGGCGCGTGTAACAGGCTATCTCGAGGGGCGAAAGCCATGACCGCCAGCGCATTGCTCTGCCCCATCGCCACCATCCGCGTACCTTCAATGGGATCAACCGCGATATCGACTTCTGGCCCATCGCCTTTGCCCACCTCTTCGCCAATCCACAGCATCGGCGCATGGTCAATTTCTCCCTCGCCGATAACCACTCGCCCACGAAAAGCGACATCGTTTAATGCCTGGCGCATCGCGGTGACCGCCAGGCCATCAATTTTATTTTTGTTGCCACATCCGGTTTGCGGCCAGGCAGCCAACGCTGCCTGCTCCGTAACGCGAAATAATGGCCACGCCAGGGACATCATTGCGCGGCCTCCCCGATATCAACGCCAAATTGTGCCAGCAGATATTTCTCGGCCTGTTCATTCCAGATGCCGTGCGTTTCCTCAACTAACCGCGCCAGCTCTTTAAACAGCGGATCGGTTTTGCCTTTTTCGGCAAAATCGGCAATGGCGGTGAGCGGCATGGTAACGCCGTTGTAAATGAGTTTTTTACCACCGGGGATATCCGGTAAATTGAGAACGGTTTCTGGCACTGCATCCAGGCCACCGATATGCGTCACCATAAACGACGGTTGCAACTGCCCCGTGGCGCTCAGGGCAATCGCCTCTTTCATATCGTCCGTTGAACCACCCGATGTACCGACGACGTGCGTGCTGTTGTAATGGACGTTGTAGAAATTAAACGGCACTTTGAAGTTTTTATCCGTCGGCCCGGCAAAGAAGTTCAGGCAGCCATCTTCCGCCAGTAATTCGTCAGCCATCTCAACGACAGCAGGCACCGCCGCATAAACAAAAATGTCATCGAACCCAGCATCTCCTGTCAGCGCCCGCAGCTTCTGTACCGGATCGGCCATTCCTTTGGTATTCACATATATCAGCTCAATGCCTTTGCTGGCCGCCAGCTCCACCGGCAGCAGCTTCTGCACCTGTGCCAGGCGTTTGTCGTCGATATCGACCACCACTACCCGCGACGGTTGTATGCCGCCGTGAATAGCGTAATCGATAGCGCCTATCCCCATCGGGCCCGCACACGCCAGCAGCGCAATATTGCCGCCAGGTTTGACGCCCATGCGATGCTCATAAACATATTGCGTGGTGTGATAATTGGCATGATAAGCGCCAATAATGCAGCACATCGGCTCTGCCAGCGACGCCGCAGCAAAATAAGATCCGTGATACGGTAATACGCAGCCCAAATTAATGGCTACCTCTGGAATAATCATATAGGTGGCGTTACCGCCAAAATATTCGTAGCTGTATCCCGCAGAATACCCGCTTGGTAGCCCCATCGCCGGTTGCAATACAAAACGTTGGCCTTTTTTATATTTGTCGGTAAGATTTTTCCCCACTTCAACAATAATCCCGGCACATTCATGCCCGGTAATGACCGGATGATTTTCTAAATCGTCGGGCACGCGTTTATGTTCGCTACCGAGTAACGCCGCTTTCCAGGTCGATAAACACACACTGTCAGAAATTACACTCACCAGCAGTTCATTATCGGTAATTTTGGGCAGTTCAAATTCGCGCAGACGGACATCCCGCTTGCCATAAATAGCAACAACTTTGGTTTTCATTTTTACCTCGGCAATCAGTTTTTATGTTCAGCGGTTAATTGATTAAATAAAGTGTCGAGTTTGGGATCGCCAATATAGTTATTAATCAATATCAGCGGTTTATCCGTCACGCGTTTCACGCGCCCTTCCAGACTAGCGTGAGTAACGACGATATCCACATCCGCAGGCACGTTTTCTATCGCGTAATGTTTTACTTCAATTGCCAGCCCCGCTTTTTCCAGGCGCTTACGGAAGGTGGTTGCGCCCATCGCGCTGGAGCCCATTCCCGCATCGCAAACAAAGGCGATACGCTTAACCCGGCTTAACGAGAATGCACCTTCTTGTTTCATCGCCTTAACCGCATTGGCGGACTGCGCAAACTCATCTTCGCTCTCCGTTTCCACCGTTTTTTCCATCTTCAGTATTACGGAAGTGATAGCAAAGGACACCAGGGTACCTACCGTAACACCGGCAATTGTCGCCAGGAACGAGCCTTTCGGCGTCAGTGCAAGGTAAGCAAAGATAGACCCCGGACTTGGACCAGCCACCAGACCACCGTCCAGTAAGTTAAACATCCAGGTGCCAGACATACCGCCGGCAATCATGGCAATAATGGTCAGCGGCTTCATCAGCACATACGGGAAATACAGTTCGTGGATCCCACCGAGGAAGTGAATAATCATCGCCCCGGGCGCAGAACGTTTACTCATCCCTTTACCAAACAAAGTAAACGCCAGCAGCAGTCCTAAGCCAGGCCCAGGGTTGGACGCCACCATAAAGAAGATGGATTTACCGTTAACTGAAGCCTGTTGCATCCCCAACGGGTAATAGACGCCCTGATCTATCGCGTTATTGAGGAAAAGCACTTTCGCCGGTTCATTGATGACTGACAGCAAAGGCAGATAGCCCGCATGTACCAGCGCCTCAATACACTCTTTGACGAAAGTATTGGCAATTAACACCGCCGGGCCGATAACTTCAAAACCCAGCAGACAAAGGAGCATCCCGGTGATACCTAATGAGAAGTTATTGATAACCATCTCAAAACCAGCAGGTATGCGTTTTTCCAGTGCCTTATCAACATATTTTATGACCAGCCCACCTAACGGTCCCATGATCATTGAACCAAGGAACATCGGGATTTCTGCGCCGACGATTACACCAATTGTCCCTATTCCGCCCATGACTGCGCCGCGTTTACCGCCGACTAAATGGCCACCGGTAGAACCAATCATTACGGGCAATAAATAGGTAATCATCGGGCCGACAATTTTGGCGAAATGTTCGTTAGGCAACCAACCAGTAGGAATAAATAATGCAGTAATAAAACCCCAGGCAATAAAAGCACCAATATTGGGGATGACCATTGCCGTCAAAAAGCCCCCAAAAGCCTGGACCTTTGCACGAGCAGACTTGTTTTCCATAATATTATCCTGTAGAGGAGAGAGTCATTATTCGCGGCTGATAATGTCCGCTAATTGTTTTTCTGATGTTGCAGTTAAGAGTTGTTCAAGTATTTCTTCTTCGCACAGCAATTCACTTAACGCCTGAATAGCGCCAATGTGCGAATCGGCATCAGCAGCAGAAAGACCGATAAGTAATTTAATCGGTTCGTTATTCCCCGGAAAATAAACGTCTTGTTTAAGTAACGTCAAAGACATCCCGGTTTTAAGCGCCCCACATTCCGGTCGCGCATGAGGCATTGCCACCCCAGGTGCCAGAATGTAATAAGGACCATTGTTGAGTGTTGAATCTTTAATAGCCTGAATGTAATTCTCGCTGATATAGTTTTTATCCAGCAATGATGCCATCGAGAAATTGATAGCTTCCTGCCAATCTTTTGCTGAATGTATAACTGAGATTGATGATTCTGGAAAATAATCAATAAGCCGCATAAATTATCCTTATTTTATTTTTAGGGTACCGTCCGGCGGTAAAAATAAAATACTCGTGCGATTTAATGAAAGCAATTGGGCACGCGAGAAGAAAAAAACATGAACCAAAATAATAAAATGTTAAATAACAACAACATGAAATTTATACTTATAAAGTCAAGTTTGTGTTTGTTATGTTTATCACAAAACCAATGTTTTATCCGCCTATGTATTTGTGATGCATATCTCTATTTATCTATTGAATGTTCGAAAACATACTTTTTTAGCCGATGTTTTTCGCTCTCCCCCTTTATAGATTCTGAATTCTCACCTGTTGGCTGTTTTCTCCTCACCTCATGTGACATATTCCCACACTTTACTCAAGGAAGATTCTCATGAAAGCACCTGTTTCAATAACCTCATTTCGCCCACAAAAATCTATTGCTATCGCCATTGGCGTGCTTACCGTGGTTGTGCTGCCATTTCTCTCGTATTACACCGTTAATGAAGGTGAACGCGGCATTTTGCTGCGCTACGGAAAAATCGTAAAAGTTGCCGAGCCGGGTCTGGGTTTTAAGATCCCTTTTATGGAAAGCGTAGAGAAAATTTCCACGCGTAATCAGGCTGTGGTTTATCAGGGATTACAGGCCTACAGCCGCGACCAGCAACCGGCACAAATGACAGTATCAGTCAGCTTCCACATTAAACCTTCAGAAGCAGGCGCGGTTTATACAACCTACAACACCATTGAAGCATTAAAAGATCGTCTGATTGTCCGTCAGTTGCCAACTCAACTGGAGAACGTTTTCGGCCAATATACCGCCATCAGCGCGGTACAGGATCGTACAAAACTGGTGCAGGATCTGCAAAACGCGATGCGTAAAGCCGTTGTTGGCCCGGTGGTGATTGATGGTGTCCAGATTGAAAATATTGATTTTTCTGACGCTTATGAAAAATCGATTGAAGATCGAATGAAAGCAGAAGTCGCCATTGCCACACGTAAGCAAAATCTGGAAACAGAGAAAATCCAGGCGCAAATAGCGGTAACTCAGGCCCAGGCAGAAGCAGACAGTAAACTGGCGGCAGCCAAAGCAGAAGCTGAGACTATTCGCGTAAGAGGCGCGGCAGAGGCTGAAACTATTCGTTTAAAAAGTGCGGCTGAAGCAGAAGCGATCCGCCTGCGCGGTGAAGCTCTGCGGGATAATCCCGGACTTGTTGCCCTCACCACTGCTGAGCGTTGGGACGGTAAGCTACCCGATACCATGATCCCCGGCAGTACAGTTCCGTTTATCTCTACTAAGTAAAAAAAGGGCCGCTTTCGCGGCCCTTGAGACTGATGGCAAAGGCAAAACTGCCTGATGCGCTACGCTTATCAGGCCTACATACTTCCTGCAATATATTGAATTTGCACGATCTTGTAGGTCGGATAAGGCGTTCACGCCGCATCCGACATGAACAACGCGCACTTTGCCAATAATCTGAAGGGCCGCTTTCGCGGCCCTTCTCACAAAGCATCTTACCGATTACAGCAGTTCTTTTGCTTTCGCAACAACATTGTCAACGGTGAAGCCGAACTCTTCAAACAGCAGCTCTGCCGGAGCAGATTCACCGAAGGTGGTCATGCCGACGATAGCACCGTTCAGGCCAACATACTTGTACCAGTAGTCAGCAATGCCAGCTTCCACCGCAACGCGTGCAGTAACCGCTTTCGGCAGTACAGACTCACGGTAAGCCGCATCCTGCTTGTCGAATGCGTCGGTAGACGGCATGGAAACCACGCGCGCTTTCACGCCTTCAGCAGTCAGTTTTTCGTAGGCAGCAACCGCCAGTTCAACTTCAGAACCGGTAGCGATGAAGATCAGTTCCGGCTGACCGGCACAGTCTTTCAGCACATAACCACCGCGCGCGATGTTTGCCAGCTGCTCTTCAGTGCGTTCCTGCTGCGCCAGGTTCTGACGGGAGAGGATAAGCGCAGTCGGGCCGTCCTGACGCTCAACGCCGTATTTCCACGCGACCGCGGATTCAACCTGGTCACACGGACGCCATGTGGACATGTTCGGGGTCACGCGCAGAGAAGCGACCTGCTCTACCGGCTGGTGAGTCGGGCCATCTTCGCCCAGACCGATGGAGTCGTGGGTGTAAACCATCACCTGACGCTGTTTCATCAGCGCAGCCATACGTACGGCGTTACGTGCGTATTCCACGAACATCAGGAAGGTGGAGGTGTACGGCAGGAAGCCACCGTGCAGGGAGATACCGTTAGCAATCGCGGTCATACCGAACTCGCGAACACCATAGTGGATGTAGTTACCCGCAGCATCTTCGTTGATTGCTTTAGAACCAGACCACAGGGTCAGGTTAGACGGTGCCAGGTCAGCAGAGCCGCCGAGGAATTCCGGCAACAGCGGGCCGAACGCTTCAATCGCATTCTGAGACGCTTTACGGCTGGCGATTTTCGCCGGATTAGCCTGCAGTTTAGCGATGAATTCTTTCGCTTTGGCATCGAAGTCAGACGGCATTTCGCCTTTCATACGGCGGGTAAATTCAGCGGCTTCCTGCGGATAAGCTTTGGCGTAAGCAGCGAATTTCTCGTTCCATGCGGATTCTTTCGCCTGGCCTGCTTCTTTCGCATCCCACTGAGCATAGATTTCAGACGGGATTTCGAACGGTGCATATTTCCAGCCCAGCTGTTCGCGGGTCAGGGCAATTTCAGCGTCGCCCAGCGGCGCACCGTGGGAGTCGTGCGTACCGGCTTTGTTCGGTGAACCGAAACCGATGATGGTTTTGCACATCAGCAGGGACGGTTTGTCAGTCACTGCGCGCGCTTCTTCTACTGCGCGTTTGATGGATGCCGCGTCATGACCGTCGATGCCGCGAATAACGTGCCAGCCGTAAGCTTCGAAACGCATTGCGGTGTCGTCGGTGAACCAGCCTTCAACGTGACCATCGATAGAGATACCGTTGTCATCGTAGAACGCAATCAGTTTACCCAGCTTCAGCGTACCCGCCAGAGAGCAAACTTCATGGGAGATGCCTTCCATCATGCAGCCGTCGCCCATGAAGGCGTAGGTGTAGTGGTCGACGATGTCGTGGCCCGGACGGTTAAACTGTGCCGCCAGCGTTTTTTCTGCAATCGCCATACCGACTGCATTGGCAATACCCTGACCCAGCGGACCTGTAGTGGTTTCCACACCAGCGGTGTAACCCACTTCCGGGTGGCCCGGAGTTTTGGAATGCAGTTGACGGAAGTTTTTCAGTTCTTCCATCGGCAGATCGTAACCGGTGAGGTGCAGCAGGCTGTAGATCAGCATGGAGCCGTGGCCGTTGGACAGCACGAAGCGGTCACGGTCAGCCCAGGACGGATTCTGCGGGTTGTGTTTCAGGAAATCACGCCACAGGACTTCGGCAATGTCAGCCATACCCATAGGGGCACCCGGGTGACCGGATTTGGCTTTCTGTACTGCGTCCATGCTCAGCGCACGAATAGCATTGGCAAGCTCTTTACGTGAGGACATTTTGACTCCAGATCGGATGATGAAGGGCACGCCCTTAACGACTTGACGACAGCGCGTTTTGGGCTACGCCGGAAAATTTGCCAACAATTTACCGCAAGCCGCGCGTCATGTACATGGAACATCCTTTTGCCGCTTCAGAAATCTCTGGATCATGCTCGCATGTTGCGCAATCTGCTCGCCCGTCCGCTGCGCTTTTCCTTATACTGAGACTGAGCGTCGATTCACCTGCAAACGGCGCATTTTTAGAATAATCCTGACCTTGTGCGGAAGAGAAAACATGAAAATTCGCGCCTTATTGGTAGCAATGAGCGTGGCAACGGTACTGACCGGTTGCCAGAATATGGACTCCAACGGACTGCTCTCATCAGGAGCGGAAGCTTTTCAGGCTTACAGTTTGAGTGATGCGCAGGTGAAAGCCCTGAGCGATCAGGCATGTCAGGAGATGGACAGCAAGGCGACGATTGCGCCAGCCAATAGCGAATACGCTAAACGTCTGACAACTATTGCCAATGCGCTAGGCAACAATATCAACGGTCAGCCGGTGAATTACAAAGTGTATATGGCGAAGGATGTGAACGCCTTTGCAATGGCTAACGGCTGTATCCGCGTCTATAGCGGGCTAATGGATATGATGACGGATAACGAAGTCGAAGCGGTGATCGGTCACGAAATGGGGCACGTCGCGTTAGGCCATGTGAAGAAAGGGATGCAAGTTGCATTAGGTACCAACGCCGTGAGAGTCGCGGCAGCCTCTGCGGGCGGGATTGTCGGCAGTTTATCGCAATCGCAACTTGGTGATCTGGGCGAGAAATTAGTCAATTCGCAATTCTCCCAGCGCCAGGAAGCAGAAGCCGATGATTATTCTTACGATCTTCTGCGCCAACGCGGCATCAGCCCGGCTGGTCTTGCCACCAGCTTTGAAAAACTGGCGAAACTGGAAGAAGGCCGCCAAAGCTCAATGTTTGACGACCATCCGGCATCCGCCGAACGCGCCCAGCATATTCGCGATCGTATGAGCGCGGATGGGATAAAATAAGTCAGACATACCGATCTACAACATAATTGTAGGTCGGTAACGCCTGAATCCCCGATCAGAGTAGTGATTTCACTTTATTCAGCAAAACGGCTACATCATCCGGTCGGGTATATCCCGTATCAGGGTCTATAATCGAGCTGTAAACATGCGGCATAATGCGCGGCACACCCGCCTCCAGACAAGTTTTTAGAATCACACTGAAGTTATCCAAATCAATCCCGCCGGTTGGCTCAATCAGCGTCATACCATTGCGCGCCGCCGTGGTCGCCAGCGCGTATAGCTCCGGAAGCGACTTCTCGCCGCCCATCGGAAAGAACTTCGCCGCGTGTGCGCCCATATCTAGCATCATTCGCACTGCCGTATCGCAGGATACGCGGGCAGGCGTACCCTGGCTGCTGCTAACGCCAGTGGAAATCAGCACTTCGCCCGGCGTTCCCGTCGGGCTAACCAGCGCGTTGACATGGGTCTGCTCACCGCCCGTCGTCGCAAGCGCGCCTGCCGCGAAACCACAACCGGTAAAGGTCTGGTTAACGTGTGCTGGATGAATCTGCGCCGCAATCATCGCAGCTTTGTAATACTGCGCCGGGTCACCCGCCCCCAGACCTACTGAAATGGACGGTATTTCCGCCATCCAACGTTTAACTTCCTGGATCCCCTCATCCACCGAGGAGAACTGCGCGGAAAGCACGCCAATCACCGCGTGGCCTTCGGCGGCGTCATAGATTTCACGGGCATTGGCGATATCTTTCGCCAGCACATTAATTGCCACACGATTATGATAGAAATTAATCTTTTGCATGATCTGCAATCTCCTTCAGTCGCGCCACGATAAGCGCCATCTCCCCATCCGCCACCGTACGCGGATCAAGGCTAAAAACGCCCTGGTGGAGGTTATACCGCCGTGTATAAATCGCGATATCGCCACCACGCAGTTGCGCTTCGACGACGCGAGCGGCAACTCCAAATTCTTGCGCATTTACCCGAATACGAATACGCCAGATTGCACGCCCGGCTTCATCCTGCTCAATATCAGCCGTTAACCCGTGAATCGCAGAAATCGCTTCAACCACTGGCTGGAGCTGTTCCGCGGTGATGATTGCCTGCCCCTGGTGATAATTCTCCAGCGCGTAAACCAGCCCAACCATGTTCTCCTTGCCGATTTTCATCGCCCTGGCAATGCCGTAATGCTGCGCTTTACAGGCTGCAATCCAGATTTTTTTACCAGTGATAAACCCGGAGGTAGGCGCGTTAAAGGCTTTTGCGCCGCTGTAGACCACCATATCCGCTCCGCTCACCACCCAGGCACGTAAATCCTCTTCGGCGGCGGCATCGACAATCAACGGCAGGTTGTGCATCTGCGCGACTTGGGCGAAGTCCTCGATGTTCAACATCCCCTTCTGCACGCAGTGATGCGACTTCACATACAGCAGCGCGGCGGTCGCGTCGGTAATGGCACTCTCCAGCTGCCAGAGAGCCGCCAGGTTACTTGACCCCACCTCCACCACGCGCCCGCCGCCTAAGCGGATCGCGCTGAGGATCGATGCGCCGTAATCGACGTTATGGCCGCGCAGCATCACCACTTCATTGGCCATGCCGGAGCTATCCGGCATGAGCGCCACCCGGGCCTTGTCGCCGCGGGTAATGGCGGCGGCGATAGCGATGGCGATCCCTGCCGAGGCGCAGGAGGTAACGTAGCTATCCTCCGCCCCGGTAAAGCGAGAGACCAGCTCGCCGGTTTTGTCCACCAGCTGATCAATCTCCACGAAAGAGGATGCCGCACGCGCGGTGGCCTGCATCACCTCCGGCGCGACACTGGAGACGCCGAGAATCGTCATCTTACCGCAAGCGTTAATCACTTGTTTCAGCCCCAGTTGTTGATAGATATTCTGCGTCATGGCTTACAGCACTCCCAGCAGCGAGCAGACCACGCTCAACGCCACAATTGACAGCAAAATCGTGGTGTAACGCGGTCCCTTTTTCACCAGATAGAAGTAGATCGCGAACACTGCCGCCAGCGGCAGTAGGCCGGGCGCGATGGAGTCAAGAATCTGCTGTACCACCACTTCAGAGCCTTTCAGTGCGCTAATTTTTAAAGGTGAGGTTATCTTGACAAAGCTCGCGGATAGCGCACCCATCATGATAAGCCCCAGTACGTTAGCGCCGTAGATAAGCTCCTTGATGCGCCCCCCCTGCAGCAGGCTGATAATCGAATCGCGCCCTAGCGTATAGCCCTTGTGCACCATGCCGTAGCTGATTGCCAGCGTAATCGCCGGGTAGAGAATCAGCGGCAAAATACCGCCCATTGCGCTGCCATTGGCGGCGAACGGGATAAAAATAGCAATCAACAGCGGCATCACGGCCGCCCAGATGATGGAGTCGCCCATTCCGGCCAGCGGCCCCATCAGGCCGGTTTTAATCCCGGTGATAGAGGCATCGTTAATCGCCTCGCCGCGGGTCTTTTGCTCTTCCATGGCGATGGAGATCCCCTGGATCACCGCGCCAAACGTCTGCTCTGAGTTGAAGAAGTTCAGATGGCGTTTTAACGCCTCCACCTGCTCCTCCTTTTGCGGATAGAGCTTTTTAATAATCGGCGTCATCGAGGCGCAGAAAATCAGGCTCTGTAAACGCTCATAGGAGCTGGAAACTTCCGCGCCAAGCCAGTAGATAAACCACGCTTTGGTGATATCCGCTTTGGTCAGCGCCCCGGACTCCCGCGCGCGCTCCACCAGTTCATGCTGCATTACGCCGCCGCTCATTATGCCGCTCCTTCATTTTTCGCCAGGCCTTTAATCAGGAAGGCCACGCAGGTGCCGAAAATCGCCATCGCCATGATGTCCACCTTGAGGTACAGCACCGCGAAGAATCCGCCGATAAACCACGGCAGTAGGCTCTTTTTACCAATCACCATAATGGTGATGGCGAAGCCCAGCGCCGGGAGAATCCCGCCCATGATTTCAAACGAGTGGGTCAGCCAGTGCGGCATCAGCTTGAGGAAACTTTCCACTACGTTCTGGCCGAAGTAGTTGGCGGCGAACACCACTGGGAAACGTAGCACCAGCCCCAGCAGCGCCGGGTAGAGAAAGGCGCAGCGCATAATGGCTGACATATTGGCCGTTTCCGCGTGTTTATCGGCCATATGCACCCAGGCCGCATTTAGCGTGCGACGCAACTGGTCGAGGAATACGCCGATAACGCCAAATGGAATCGCCAGTGCAATCGCCAGGTTCGGGTCCATATTGGCCTTAACGGCGATAGGAATGGCGATACAGGCCGCCAGCGCCGGGTCTGACGGCACATTGCCGCCTGGCGTTGAGGTCACACCCAGATATACCAACTGCATCCCCGCGCCGATAATCATCGCCGCAGGCATGTTGCCGAGCAGCAGGCCGACAAAGACCGCCACCACCACTGGCTGTAACAGCATGGCGGAGAAGGTATAGCCAAGGCGCAACCGGGCAAACCAGTAATACAGCCCCATCAGGCTTGCAAAAAGTAAGGTATCCATAATTTGTTATCCCATGTTCAGAGGGTCAGAATTTTTTCAGGATATCGTCCAGCGACTGCGGCTTATCTTCCGGGATGGTCTGGAAAACAGCCTTAATGCCGCGACTTTTCAAATCGTTAAGAATGCCAACGTCTTTTTCATCCAGAGTTATGTTCTGGAACACCGCTTTACGGTTTGGCCCGCCGCCTAAGCCGCCAACCTGAATATCAGCCACGTCAAAGCCCTGCTGCACCGCTTCCTGAATCGCCGCCAGCGACGGGAACAGCACCAGCACGTTGCCGTCGCCCAGCTGGTTGTCTTTCCACGCGGCCGCGAAGCTCTGGTTGCTGAAGCAGTCCACTTTGATATTCGGCGGCGCGGCCATCAGGTAGATATTTTTCATAAACGGATCGGCATCCAGCTCGTCGCTGACCACCGCAATACGGTTGGCCTGGGATTGCCCCACCCACTTCGTCACCACCTGTCCGTGGATAAGACGGCTGTCAATGCGACATAACACGATGTTTGCCATACGATTTTCCTTACTGTTGTAATTGACGAATATGGGAGACGACGTCCAGGCAACTGTTGCGCCCAGCTTCCACCAGATCGGCCACGCAGGCGGTCAGTGGGCCATGTTCGCGCTTGTCCAGCGCCTCCAGCAGCAGCGAGGCATTAAGCCCGGAGATCACCGCCACCGGATAATCGGCGCTCAGCCGCGCCGCCACGTTAGAGGTGGTGCCGCCGATAAAATCGGTCACGATAAGCGAACCTTCTGGCATGGTTTTCACCACGGCTTCGACGCGCTGGTAAAACTCGCCCAGCGTATCGACAGGCATCAGCGCGATTTCCGTCACGCCTTCGATTTCGCCCATCACCATGCGCAGACTGTTGCAGAGCTGCAGCCCCCAGCCGCCGTGAGTTAGCAGCAAAATTTCAGGTAACGGATGAATAGATACAGTTGTGGTCAAAATAGCCTCCTTTGCTCCAGTGTTTACATTTCGTCAGGAGCAAAGGACGTGCCAGAATTTGTGTCACGCTCAGAGGAAAAGAGATTGGATGAGGCCTTAAGCCCCGTAAATCAGGGGATCAGCTGTAGAGCAGTTCGTAGATATAAAAATATTCTGCGTCCGATAAACGGATAGCGTAAGCCTCTTCAATCGGCAAAAAGGAGGATTTGATGACGCTAAAGGCACGAGCGTCCAGATCAAGCCGGTTTTCCAGCGCCATCTGTAACGGTTTGCGGTTAATCACGATACGCTCGACCATGCAGCAGCAATGGATCAGAAAACGTAGTGTCACCTGGCGGCTCGGTTTCAGGGAGAGCGTGTTGGTTAAGTGGTTCAGAACGTCCTCGATCTCTTTCAGAATTCGCTGCGGGTTGAGCACCGAAATATGGTTGATGATGCTCTCCATGGTCAGCGCGCTGATAAAGCGCATGGCGCTGCGCTCCATCTCCAGTCGGCGCTCGCTGCTTGAGAGATCCGGAGTCAGCAGGCTAAGCACCAGCTCCGGCCCTTGCTCGGAAAACAGTTCCTCCAGCGAGATAAACGGAATATCCGGCAGTCCCGGCTGGAAGGTGCCGACGATCCCTGCCAGCCGTTCACTGGCATTAAGCGCCTGCTGAATACGCTCCAGGCTGCGCACCTCGTTATAGTCGAGAATCACCATACGCGTGTCCTGCGACATCAGCTCGCCAAAGCTCTCCTCCAGCACTTTTTTGATCTTTTCTGCCGTCCCCATTCCGGTTATACATGAGATAACCAGCACTTTGCCACCGCTCTCTTGCTGCGGCGTGCAGAGCCGACAAGGGATATTTTTACTCTGCATAAGCACAGCCAATTGCGATAGATCCCCAGTTTCGTAGCTTAAATCCAGCCCCACCTCCAGCAGGCTGGTCAGAGTGATATTTGGCAACAACAGAACGTCAATCTGGAACAGCTTGCTGATGGTGCTGCCAAAATGAACCAGCGATCCGATATCCACCATCAGTATCAGCCGCTGCCAGCACCGGTCCTGAATCATCCGGGTCAGGGTTTCCAGGGTGTCATGCACCGACTGCTCAAATGGCATATCAATTGCGTAGAACAGATCGCGCTCCAGCACCCGATTCACATATTGCGCCTGGCTCGTTGCGGTGGTCGCACCGTGAGCGATTAGAATCACGCCGCAATCCGGGCTGGTGTCGATGCGCTGGCGGTAGTGGCGACACTCTTTCAGGAACAGGCACAGCCAGACCACCTCCGTCGCCGGGCACTGAATATGCAGCAGCTCATTGATTTTGCGGCACAGAAGCGTGGCATTGTCATACTCATCTTTACAGCGATCCAGAATCAAGCTGGAGGAATAGAGTTGAGGTATAAGCCCTCGCCGCACATAGCCAATCAGCGCAAGAAAGTGTTTACGTAACGGGTTCGCCAGGTTTTCTGGCAACGTAAATCCTAATACCTGCTCCACGTAACCGATCAGCAACGTCACCCGCTCCTCAATTTGATCGCCATAGCGCGGTGGATGCGCCGTACTATGGCGGCTATAGAGACCGTATTCAAAAATCGAACTGAGTTTGTTTTTCAGGATAGCCAGCGTTTCTGCGGGCGGCACGTTACTGTTGCGCAGATTGACATATTCACGAGTCAGGAAACTGTAAAACAGATCGCTCTCTTCTATTTCCGCGCTGGTCGCCAACGAATTTTTTAACGCGGGCAACGTACGCGCATCCACGTTCAAACGATCTTTACCGCCAAACAACGCATCGACCAGCAGGCGCTGCTCCGGCGTGGTATTAAACGGCATCTCCGCCAGTCGTTTATCTAACTCTAGTGTATCATTGCGCTCGGTCATTCCCGACGCCCACGCCTGCGCGCACAAGAACTGAATATCGCTTTTAAGCTGGCCGATATTGCCTTCCAGGGGTTTACTTAACAACCAGTGCAAAAGGGTTTTATCAAGGCTTATGGTACGTTCAATTTTACGACTTTCGCGCTGGAAGAAGCTGACAATCAATTCGAGTTGCTCCTCGACCGAACGCTGGCGAATACCCGGTAAGTCGATATACACCTGGATACGCCGCTGGAAGGTACGCAATAGTGAGGAGTTGACCAACTCTGTGGTGGCGCAAATAAGGCGCACCGAAATTGAATATGTTGGCCCACTTGAACCAAGCGGGCGGTATTCACCTTTATCGAGAATAGAAAAGAGCTTCTCTTGTCCTTCATACGGGAGGCGATGCACTTCATCCAGAAGTAAATAACCTCCGTCAGCTTGCTCCACCAGCCCCGTTTTATTCTCGCTTGCCCCGGTAAATGCCCCCTTATGGTGACCAAACAGATGAGAGGAAAGCAACTCCGGATTATGAGCATATTCGGCACAGTTAAAGTAAACCAACGGAGGTGGCGAACCTATGGTGTGCTTACAAGCGAAGCAATGCATTAACTCAGCAAAGAATGTTTTGCCAACACCAGATGCCCCGGTTAACAGCACATGCAGTCCGTGGGGATAGAGCACCGCTGCGCGGCCTTTTTCTACCGCATCACGGAGACTACGGTCGTATCCGATAAGTCCGGAAAACGGATCATCATCTGTATATTTTTCTTTCTTTGGCAATAAACTAGCCACTGAATGAACTATGCATTCGCAATCATCCAGTTTTCGATTAATGAGCAATTCTAGTGCGTGACGATGTAGAAAAAAAACAGGACGTCCCTGACTTTTTACCACCAGGCCTTCATTCCATAATTGATTAAGATCTTTACTAACCGAGTTACGTGCCAGCCCAAGGTTAAAACCAATCGCCTCAGCAGTAAATGCTTTCTCCTTCGCTAAATCAGACAGTTCCAGCCCATACGTCAGTCGCTCCAGCTCCTTGCAAATAACATCAATCCGTCTCATTTCTTTACCGCTTAAAAAACAATAGTTGTTCAGAACATACACTATTTGTAAACGTAAGAATGAGAACTACCGGGAAGAATTAATATTCCTTGTGACAATCTGGTTTCTGAATATTCGTGTTTTAAATATTACTTATGTTCTGAAACAACCAGGCAGGTGAACAGAGCTAAGAAAAAGTCGCGTAGAAATATAAAAACATATATCGCACTGATGAATGTTTCCCGGCATGACTATGCACACCGGGAAATATTTAGCGAATTACTCGCCCTTTTTCGCCGCCTGAATATACAGCATCTCCAGCGCCAGCGTCGCTGCTGCCAGAGCGGTGATTTCCGACTGATCGTATGCCGGAGCCACTTCCACTACGTCCATCCCAACAATGTTGAGATCTTTCAGGCCACGTACCAGTTTAATGGCGCGATCGGAGGTCAGGCCGCCGATCAC
Source organism: Escherichia sp. HH41S (assembly GCF_009820115.1). Taxonomy (NCBI): domain Bacteria; kingdom Pseudomonadati; phylum Pseudomonadota; class Gammaproteobacteria; order Enterobacterales; family Enterobacteriaceae; genus Escherichia; species Escherichia sp. HH41S. The sequence continues at coordinate 345,261 of NZ_VNXE01000086.1, forward strand.
CGGCGTACCGGTGCCCGGCGCGAAAGCAGGATCCAGGCAGTCGATATCAAAAGTCAGGTAAACTGGCATATCACCTACAATCTGTTTCACCTGGGCGATAACGTCATCCACGCTGCGATCGTTCACCTGGCAGGCGTCCAGTACGGTAAAGCCGTTGTCTTTATCAAACTCGGTACGAATACCAATCTGTACGGAGTGATTCGGGTCGATCAGACCTTCTTTCGGCGCGGTATAGAACATAGTGCCGTGGTCAAATTCACAACCGTTCGCATAGGTATCGGTGTGGGCGTCAAAGTGTACCAGCGCCATTTTGCCGAAATGCTTCGCATGAGCACGCAGCAGTGGCAGCGTGACAAAGTGGTCACCACCGAAGGAGAGCATACGCTTACCGGCAGCCAGCAGCTTTTCAGCATGCGCCTGCAGCTTCTCGCTCATCTCACGAGCATCGCCGAAGGCATACACCAGATCGCCACAGTCCACCACGTTCAGACGCTCGCGCATGTCGAAATTCCACGGGAAGCGGTTGTGTTCCCAGGCCAGATTCGTCGAAACCTGACGGATCGCCGCTGGACCGTGGCGTCCACCCGCACGACCAGAAGTGGCCATATCGAACGGCACGCCGGTAATTACCCAGTCAGCATCGCTGTCATACGGCTGGAAGTTCATCGGCAGGCGTAAAAAACCAAAGGCGTTGGAAACCAGTGAGTTATCGTATTGATGACCTAAGGTGCTCATGGGTGGACTCCTATTACAAAGTCGATATAAAAAAACCCTTCCGCGTCGTTAGGCCCGACGAGGAAGGGTTGGATTTGCGAAACACAATTTTGTGCTAATTATCGCCTTAAATGGGCGAGGCATCAAGCGAGGTTACTATTTCCGACACGGTGGCGGCGCATAGCCATTGTTATCTGCCGGGAAGGCTTGTCCAGAGCACGGCGGCAGCGTGTTTTGCGCCGGGCCTTGCAATTCGAAAGCTGCAAAGCCAATTACACCGGTATTACGCACATCGCCTTGCGCCGAATTGGCTGCGTAGGAATCCGCAACGTTGGCGAACTGAAAAGCCGCTTCGGTATGTTTATCTTTGCGGAATCCTTTAATCGCCAACGAATCCCCGGCATTCACAATATAGCCGTTGTTATTCAGGGAACCTTGTTTACCATTGAGAACATCCAGGCCATCAACTGTCGCAACGATCTCGTAGTTGGTGTTACGACTGTAATTGCGGACATATAATTGGTAATTCATTCCTACTCTGGCATGGACTATATAGCGTAGTTCTTTACCTGATGAATTATAAACCCGCGTAATAGGTAGAGAATTAAAATTACCATCGCGAATAGCATATTCAAGTTCGTTAATACGAATGCTATAAACGCGGTCGTAGCCGGAAGGAACATTAGTCGAATAACTAATAACGATCATCTCTGCCGGATCGCGCCAGGCTCGTTCAGCAGATACGCCCTGAACCGTTGAGTGCACATCCCCACCCCAGGCGGTGCCGACATTGCCCGATGCACTGCTATTATACTGCGCATTACTGGAACAACCGGCCAACAGCACGACTAATGCCACCAACGCGCTACGTACTTTCCATTTTTTCATAACCGTTCCCTCTGCATTTAATTAATGCAGCGATTGTAGGGAGATTATTCAATAAGGAAAGCAGCTAAATTATTTTTAAGAATATATAAAAAGAAAGCGGGCCGATTTACGTAAATAAATCGACCCGATAGCGGAATAATCTTAATTATTCATCTTCAAGATAGGTATAACCGTACAAACCTGCCTCGAACTCTTCCAGGAACTGTTGTTGCAGTTCAGCATCAAGATCGGTTTTCTTCACTTGATCACGGAACTGGGTTAACAGCGTTTTCGGATCGAGCTGTACATATTGCAGCATGTCCGCCACGGTATCGCCTTCGTCAGACAGTTCCACTTCTACGCTACCATCAGGGAAGACGAACACATCAACCGCTTCGGTATCACCAAACAGGTTGTGCATGTTGCCGAGGATCTCCTGATATGCGCCGACCATAAAGAAACCGAGCATCGGCGGATTCTCTGGATCGTACTCCGGCATAGGCATTGTCGTGGCAATACCATCACCATCGATATAGTGGTCGATGGCACCGTCAGAGTCACAGGTAATATCCAGCAGCACGGCGCGCCGCTCCGGAACTTGATTCAGCCCTGCCAGCGGCAGAACCGGGAACAACTGGTCGATCCCCCATGCGTCCGGCATCGACTGGAACAGCGAGAAGTTGACGTACATTTTGTCCGCCATACGTTCCTGCAATTCGTCGATAATCGGGCGATGTGCGCGGTTTTGCGGATCCAGCTGCTTTTGCACTTCATGACACATGCTCAGATAAAGCTGCTCAGCCCACGCGCGTTCTTGCAGGTTGTAGGTGCCCGAAGAATAGCCGATATGAATATCGTGCAAGTCCATCTGGCTGTCATGTAACCACTCACGCAGAGAACGGCGAGTTCCCGGTTCGTGCATCTCCTGCCAGGTTTCCCACATGCTTTGCAGCGCGCGCGGTGCGTCTTCTGCTGGCGCGGTCGGCACCGTGTATTCGTTACGTTCCACGCCGATGATATTCGACACCAGCACGGTGTGATGCGCAGTCACCGCACGACCTGATTCGGTGATTACTGTCGGATGCGGCAGACCATTTTCTTCACACGCATCGCCAATCGCCCAAATGATGTTGTTGGCGTATTCATTGAGGCCGTAATTCACTGAACAGTCGGACTGCGAACGAGTACCTTCATAGTCCACACCCAGACCGCCGCCGACATCAAAGCACTGAATATTGACGCCCAGCTTGTGCAGTTCCACATAGAAACGCGCGGATTCACGAACGCCCGTGGCGATATCGCGAATATTCGCCATCTGCGAACCGAGGTGGAAGTGCAGCAGTTGCAGGCTGTCGAGACGTCCGGCTTCACGCAGGGTTTCAACCAGTTGCAGTACCTGAGTCGCCGCCAGGCCGAACTTCGATTTTTCCCCGCCAGAAGACTGCCATTTGCCAGAACCTTGAGACGCCAGACGCGCGCGCACGCCCAGACGAGGAACGACATTCAGACGTTCTGCTTCATCCAGCACAATGGCGATTTCTGACATCTTCTCAATGACCAGATAGACCTTATGGCCCATCTTCTCGCCAATTAATGCCAGGCGGATATATTCGCGGTCTTTATAACCATTGCACACGATGACGCTACGGGTCATGCCAGCATGCGCCAGTACCGCCATCAACTCAGCTTTGGAACCGGCTTCCAGGCCCAGCGGTTCGCCCGAATGAATCAGGGATTCAATCACGCGGCGGTGCTGGTTAACTTTGATCGGATAAACGAGGAAGTAATCGCCGTTATAGCCGTAGGATTCCCGCGCACGTTTGAACGCGGCGTTAATGGAACGCAAACGGTGCTGCAGGATCTGTGGGAAACAGAACAGTGCAGGCAGACGCTGACCCTGTGCTTCACGAGTTTTCACTAACTGCGCGAGATCGACGCGAGCTTCCGGGACGTCCGGGTCCGGGCACACGCTAATGTGGCCCAGCTCGTTAACGTCATAATAGTTATTGCCCCACCAGGCAATATTGTAAGTACGCAGCATCTTGCTGGCTTCCTGGGAGCTCATTGCAACCTCCTGCATGGAGCGTAGTACACCGTGTTCGCCCGCTGACGAAGGCAAACTCATAGACATGTCGTCAGACATAGCGAACCTCAAATTATTTTATTAAGTGTAAAACAGTTAACGACTATCGCAGCCTGGGACTGCGATAACAACCCATAAGCACACGGATTTTCCAGCAAAGTATGCTGACGCTCCGACTGCGCAACCGGTTTCTTTTTCATAACATTATTAAACACATAACCGAACGTAAGTGTGACAGTTCGGCGAAACCACGAGAAAACTCTTGTTTTTACAAGAGCGCCCTTGTTCAGTCCTCAGTAACTGTAACCAGCTCTTGAATCCTGAGAAGCGCCGAGATGGGTATAACATCGGCAGGTATGCAAAGCAGAGATGCAGAGTGCGGGGAACGAATCTTCACCAGAACGGTGAGACAGGTTAAGCAGCAGACAACGGTTCATTATTTCGTATCACCTCCACGGCCGCCTGTTAAGACGAACCCACAAGCCAAAACTCTGATTTCAACCCGGCTGGAAGTGGCAACACGAAAGAAACGTCGTGTGCTTTTTATTTAAGCCGCGCGCCGCGTTTTATACCCCACAATGGCAGAAAATTGCAAAAGATAAATACGCAGAATGCCAGCATTGTCAGGAAAAATTTCCAGCCACGTTTTTAACAGAATGAGACACGATTCAAAAAAAAGTGGAAATTGGGTGAAGAACTGACCTAAAATAGCCATCCAGATGTTAATCCATCCATACCGATTAACACTCAGACTGCCAGTGTTTTTAACCTGCAGAGTCGTGGTAGGATCCGCTACCACAGAAAATCCACACAACAGTTTGAGCTAACCAAATTCTCTTTAGGTGATATTAAATATGGCAAAACACCTTTTTACGTCCGAGTCCGTCTCTGAAGGGCATCCTGACAAAATTGCTGACCAAATCTCTGATGCCGTTTTAGACGCGATCCTCGAACAGGATCCGAAAGCACGTGTTGCTTGCGAAACCTACGTAAAAACCGGCATGGTTTTAGTTGGCGGTGAAATCACCACCAGCGCCTGGGTAGACATCGAAGAGATCACCCGTAACACCGTTCGCGAAATTGGCTATGTACATTCCGACATGGGCTTTGACGCTAACTCCTGTGCGGTCCTGAGCGCTATCGGCAAACAATCTCCTGACATCAACCAGGGCGTTGATCGTGCCGATCCGCTGGAACAGGGCGCGGGCGACCAGGGTCTGATGTTTGGCTACGCAACCAATGAAACCGACGTGCTGATGCCAGCACCTATCACCTATGCACACCGTCTGGTTCAGCGTCAGGCTGAAGTACGTAAAAACGGCACTCTGCCGTGGCTGCGCCCGGACGCGAAAAGCCAGGTGACTTTCCAGTATGACGACGGCAAAATCGTTGGCATCGATGCTGTAGTACTTTCCACCCAGCACTCTGAAGAGATCGACCAGAAATCGCTGCAAGAAGCGGTAATGGAAGAGATCATCAAGCCGATTCTGCCCGCTGAATGGCTGACTTCTGCCACCAAATTCTTCATCAACCCGACCGGTCGTTTCGTTATCGGTGGCCCGATGGGTGACTGCGGTCTGACTGGTCGTAAAATCATCGTTGATACCTACGGCGGCATGGCGCGTCACGGTGGCGGTGCATTCTCTGGTAAGGATCCATCAAAAGTGGACCGTTCAGCAGCGTACGCAGCACGTTATGTCGCGAAAAACATCGTTGCGGCTGGCCTGGCCGATCGTTGTGAAATTCAGGTTTCCTACGCAATCGGCGTGGCTGAACCGACCTCCATCATGGTGGAAACTTTCGGTACCGAGAAAGTGCCTTCTGAACAACTGACTCTGCTGGTACGTGAGTTCTTTGACCTGCGTCCATATGGTCTGATTCAGATGCTGGATCTGCTGCATCCGATCTACAAAGAAACCGCAGCATACGGTCACTTTGGTCGTGAACATTTCCCGTGGGAAAAAACCGACAAAGCGCAGCTGCTGCGCGATGCTGCCGGTCTGAAGTAATCTTTCTTCACCTGCTTTCAAAGGCCAGCCTCGCGCTGGCCTTTTTCTTTTCCAGAGAAATGCCTGATGCGCTACGCTTATCAGGCCCACAACCGCTGTCACATGTAAGTGGATAAGGCGTTCACGCCACATCCGGCAAAAAACCGCCCGCAATAACATCATTCTTCCTCAACACGTTTTACCGCAAATCATCACCACGACTGAAACCGATTACACCCACCACACCAGCCAAATATTTGTAATATTTTCATATTATTATTCAGTTTTCACAGCTGTTACATTTCTTTTCAGTAAAGTCTTAATTGCAGATAACTGCGTTTAATCTATGATGATATAACTCAATTATTTTCATGCACTTAAATCATAACTAAGATAAATGTTAGTGTAAGCGATTACACTGATGTGATTTGCTTCACATCTTTTTACGTCGTACTCACCTATCTTAATTCACAATAAAAAATAACCATTTTGGAGGGCATCATGCCTGACGCTAAAAAACAGGGGCGGTCAAACAAGGCAATGACGTTTTTCGTCTGCTTCCTTGCCGCTCTGGCGGGATTACTCTTTGGCCTGGATATCGGTGTAATTGCTGGCGCACTGCCGTTTATTGCTGATGAATTCCAGATTACTTCGCACACGCAAGAATGGGTCGTAAGCTCCATGATGTTCGGTGCGGCAGTCGGTGCGGTGGGTAGCGGCTGGCTCTCCTTTAAACTCGGGCGCAAAAAGAGCCTGATGATCGGCGCAATTCTGTTTGTTGCCGGTTCACTGTTCTCTGCGGCTGCGCCAAACGTTGAAGTACTGATTCTTTCCCGCGTTCTGCTGGGGCTGGCGGTGGGTGTGGCCTCTTATACCGCACCACTGTATCTCTCTGAAATTGCGCCGGAAAAAATTCGCGGCAGTATGATCTCGATGTATCAGTTGATGATCACTATCGGGATCCTCGGTGCTTATCTTTCTGATACCGCCTTTAGCTACACTGGTGCATGGCGCTGGATGCTGGGTGTGATTATCATCCCGGCAATTTTGCTGCTGATTGGTGTTTTCTTCCTGCCAGACAGCCCACGTTGGTTTGCTGCCAAACGCCGTTTTGTTGATGCCGAGCGCGTGCTGCTGCGCCTGCGCGACACCAGTGCGGAAGCGAAACGCGAACTGGATGAAATCCGTGAAAGTTTGCAGGTTAAACAGAGTGGCTGGGCGCTGTTTAAAGAGAACAGCAACTTCCGCCGCGCGGTGTTCCTTGGCGTACTGTTGCAGGTAATGCAGCAATTCACCGGGATGAACGTCATCATGTATTACGCGCCGAAAATCTTCGAACTGGCGGGTTATACCAACACCACCGAGCAAATGTGGGGGACAGTGATCGTCGGTCTCACCAACGTACTCGCCACCTTTATCGCAATAGGCCTTGTTGACCGCTGGGGACGTAAACCAACGCTAACGCTGGGCTTCCTGGTGATGGCTGCTGGCATGGGCGTACTCGGTACAATGATGCATATCGGTATCCACTCTCCGTCGGCGCAGTATTTCGCTATCGCCATGCTGCTGATGTTTATTGTCGGCTTTGCCATGAGTGCCGGTCCGCTGATTTGGGTACTGTGCTCCGAAATTCAGCCGCTGAAAGGCCGCGATTTTGGCATCACCTGCTCCACCGCCACCAACTGGATTGCCAACATGATCGTTGGCGCAACGTTCCTGACCATGCTCAACACGCTGGGTAACGCCAACACCTTCTGGGTGTATGCGGCTCTGAACGTACTGTTTATTCTGCTGACATTGTGGCTGGTACCGGAAACCAAACACGTTTCGCTGGAACATATTGAACGTAATCTGATGAAAGGTCGTAAACTGCGCGAAATCGGCGCTCACGATTAATCTCCTCTGGCTTCCTCCCGTCGCGGAGGAAGCCACCTCTTGCAGTCATCTTTTCTTCGCTCTATCCTCTGCCGCTATGAAAACATCCCGTCTCCCTATCGCCATCCAACAGGCCGTTATGCGTCGCCTGCGGGAAAAACTCGCCCAGGCCAACCTGAAGCTGGGGCGTAACTACCCGGAGCCAAAACTCTCTTACACCCAGCGCGGAACCTCTGCCGGAACAGCCTGGCTGGAAAGCTATGAAATTCGCCTCAATCCCGTTTTGCTGTTGGAAAACAGTGAAGCTTTTATTGAAGAAGTGGTGCCGCACGAACTGGCACATTTGCTGGTATGGAAACATTTCGGCCGCGTAGCGCCACATGGCAAAGAGTGGAAGTGGATGATGGAAAACGTGCTGGGCGTTCCCGCCCGTCGTACGCATCAGTTCGAACTGCAATCCGTGCGTCGCAACACCTTCCCCTACCGCTGCAAGTGCCAGGAACATCAGCTTACCGTACGCCGCCATAATCGCGTAGTTCGTGGCGAGGCCGTCTATCGCTGTGTTCATTGCGGTGAACAGCTGATTGCAAAATAACCACCTGAACTATCAGGAACTTTCCTGATCTGGCTGATTGCATACCAAAACAACTTTCGCTACGTTGCTGGCTCGTTTTAACACGGAGTAAGTGATGTACCGTTATTTGTCTATTGCTGCGGTGGTACTGAGCGCAGCATTTTCCGGCCCGACGTTGGCCGAAGGTATCAATAGTTTTTCTCAGGCGAAAGCCGCGGCGGTAAAAATCCACGCTGACGCGCCGGGTACGTTTTACTGCGGATGTAAAATTGACTGGCAGGGCAAAAAAGGCGTTGTCGATCTGCAATCGTGCGGCTATCAGGTGCGCAAAAATGAAAACCGCGCCAGCCGCGTAGAGTGGGAACACGTTGTTCCCGCCTGGCAGTTCGGTCACCAGCGCCAGTGCTGGCAGGACGGTGGACGTAAAAACTGTGCCAAAGATCCGGTTTATCGCAAGATGGAAAGCGATATGCATAACCTGCAACCGTCAGTCGGTGAGGTGAATGGCGATCGCGGCAACTTTATGTACAGCCAGTGGAATGGCGGCGAAGGCCAGTACGGTCAATGCGCTATGAAGGTCGATTTCAAAGAAAAAGCCGCCGAGCCACCAGCACGTGCACGCGGTGCCATTGCGCGCACCTACTTCTATATGCGTGACCAATACAACCTGACACTCTCTCGCCAGCAAACGCAGCTGTTCAACGCATGGGACAAGATGTATCCGGTTACCGACTGGGAGTGCGAGCGCGATGAACGCATCGCGAAGGTGCAGGGCAATCATAACCCGTATGTGCAACGCGCTTGCCAGGCGCGAAAGAGCTAACCTACACTAGCGGGATTCTTTTTGTTAACCCCTACCCCACGCGTACAACCGCGTGGGGAGACGACGCGGATTTTTAACTATGCGTATCCCCCGCATTTATCATCCTGAACCACTGACCAGCCATTCTCACATCGCGCTTTGCGAAGATGCCGCCAACCATATCGGGCGCGTACTGCGCATGGGGCCAGGACAGGCGTTGCAATTGTTTGACGGTAGCAACCAGGTCTTTGACGCCGAAATTACCAGCGCCAGCAAAAAAAGCGTGGAAGTGAAAGTGCTGGAAGGCCAACTCGACGATCGTGAATCTCCGCTGCATATTCACCTCGGTCAGGTGATGTCGCGTGGCGAAAAAATGGAATTTACGATCCAGAAATCGATCGAACTCGGTGTAAGCCTCATTACGCCACTTTTTTCTGAGCGTTGCGGCGTTAAACTGGATAGTGAACGTCTGAACAAGAAGCTCCAGCAGTGGCAGAAGATTGCAATTGCTGCCTGTGAGCAGTGTGGTCGTAACCGGGTGCCGGAAATCCGTCCAGCGATGGATCTGGAAGCCTGGTGTGCAGAGCAGGATGAAGGACTGAAACTGAATCTTCACCCGCGCGCCAGTAACAGCATCAATACGTTGCCGTTACCGGTTGAACGCGTCCGCCTGCTAATTGGCCCGGAAGGCGGTTTATCGGCAGATGAAATTGCCATGACTGCCCGCTATCAATTTACTGATATCCTGTTGGGACCTCGCGTTTTGCGTACAGAGACAACTGCGCTCACCGCCATCACCGCACTACAGGTGCGTTTTGGCGATTTGGGCTAACGGAGAAGAATAATGATCAAGCTCGGCATCGTGATGGACCCCATCGCAAACATCAACATCAAGAAAGATTCCAGTTTCGCTATGTTGCTGGAAGCACAGCGTCGTGGTTACGAACTTCACTATATGGAGATGGGCGATCTGTATCTGATCAATGGCGAAGCCCGCGCCCATACCCGCACGCTGAACGTGAAGCAGAACTACGAAGAGTGGTTTTCGTTCGTCGGTGAACAGGATCTGCCGCTGGCCGATCTCGATGTGATCCTGATGCGTAAAGACCCGCCGTTTGATACCGAGTTTATCTACGCGACCTATATTCTGGAACGTGCCGAAGAGAAAGGGACGCTGATCGTTAACAAGCCGCAAAGCCTGCGCGACTGTAACGAGAAACTGTTTACCGCCTGGTTCTCTGACTTAACGCCAGAAACGCTGGTTACGCGCAATAAAGCACAGCTGAAAGCGTTCTGGGAGAAACACAGCGACATCATTCTTAAGCCGCTTGACGGTATGGGCGGCGCGTCTATTTTTCGCGTGAAAGAAGGCGATCCGAACCTCGGCGTGATTGCCGAAACCCTGACTGAACACGGAACTCGCTACTGCATGGCGCAAAATTACCTGCCAGCCATTAAAGATGGCGACAAACGCGTGTTGGTGGTGGATGGCGAACCGGTGCCGTACTGCCTGGCGCGTATTCCGCAGGGGGGCGAAACCCGTGGCAATCTGGCTGCCGGTGGTCGCGGTGAACCTCGTCCGCTAACGGAGAGTGACTGGAAAATCGCCCGTCAGATCGGACCGACGCTGAAAGAAAAAGGGCTGATTTTTGTTGGTCTGGATATCATCGGCGACCGTCTGACTGAAATTAACGTCACCAGCCCAACCTGTATTCGTGAGATTGAAGCAGAGTTTCCGGTGTCGATCACCGGAATGTTAATGGATGCCATCGAAGCACGTTTACAGCAGCAGTAACCCACCTTAGCGAGAAGGATCTCGTTGAGACTCTGAGTGACAGCGCCCTTCTTTCCACGCATACTGGGCGCTGTTGCTTTTTTGAACCAGGAAACAGAACCTCTGACAATGAATTTACAGCATCACTTTCTTATTGCCATGCCTGCTCTCCAGGATCCGATTTTCCGTCGTTCCGTGGTCTACATTTGCGAACATAATGCCAATGGTGCAATGGGTATCATCGTCAACAAGCCACTGGAAAATCTCAAAATTGAAGGGATTCTGGAAAAGCTGAAGATCACGCCGGAGCCGCGTGATGAATCAATCCGTCTGGATAAACCGGTTATGCTCGGCGGCCCACTGGCTGAAGATCGCGGGTTTATTTTGCATACTCCGCCCTCCAATTTTGCTTCCAGCATTCGCATTTCAGACAACACGGTGATGACCACTTCCCGCGATGTGCTGGAAACGCTCGGCACCGATAAACAACCGTCTAACGTATTGGTGGCTCTGGGCTATGCCTCCTGGGAGAAAGGTCAACTGGAACAAGAAATTCTCGATAACGCGTGGCTAACCGCCCCGGCAGATCTGAATATTCTGTTCAAAACACCGATTGCCGACCGCTGGCGCGATGCGGCAAAACTGATTGGTGTGGATATTCTCACCATGCCTGGTGTGGCAGGGCATGCCTGATGAGTGGAACCTTACTCGCCTTCGACTTCGGCACCAAAAGCATTGGCGTAGCGGTCGGCCAACGCATTACCGGCACCGCTCGCCCACTGCCCGCAATTAAAGCGCAGGACGGTACGCCGGACTGGAACCTTATCGAACGTTTACTGAAAGAGTGGCAACCTGACGAAATTATCGTCGGTTTGCCGCTGAATATGGACGGTACCGAGCAACCGTTGACTGCCCGGGCGCGTAAATTCGCCAATCGTATTCATGGCCGTTTTGGTGTTGAAGTTAAGCTCCATGATGAACGGCTTAGCACCGTGGAAGCGCGCTCCGGTCTGTTCGAACAGGGCGGCTATCGGGCGCTCAACAAAGGTAAAGTTGACTCTGCCTCTGCGGTTATTATTCTCGAAAGTTATTTCGAGCAGGGATATTAAGGCGATTTACTAGCGCACAGATTTCTGACAATGTGCTCGTTGTTTCATGTTGGATGCGGCGTAAACGCCTTATCCAACCTACGGTGAGTGCGAATTCAAAGTTACGCTTCCCTTGTAGGCCCGATAAGCTTGCGCATCGGGCATGTTTACAATTCGTATCAGACACAGCAACGTCACAAGCGCCCTTCTTTCACCCGCTGCTGATAACTCTGCTGAAACGTTAACATCCCCACTTGTTGCCCAGTTTGAATAACATGCGGTAACTGGTGGGTTTTCCCTTCGCGAATCAAATTCCCCACCGCGGGTGTGTTAACCAGCAATTCAAACAGCGCTACTCTTCCTTCCTGTTTATCCACTTCCAGCTTTTGTGACAACACTGCCCGCAAGCTCCCGGCCAGTTGATTACGCACGGGATCTTTTTCCTGCGCCGGAAATGAATCCACCAGTCGCTCAACTGCCTGCGCGGCACCACGCGTATGTAATGTTGCCAGCACCAGATGCCCGGTTTCTGCCGCCGTCAGCGCCAGACGGATTGTCTCGCTGTCACGCAGCTCTCCGAGCAATATCACATCGGGATCTTCCCGCAATGCAGCCCGCAACCCCGATGCGAACGTCATACAGTGCAAACCAATCTCCCGCTGCTGGATCAAACATCGCTGGCTGGCATAGAGATATTCCACAGGATCTTCCAGCGTCAGAATATGCGCATCGGCATGTTGATTGAGATAGCCAACCATCGCCGCCAGCGTGGTAGATTTGCCACTCCCCGTCGCCCCCGTCACCAGAATCAGGCCATTCTGGCTCTTGAGTAATTCCGGCAATACCGGTGGTGCGCCAAGCTGTTCGAGCTGCGGGCAGTGCGAAGGCAACAGCCGTAATGCCAGAGAAATGCCTTGCCGTTGTGCGAACGCACTGCCGCGCAATCTCTGGTTTTCCGCCAGCGACACAGCAAAATCCAGCTGACCATTCTCCAGCAATATTGCCCGCTGATCGTCATCCAGCCACTCCCGCAATAGCTCTTCCACGTCCGGCGCATCAAACGGCGCAGCTTCCATTCTTCCGCGAATACGCCATCGTGCGGGCCAGGCGCTGCACAGGTGTAGATCCGAGACGTTATGCTTTACACTAAGGGCCACAATTTCTTCCATATTCATACTAAGATCCTCGGAAAATGAACGATATTGCGCATAACCTGGCACAGGTCCGGGACAAAATCTCAGCGGCTGCAACGCGTTGCGGTCGTTCTCCAGAAGAAATTACGCTGCTTGCAGTCAGTAAAACAAAACCTGCGAGCGCCATCGCAGAAGCCATTGATGCCGGGCAGCGTCAATTTGGTGAAAACTATGTTCAGGAAGGGGTAGATAAAATTCGCCACTTTCAGGAACTGGGCGTCACAGGATTAGAATGGCATTTTATTGGCCCGTTGCAGTCTAATAAAAGCCGCCTGGTGGCAGAGCATTTCGACTGGTGTCATACCATCGACCGTTTGCGCATCGCTACCCGTCTGAACGACCAGCGCCCGGCAGAACTTCCCCCTCTTAACGTACTGATTCAAATTAATATTAGTGATGAAAACAGTAAGTCCGGGATTCAACTGGCTGAACTGGACGAGCTGGCAGCTGCGGTCGCTGAACTACCGCGTTTACGTCTGCGCGGGCTGATGGCGATCCCTGCGCCTGAGTCAGAATATGTAAGGCAGTTTGAAGTTGCACGCCAAATGGCTGTAGCATTTGCCGGACTGAAAACGCGCTACCCGCATATCGACACGCTCTCTCTGGGAATGTCGGACGATATGGAAGCCGCCATTGCGGCAGGTAGCACGATGGTTCGTATCGGCACTGCAATTTTTGGTGCGCGTGATTACTCTAAAAAATAAGGAATTAAAGGAACGCCATGAATACGTTGACTTTCCTGCTTTCAACGGTCATTGAGCTGTATACCATGGTGCTGTTATTACGCATCTGGATGCAGTGGGCTCATTGTGATTTTTACAACCCCTTCTCACAGTTTGTGGTGAAGGTGACGCAGCCGATTATCGGACCACTGCGCCGCGTTATTCCGGCAATGGGACCGATTGACAGCGCCTCGCTGCTGGTTGCCTATATTCTCAGTTTTATCAAAGCCATCGTGCTGTTTAAAGTCGTGACTTTCCTGCCGATCATCTGGATTGCTGGTTTACTGATTTTGCTGAAAACCATCGGCCTGTTGATTTTCTGGGTCCTGCTGGTGATGGCGATTATGAGCTGGGTAAGCCAGGGTCGTAGCCCGATTGAATACGTCCTGATCCAGCTGGCCGATCCACTGCTGCGCCCGATTCGCCGCCTGCTGCCAGCAATGGGTGGGATTGATTTCTCGCCGATGATCCTCGTTCTGCTGCTGTATGTCATTAATATGGGTGTCGCAGAAGTACTGCAGGCGACCGGAGACATGCTGCTACCGGGGCTGTGGATGGCGTTATGAGTGCCGTAACAGTTAACGATGACGGTCTGGTTTTACGGCTTTATATTCAGCCGAAAGCCAGCCGTGATTCTATTGTCGGTTTACATGGCGACGAAGTAAAAGTCGCCATTACCGCGCCGCCGGTTGACGGCCAGGCCAACAGCCATCTGGTGAAGTTTCTCGGCAAGCAATTCCGGGTAGCCAAAAGCCAGGTGGTAATTGAGAAAGGCGAACTTGGCCGCCACAAACAAATTAAAATCATTAATCCGCAACAAATCCCGCCAGAAATCGCGGCGTTAATTAATTAGGTATCCTATGCAAAAAGTTGTCCTCGCAACCGGCAATGCCGGTAAAGTTCGTGAGCTGGCGTCGCTGCTTAGCGACTTCGGTCTTGATATCGTGGCCCAAACAGACCTCGGCGTAGATTCTGCCGAAGAAACCGGCCTGACCTTTATCGAAAACGCGATTCTGAAAGCACGACACGCGGCAAAAGTGACCGGTTTACCAGCAATTGCCGACGACTCTGGTCTGGCGGTAGATGTGCTTGGCGGCGCGCCTGGGATTTACTCCGCACGTTATTCCGGTGAAGACGCGACCGATCAAAAGAATCTGCAAAAACTGCTGGAAACTCTGAAAGACGTACCGGACGACCAACGTCAAGCGCGTTTCCACTGCGTGCTGGTATATCTGCGCCACGCGGAAGATCCGACTCCGCTGGTGTGCCACGGTAGCTGGTCTGGCGTGATTACTCGTGAACCGGCGGGTACTGGCGGCTTTGGTTATGATCCAATCTTCTTCGTGCCTTCCGAAGGTAAAACCGCTGCCGAACTGACCCGCGAAGAAAAGAGCGCCATTTCCCACCGTGGTCAGGCATTGAAACTGCTGTTGGACGCTTTACGAAATGGTTAAATTACCGCCGCTGAGTCTCTACATTCACATCCCGTGGTGCGTGCAGAAATGCCCGTACTGCGATTTCAACTCTCACGCGTTGAAAGGAGAAGTGCCGCACGACGATTATGTTCAGCATCTGCTTAACGATCTGGACAACGATGTGGCTTACGCTCAGGGCCGTGAAGTGCAGACAATCTTTATTGGCGGCGGTACGCCGAGCCTGCTTTCTGGCCCGGCGATGCAAACGCTGCTGGACGGCGTGCGTGCGCGTTTGCCGCTGGCAGCGGATGCAGAAATCACCATGGAAGCGAACCCAGGCACGGTAGAAGCCGATCGCTTTGTTGATTATCAGCGTGCTGGTGTAAACCGCATCTCTATTGGTGTGCAGAGTTTTAGCGAAGAAAAGCTAAAACGACTTGGACGTATTCATGGCCCGCAAGAAGCGAAACGGGCGGCAAATCTGGCAAGCGGGCTGGGGCTGCGTAGTTTTAACCTCGATTTGATGCATGGGTTGCCTGATCAATCACTGGAAGAGGCGCTTGGCGATCTACGCCAGGCCATTGAACTGAATCCGCCGCACCTTTCCTGGTATCAACTGACCATCGAACCTAATACGTTGTTTGGCTCACGCCCTCCTGTACTGCCGGACGACGATGCATTGTGGGATATCTTCGAGCAAGGGCATCAGTTATTAACGGCTGCGGGTTATCAGCAATATGAAACATCCGCTTACGCCAAACCAGGTTATCAGTGCCAGCACAATCTCAACTACTGGCGATTTGGTGACTACATCGGTATTGGCTGCGGCGCGCACGGCAAAGTCACCTTCCCGGATGGGCGCATTCTGCGTACCACCAAAACGCGTCATCCGCGTGGTTTTATGCAGGGGCGGTATCTGGAAAGCCAGCGTGATGTCGAAGCCGCAGATAAGCCGTTTGAGTTCTTTATGAATCGCTTCCGTCTGCTGGAAGCCGCGCCGCGCGTGGAGTTTAGCCAGTATACTGGCCTTTCAGAAGAGGTTATTCGCCCTCAGTTAGACGAGGCTATTGCTCAGGGTTATCTCACAGAATGTGCGGATTACTGGCAGATAACGGAACATGGGAAGTTGTTTTTAAATTCGCTGCTGGAGCTTTTTCTGGCTGAGTAAATTTGTATTGCCGGATGCGGCGTGTACGCAACATCCGGCTACAACTCTTGCGTCATCGCAAAAATTACTTAATCACCCCATTGCGCCGCAATTGTTCGGTATCTTTTTTCCAGCGTTCATTAGCCTGGTTGATATCATCAATTTTCATCAAAATCGCGACTTTTTTACTGTTTATTTCTGAAACTTTCATCGTTAACGGATATTGCCCTTTTTCGAGCGTTATCCAGTCATCCTGCAATTTACGACTAAGTTTTTGTGATTGCAGAAAAGTCTGTCGCCGTTGTTCGTTGATATCGAAATCTCGCTTCTGCTGAATCGGCACTTCATAACACTCTGCACTCTGTTTATGACATGCCGCAATCGCCGGTTGATAAACCTCTTTGTCATATTTAACCGCGAACGCCTCGCTATCGTTCTGTTTATTAAACTCATCACGCTGTTGGTGAATTTTTTTAAAGGCGTCTTCGCGGGTCATTTGCTTACCGTTTGCATCTTTTCCCCAATATGCATCCGCTGCTTTCTGCGCCGCCACCATTTGCTTATCAAGCGCTTTCACTTCCTTTTCCAGCGCAGGAATCGAGTTCTTCTGGGTATTCAACGCTGATTCAAGCTGACTAAAGCGATAATTGAAATCTTCGCTATTCACGATCAGATATTTATTATTCGTTTTGATATCGTCGACCACCCGCCCACGATCGCTGGCTGCCGCCTGAAAAGAGTAAAAGTTCACCGACCAGCCAGACGCGGGCGTTCCTTTACTGGTTAACATCGCCGAGAATTTTACCGGTTTATCTTTCGTCCAGGTCTGTTCGAGCAGTTCGTAATCTGCCAACTGACCGACCCAGGTATAGAGATCGTCACTGGAAGAGACATCGCCTTCCGCTGACCAGGTGGCCTGATTACCCTTAGCATCAAGATTTTTTAAGCTGATGGCATCAAGCTTGAGAATGCCGTGATACTGCTTTTTGAATTGATCTTTTAAGATATTTTCAGTTGGCGGTTCGCCATCTGCCCAGGCATTACCAGTCATCAACATAAGCAGCGCCGTGCCTACAATCCATTGCTTTTTCACCCGAAAACCCTCGCGCGGAATAATTTATTCCGGTGATTATCATTAGGGTGATAAAAATTGGCAATGGACGTGAGTCTGAAGTGAAAAGCCCCGGCACGATACCGGGGCGAGGTGATTAGTACTGATTGAAGAGCTGCTGGATCTGCTGCGGATCTTTGGTTTGCGTCAGAGCCAGTTGCAGCAGAACGCGCGCTTTTTGCGGGTTCAGCGTGCCAGAGGCCACGAAGCCATATTTCGCATCATCCACTTCGGCATCCTGAGTGGTAGCGCCCGTCGGTACGCGGGAAGAACGCACTACTGCAGTGCCGTTTTTCGCGGCGGTCGCCAGAGTGTCGAACACGGATTTATACAGGTTACCGTTACCCACACCAGCGCTGACGATGCCATCATAGCCCGCATCTACCAGTGCTTTAGCCGGAAGATCGGATGCGTTAGCGTAGTTATAAACGATGCCGACTTTCGGCAGTTCATTCAGCTTAGAGACATCGAACGGCGTGTCGCTGGTATGCTTACGTGCCGGGGTACGTTGGTAGTCAATCTTACCGTTGTGAATGTAACCCAGAGGACCGTAGTTAACAGACTTGAAAGTCGCTACGTCGGTGGTGTTGGTTTTGGTGACATCGCGACCGTCCAGTACGGTGTCGTTCATCACCACCAGCACGCCACGATTAGCGGAGGCTTTATCAGCTGCGGTCACTACCGCGTTATACAGGTTGAATGGACCGTCTGCGCTCATGGACGTGGACGGGCGCATTGCGCCGACCATCACCACCGGTTTGTCGCATTTCACCGTCAGGTCGAGGAAGTAAGCGGTTTCTTCCATCGTGTCGGTACCGTGAGTAATGACGAAGCCGTCGGTTTTATCGCAGTCGGTGTTAATTTTTTTCGCCAGTGTCAGCCAGACATTATCGTTCATGTCCTGGGAGCCGATATTCACTACCTGCTCGCCTTTAACGTTCGCAATGTCCTTCAGTTGCGGCACCGCATTAACCAGATTTTCTACGCCAACTTTACCCGCTGTGTAGTTAGATTTGGTTGCGGAGTCACCACCACCGGCAATGGTCCCGCCGGTTGCTAAAATGGTGATATTGGGTAATGCCAATGCTGCACCACTAAAACCCATAACCAGTGCGGCAAGTGCCGTCTTTTTGAAAAACTCCATTTCATTCCTCCAGTTACGTGAACGCTACGCATTATCCCTTAGCTTTGTATGGGAAATTTGACGTTAAACAATTTACAACGTGAATATATTTTGGAGATCTACAAAGTTAGAGGCAGGTAACAAAACGAAGAATTAAACGGCATAAAAAAGTATTATGCCGTCTTAAAATAGAGGATTATTTTAAATTCCCGACCAGGGCTTTGCGACTATCTTCCAGAGTCACAACGCGGCTACAAACATCTTTGCCAAACTGTTGGAAATCTTTTTCCTGCTTTTTCCATTCGGTTTGGATTGAGGATTGCAGCCCCCCCAGGCTTCCCAGCACGTTCTGTAATGGGTTACCGCCGCTTTTCAGCACCGCTTTCGCGCCCATTTCATTAATGCTGTCCTGTAAAATTCCGCCCATTGCCTGATTCACTAATTGCTGGCCTTCGGCGCGAACCTGATCAATGGCTTTATAGTGGAACGTCAGGCCATCGCTGCGCGTTTCGATAATGCGGTTCATCTGCTCTTTCAGCTGCGCATCAAGTTTGGTCAGACGGCTGCGCATTTTGCTGTTTTCGCCCATCTCCTGAACGATGATTTTATCCAGCGCGATACGGGCTTTCTCGACGCGGCTTTTCGCGCCTTCATCAATCCACGGCAGCGTGCTACGCAGTTCAGCCTGATAATCCTTCGCCTGCTCGCGCTGGGCGGCGTTCAGGGAATATTGCTTACCGTTATACATCACGTTGCCGTCTGGCGTGATCACCAGATTGCCGTTTTCGCCCTTCACCTGCACGGTTTGCGGGCTGACAATCACATCATCACGCGGCGTGACGCTGCACTGGTAGTCGGCGTGAGCGGTCATTGCCGTCACTGAAAGTGCTGCCGCCAGCAGCATTTTGCGCATCATAGTCTTCCCTCAAGAACAAATCAGGCCAGCATTTGCTGGCCCCAGATTGATAACAAAGTACATGTCATCCATGCCGGATGCGGCGTAAACGCCTTATCCGGCCTACTCGATTGTGCATCTTTCCAGGCCAGATAAGCGTAGCGCATCAGGCGGTTTTGCATTTGTCATCGCCCGTATGCTTTCTTAGTCCCACCAAACGTCGAAAAGTTCGCTGGTGCGTACCTCTTCCAGTTTGCGTTCTTCCAGCCACTTACGCACAATCGCCTGATGTTCTTCGGTGCATTTGCCGATTTCCTGCATGCAGATCAGACCTTCCCAG
This sequence comes from Escherichia sp. HH41S, assembly GCF_009820115.1. Lineage (NCBI taxonomy): Bacteria > Pseudomonadati > Pseudomonadota > Gammaproteobacteria > Enterobacterales > Enterobacteriaceae > Escherichia > Escherichia sp. HH41S. The sequence goes on from NZ_VNXE01000086.1 coordinate 364,972, forward strand.
GCCAGATATCCGCTGCCGTCAAAGGCCAGTTTGTTCGGTTCGATAACCTCGTTAATAAAGTCATCAACGGTTTTATCAATCTGTTCTTCCGATGTACCTTCCGGGAATCGCCATGCCACCGAAAATCCTAATTCCTGGAATTCGTCGATGTGCATTTTTTTACGCAGACGACGGCTACGGTTCTTTGCCATTATTTCACCCTCTCGAACATTAAGTCCCATACTCCGTGACCAAGACGATGACCACGTTGTTCAAATTTCGTCACCGGACGTGATGCCGGACGCGGTACGTAATCATTGCTCTCTGACAGGTTTTTATAACCGTCAATCGAAGACATCACTTCAAGCATATGTTCCGCATAAGGTTCCCAGTCGGTCGCCATATGGAATACGCCCCCCAGTTGCAGTTTGCTTTTTACCAGTTCGGCAAACGGCACCTGAACGATACGGCGTTTATTATGGCGCGCTTTGTGCCACGGGTCAGGGAAAAAGAGCTGTACCATGCGCAATGAATTGTCAGGAATCATTTTGTGTAGCACTTCAACCGCATCGTGACACATCACGCGCAGGTTGCTTAAGCCCTCTTCATGCGCAGAAGCCAGGCACGCACCAACGCCTGGTGAATGCACTTCAATGCCGAGGAAGTCCTGCTCAGGGCGATCTTTAGCCATTGCCACCAGCGACGCCCCCATGCCGAAACCAATCTCAAGCGTCACTGGCGCTTCACGGCCAAAAAGCGCAGGGAAATCCAGCATATCTTCGCTGAACTCAACGCCCATCACCGGCCAGTAGTTTTCCAGCGCATGTTCCTGGCCTTTGGTCAGTCGCCCCTGGCGGCGCACAAAACTACGGATACGGCGCAGTGGGCGGCCGTTTTCATCAAATTCCGGTGAGATGACGTCGTTTTTCATAAAGATTTAGTCGCTTGTGAAAGTGTTCTGAAAACGGGCATTATCCAAAGTTAGTTGCCGGATGCAAGCATGATAAGGCCGTGGCTGCGGAAAGTTCCGGTTTACACCCTGCCGTCGCTGTGCTGCAATCTTGCCCCCAACAACAGTTAATTCGGTGACCATGCAAGCGTCGCAATTTTCAGCTCAGGTTCTGGACTGGTACGATAAATACGGGCGAAAAACTCTGCCCTGGCAAATTGACAAGACGCCCTACAAAGTATGGCTCTCAGAAGTGATGTTGCAACAAACTCAGGTTGCGACCGTTATCCCCTATTTTGAACGCTTTATGGCGCGCTTCCCGATGGTGACCGATCTCGCCAATGCGCCGCTGGACGAAGTTCTCCACTTGTGGACCGGACTGGGCTATTACGCCCGCGCGCGCAATCTACATAAAGCGGCACAGCAAGTTGCCACCTTACACGGCGGTAAATTCCCGGAAACCTTTGATGAGGTTGCCGCGTTACCGGGCGTCGGGCGTTCCACCGCAGGCGCGATTCTCTCGCTTTCTCTGGGTAAGCACTTTCCGATTCTCGACGGTAACGTCAAACGCGTGCTGGCGCGCTGCTATGCTGTAAGCGGCTGGCCTGGGAAAAAAGAGGTCGAGAATAAACTATGGAGTTTGAGCGAGCAGGTGACGCCCGCGGTTGGCGTGGAACGGTTTAACCAGGCGATGATGGATTTGGGCGCGATGATTTGTACGCGCTCTAAGCCGAAATGTTCGCTCTGTCCGCTACAAAACGGATGTATTGCCGCCGCCAACAATAGCTGGTCGCTTTATCCGGGCAAAAAACCGAAACAGACGCTACCGGAGCGCACCGGCTACTTTTTGCTGTTACAGCACGAAGATGAAGTATTGCTGGCGCAGCGTCCGCCGAGCGGATTGTGGGGCGGTTTATACTGTTTCCCGCAGTTTGCCGATGAAGAAAGTTTGCGGCAGTGGCTGGCGCAACGGCAGATTTCTGCCGATAACCTGACGCAACTGACCGCGTTTCGGCATACCTTCAGCCATTTCCACTTAGATATTGTGCCTATGTGGCTTCCCGTGTCGTCATTCACCGGCTGCATGGATGAAGGCAATGCGCTCTGGTATAACTTAGCGCAACCGCCGTCAGTTGGCCTGGCGGCTCCCGTGGAGCGTTTGTTACAGCAGTTACGCACTGGCGCGCCGGTTTAGCGCGTGAGTCGATAAAGAGGATGATTTATGAGCAGAACGATTTTTTGTACTTTCCTGCAACGTGAAGCAGAAGGTCAGGATTTTCAGCTGTACCCCGGCGAACTGGGAAAACGCATTTATAACGAGATCTCCAAAGAAGCCTGGGCGCAGTGGCAGCACAAACAAACCATGCTGATTAATGAAAAGAAACTCAACATGATGAATGCTGAGCACCGCAAGCTGCTGGAGCAGGAGATGGTCAACTTCCTGTTCGAGGGTAAAGAGGTACATATCGAGGGCTATACGCCGGAAGATAAAAAATAAAAACAGTGCCGGAGCACGTCTCCGGCAACTTGCATAAAAACAAACACAACACGCACCCGGAATGATGAAAAAATATCTCGCGCTGGCTTTGATTGCGCCGTTGCTCATCTCCTGTTCGACGACCAAAAAAGGCGATACCTATAACGAAGCCTGGGTCAAAGATACCAACGGTTTTGATATTCTGATGGGGCAATTTGCCCACAATATTGAGAACATCTGGGGATTCAAAGAGGTGGTGATCGCCGGTCCTAAGGACTATGTGAAATACACCGATCAATATCAGACCCGCAGCCACATCAACTTCGATGACGGTACGATCACTATCGAAACCATCGCCGGGACAGAACCTGCCGCACACTTGCGCCGGGCAATAATCAAAACGTTGCTGATGGGTGACGATCCAAGTTCGGTCGATCTCTATTCCGACGTTGATGATATTACGATTTCGAAAGAACCTTTCCTTTACGGTCAGGTGGTGGACAACACCGGGCAGCCGATTCGCTGGGAAGGTCGCGCGAGCAACTTCGCGGATTATCTGCTGAAAAACCGTCTGAAGAGCCGCAGCAACGGGCTGCGTATCATCTACAGCGTCACCATTAACATGGTGCCGAACCACCTTGATAAACGTGCGCACAAATATCTCGGTATGGTCCGCCAGGCATCACGGAAATATGGCGTTGATGAGTCGCTGATTCTCGCAATTATGCAGACCGAATCTTCCTTTAACCCGTATGCGGTTAGCCGTTCCGACGCGCTGGGATTAATGCAGGTGGTACAACATACTGCCGGGAAAGATGTGTTCCGCTCGCAGGGGAAATCCGGCACGCCGAGCCGCAGTTTCTTGTTTGATCCTGCCAGCAATATTGATACCGGCACCGCGTATCTGGCGATGCTGAATAATGTTTATCTTGGCGGAATTGATAACCCGACATCGCGGCGTTACGCCGTCATCACCGCCTATAACGGCGGCGCAGGCAGCGTGCTGCGAGTCTTTTCGAATGACAAGATTCAGGCTGCCAATATTATTAACACCATGACACCGGGCGATGTTTATCAGACTCTGACGACCCGCCATCCCTCTGCGGAATCTCGCCGTTATCTTTATAAAGTGAACACCGCGCAAAAATCCTACCGCCGCCGATAATTCCACTAACCGCCCCTGACGATGCTCAGGGGCAAAAATGTTATCCACATCACAATTTCGTTTTGCAAATTGGGAATGTTTGCAATTATTTGCCACAGGTAACAAAAAACCAGTCTGCGAAGTTGATAGAATCGCATCATCTCGCACGGTCAAATGTGCTTTTTCAAACACTCATCCGCATCACGATGTGAGGAAATTAACATGAATCTTAAGCTGCAGCTGAAAATCCTCTCTTTTCTGCAGTTCTGTCTGTGGGGAAGTTGGCTGACGACCCTCGGTTCCTATATGTTTGTTACCCTGAAGTTTGACGGTGCTTCTATTGGCGCAGTTTATAGCTCACTGGGTATCGCCGCGGTCTTTATGCCTGCGCTGCTGGGGATTGTGGCCGACAAATGGTTAAGTGCGAAATGGGTATATGCCATTTGCCACACCATTGGCGCTATCACGCTGTTCATGGCAGCACAGGTCACGACGCCGGAGGCGATGTTCCTTGTGATATTGATTAACTCGTTTGCTTATATGCCAACGCTTGGGTTAATCAACACCATCTCATACTATCGCCTGCAAAATGCCGGGATGGATATCGTTACTGACTTCCCGCCAATCCGTATCTGGGGCACCATCGGCTTTATCATGGCAATGTGGGTGGTGAGCCTGTCTGGCTTCGAATTAAGCCACATGCAGCTGTATATTGGCGCAGCTCTTTCCGCCGTTCTGGTTCTGTTTACCCTGACTCTGCCGCATATTCCGGTTGCTAAACAACAAGCGAATCAGAGCTGGACAACCCTGCTGGGCCTCGATGCATTCGCGCTGTTTAAAAACAAGCGTATGGCAATCTTCTTCATCTTCTCAATGCTGCTGGGCGCGGAACTGCAGATTACCAACATGTTCGGTAACACCTTCCTGCACAGCTTCGACAAAGATCCGATGTTTGCCAGCAGCTTCATCGTGCAGCATGCGTCAATCATCATGTCGATTTCGCAGATCTCTGAAACCCTGTTCATTCTGACCATCCCGTTCTTCTTAAGCCGCTACGGTATTAAGAACGTAATGATGATCAGTATCGTGGCGTGGATCCTGCGTTTTGCGCTGTTTGCTTACGGCGACCCGACTCCGTTCGGTACCGTGCTGCTGGTACTGTCGATGATCGTTTACGGTTGCGCATTCGACTTCTTCAACATCTCTGGTTCGGTGTTTGTCGAAAAAGAAGTTAGCCCGGCAATTCGCGCCAGTGCGCAGGGGATGTTCCTGATGATGACTAACGGCTTCGGCTGTATCCTCGGCGGCATCGTGAGCGGTAAAGTGGTTGAGATGTACACCCAAAACGGCATTACCGACTGGCAGACCGTATGGCTGATTTTCGCAGGTTACTCCGTGGTTCTGGCCTTCGCGTTCATGGCGATGTTCAAATATAAACACGTTCGTGTCCCGACAGGCACACAGACGGTTAGCCACTAATTACGCAAAGAAAAACGGGTCGCCAGAAGGTGACCCGTTTTTTTATTCTTACTTCAACACATACCCGTACAACCGTTTCATACCATCCGCATCGGTTTCGCTATAGACACCTTGCAGCTCCGGTGAAAAACCTGGCAGCAAATTCACCCCTTCTTCCAGCGCAAGGAAATAACGCTGGACCGCCCCGCCCCAGACCTCCCCGGGTACCACGCAAAGCACGCCTGGTGGATAAGGCAACGCCCCTTCTGCCGCAATTCGCCCTTCGGCATCACGAATCCGCACCAACTCCACTTCACCGCGAATATAAGCGCTATGCGCGTCCTGGGGGTTCATCACCACTGACGGGAAACTCTGCTGGCGGAACATCGCTTTTTGGAGATCTTTAACGTCGAAACTGACATACAGATCGTGCATCTCCTGACACAACTGGCGCAAAGTGTAGTCGCGATAGCGCACCGGATATTTGTTATAAACGCTCGGCAACACCTCAGCCAGCGGTGAGTCATCCTCAATATGCTGTTCAAACTGCGCCAGCATCGCCACCAGTTGTGCCAGCTTCTCGTGGCTTTCCGCCGGCGTTAATAAGAACAGAATGGAGTTGAGATCGCACTTCTCCGGCACAATACCGTTCTCACGCAGATAATGCGCCAGAATCGTCGCCGGAACGCCAAAGTCGCTATATTCACCGGTTTCAGCATCAATACCTGGTGTGGTCAGTAACAGCTTACACGGATCGACAAAATACTGCTCCGCGGCATATCCTTCAAAGCCGTGCCACTTCGCCCCCGGCTCAAAACTGAAAAAACGACGGTCGCTGGCTAACACTGACGTCGGATAATCCTGCCACAATTTGCCATCAACAACGGGTGGAATAAACGGGCGGAACAGCTTACAGCGCGCAAGAATCGCCTTCCGGGCTTCAATCCCCAACGCAACGCACTCCGCCCACAGCCGACGCCCACTCTCCCCTTCATGAATTTTGGCGTTAACGTCCAGCGCGGCAAACAGCGGATAGAACGGGCTGGTAGAAGCATGGAGCATAAAGGCATTATTTAACCGCTTATGCGGGCAAAAACGCGCCTGCCCGCGAATATGGTTATCTTTTTTATGGATCTGCGATGTCTGCGAGAAGCCCGCCTGCTGTTTATGCACCGACTGCGTCACAAAGATCCCCGGATCGTTTTCGTTAAGCTCTAACAGCAGCGGCGAGCTATCTGCCATCATCGGGATAAACTGTTCGTAACCGACCCACGCGGAATCAAACAGAATGTAATCACACAGATGCCCAATGGTATCGACCACCTGTCGGGCGTTATAGACAGTGCCGTCATAGGTTCCCAGCTGAATAATCGCCAGACGAAACGGACGCGGCAGGTCGGCTTTTTCTGGCGCAACGTCGCGAATTTGCTGGCGCAGATACTCTTCATTAAAGCAGTGCGCATCAATACCACCAATGAAACCAAACGGGTTGCGTGAAGCTTCCAGATAGACCGGCGTCGCCCCCGCCTGAATCAACGCGCCATGATGATTCGACTTATGGTTGTTACGGTCGAAGAGCACCAGATCGCCACGCGTTAATAGCGCATTCGTCACCACTTTATTCGCTGCCGATGTGCCGTTCAGTACAAAATAGGTTTTATCGGCATGAAAGACTTTGGCTGCGAATTTCTGCGCATCTTTCGCCGATCCTTCATGAATAAGCAGATCGCCCAATTTTACGTCAGCGTTACACATATCGGCGCGAAAGATGTTCTCGCCAAAGAAATCGTAAAAATGGCGTCCGGCAGGATGCTTTTTAAAGAAAGCACCATGTTGATGCCCAGGGCAAGCAAAGGTGCTATTGCCCATCTCAACGTACTGCGTCAGCGTGTCATAAAACGGTGGCAGCAAATTCTCTTCATACTGACAGGCTGCGGATTCCAGCTCCAGCCACTGCTGCTCGTTGCCGTTGATTACCGCCGTAACGCCCGCAGGTAATTCAACAGCATGTTCGGAATACAAAAACACCGGTAGATGAAAACCGGTGCGCTTAAGCAACGTAAGAATGCCACTGCGACTATCCGCAGCGGTAATGACGACTGCCGCGACGTCCGTAAAATCAGTATCTCCCAACGCCACCACGCGGCGATGAGTAGAAAGTCGGGATACCAGTTCACTACTGGCGGCAATATTCATTGATTTCATAAGCGCAAAACCCGTTTCGGGGAAGTAAGAATACCGGACAAGGTGAAAAACCCTGCCCCACGAGATATGGGTCAAACTGGTCACCAGCTCCGACCGCCAGACATCAGTAAAAGCAGAAACGCTCTGATTTTACTGTTGTCCTGCAGTGAGCGTGCGTTAACTTCACCGCATGAGCAGAAAAAGGGAGGAGTTTCGCGCGAAACGGCGATAAGCGAGAGAATGTAAGGAGGTGGCGTGCATCGGGCAAACTCCGTACAGAGAGGAGAAAATTCGCGCAATCATGGCACCTTTCGCTAAAGCGTGCAAGCCAGGACTTTGCGACCAAACAAGCCATCAACAAGGCAAAAAGTTCATAATAAGAAAATCAAACAATACAGTTAACAGGAACTCTTGTGGTCATCGGCCCTTTTATCAACGCGAGTGCAGTCTTACTGGGTGGCGTTATCGGCGCTCTGCTCAGCCAACGTTTACCGGAACGTATCCGCGTTTCCATGACATCTATTTTTGGTCTGGCATCGCTGGGGATTGGTATTTTACTGGTGGTGAAATGCGCCAACCTTCCAGCGATGGTTTTAGCTACGCTACTTGGCGCTCTAATTGGCGAAATTTGTCTGCTGGAAAAAGGCGTCAATACAGTGGTCGCCAAAGCGCAAAATCTGTTTCGCCACTCACGTAAGAAGCCAGCGCATGAATCTTTTATTCAGAATTATGTCGCGATTATTGTCCTGTTTTGCGCCAGCGGCACCGGGATCTTCGGGGCGATGAACGAAGGGATGACCGGCGATCCGAGTATTTTAATCGCCAAGTCATTTCTCGATTTCTTTACGGCGATGATCTTCGCCTGCTCGTTGGGTATTGCGGTGTCGGTAATTAGTATCCCATTACTGATCATCCAGTTAACGCTGGCGTGGGCTGCCGCGCTGATATTACCGCTGACCACACCGTCGATGATGGCAGACTTCAGCGCTGTAGGCGGTTTATTGCTGCTGGCAACCGGATTACGCATTTGTGGCATTAAAATGTTCCCGGTGGTCAACATGCTTCCAGCATTGCTTCTGGCAATGCCGCTTTCCGCCGCCTGGACCGCCTGGTTTGCCTGACAATGCGTGCAATAGCGGCAAAGTGATGATAGATTGTGCAGTCTGCAGTAAATTGAAGAAATTTGATTGACGAGACGAGGCGAATCAGGTTTAATGCGCCCCGTTGCCCGGATAGCTCAGTCGGTAGAGCAGGGGATTGAAAATCCCCGTGTCCTTGGTTCGATTCCGAGTCCGGGCACCACCGCATCAAAGCACGTTGGTTAAGGGATGAGATCCTTAACGGGCGTTTAATACAGGATTCGGTCATTACGGAATCTCCATCAGCGTAGTTAGGTTACACTGGTTGAATTCAGAATCGCATCCTCAAACAGGGTGTCTGTTAGCGCAGACACCCTGTTCTCGTTGCTGTATATTCTTACAACCTGAAATATCCCTGTCAAGCTGTGTTAATTTTCCGTCTCTTCTTCCCTGTTCTCTTTCTCCTTACAAACCTCACTGACCGTTCGTGTGTCGGTATACAGACCCAGCGCCGTCTCCAGCGTTCCGGCTGCGGATGCAACACTGACATCCACATACTCCATGGTCGTCGCAATACTCTGATGCCCCAGCATGGATTTAACCAGATGCATGTTTCGCTCCGGTGACTCCATCAGAATCGTCGCCAGCGTGTGCCTGAAACGGTGGGCAGAAACCAGAAAACCACACTCCCGTGACAGACGTCTGAAAAATCCCTTGACCGCCTGATGGGCCCGCGCCGGACAATACACATAATCATCAGGCTCAATGCAGTCTGTAAACCGGCAGACATCAAACAAAAAATCATCAGGCCCGGCTCCCAGACGCCGGGCCCGTGACAGGAGGAGTTCCAGGGGCGCTTTCAGTGGTGCCACGATCGGCACACACCACTCACGGTGTGTTTTACTCCCCTCCAGTTGCAGTTCAATCACTCCTTCTCCGGGACGAACATCCTTCAGCCTGATATGCTGCAGCTGATTAAAGCGCATCCCGGTATAACGCAACACATCCAGAACCGTCAGCCAGTATCTTGCCGGATACAGGGCATTACGTCGCCGATCGCAGGGTACTCTCTGCTGTGTTTCATATTCAGCAAACTTCTGAACAACCAGATAAACCTGGATCATCTGATCTTTGTTCAGCGTCTTCTTCTTTTTCGCCTCCTTTGCCACCGATGCCTCACATAACGGGTTTTCTGTCTGAGGCAGCAGCCCTTTTTTGATCCCGAAACCAAAAATTGCCCGGAGATGCGCCACCTTGTTATTCCACGTGTATGTTGAAAGTGACTGCGTTTTCAGAACCTGACGTCGCCAGCGCTGAATATCGCGCTGGGTCACATCTGCCGGAAATACCCCCTCGCCCATAAAATCAACAAATCCCCGGACAACCTTGCGGTAACTCCATTCCGTATCCGGACGCAAGTTTCTCGAGAAAAAATACTCATCAAGCAATTCATCCCAGGTCAGTTTCCCGGCCTTCTTTGATCCCATAAAAGCTCCATAACAAATCATTCCTTCCCCGCAGCATTCCGTCACGGAAATGTGATAAACGGGCTGTCTCCGGGGAGCCCTTTTCCGCTGAACAGACTGCGGCTTTTCACCAGATAACCGCTGACAGGTTGATAACGCCCTTTTCGTTCCGCCGAATCATACAACCTGGCCTGAACAAAACGCTCCCCGGAACGAACCTGGTGAAGTCCCGCACGCTCAAATACGGACTGAACATAACGGCGATCGTGGTTACTCCCCGTCTGTTTCAGATACAGGTAAAACACATCCGGCACACGCAGAAAAGCATATCCGGCAATCAGATGAACTCTGGCATCAGGCTGATTCACCGGGATCTCTCCCGAATCCAGTCCATGTCTGAGCCATTCAACAAATTCACCACTACTGCCTGGAGCCCTGACATTTTCCGTACTGTTCCGGTCCTGTGAGTGCTCTGGTGATTTTTTTATCTCCTGAGCCGGCTCACTGATACATAAAACAGAGCCCAAAATCCCCGTGTCTTGCGCAGGATCACTTTCCGCACCAGCCTGTTCACTGTTTGCACAACCTGATTCATCAGAAACTGTCTCTTTATTTTCAACAGGTTCTGCCACATCAACCTCCGAGAGCTCTGTGTCATCACTGACTGCTGAAAACAGGCTCAGCAGCATATCGGTATAATCATGAACACTCTGCTCCTCAGGTGCCTTTTCCTCCGTGTCTGTTGCAGACTGCAACGTATCCGGGACTACTGCTTCGGCCTCACCACTTCCTGAAACAGAGGGCTGCAGCGTAAATTCGCCCACCTCCGTGACGACCGCCGGCATTTCCGGCGCAATGGCCTCTGTTGATGTTTCTGGCTGGCTGTCAGATGGCACATTGTCTTCAGACTGCACAGTGGTTTCTGAAGGCAAAGGTGCCGTTACGGGTTCCGTTACTGGCGACGCAAGAAGCGGACTCTCCACCTCTTCTGCCGCTGTTTTCAGAACTGAACGAATCAATGCCATCTCCGGATGCTGATGCCAGAACGCTCCCGCCAGATTCTGTAATGCCCCCGGCACAGTGGCCAGCCAGGCTGTCGCCCCCTCCGGCAACAACTGCCCGGCCATCACCGCTGCCAGTTGCTGAGCCTCTGTGCCCTGCAGATGTTGCTGTCTGTAGCGAAAACGAAATGCTTCATCCGGCGATGACATCCCCGGCTGCCATAACTTTCCGCTGACCAGTTCCCCCTCCAGGTGTGCAAGAAGTGGCAGGTGATAAAACAGTGCCGACCAGAACACCACGGCATTCCATACACCAGACTGTGCGGCCTGCTCTTCCGGTGTGGCACCGGGCGGAAACATATATCCTCTGGCCAGACGAACGGCATAGGTGGTGAACTGCAGCGTCAGGTCGCCAAAACCGTTGGCATCTGCCCACCGGGAGTCTCTGGCAGCGGGAACGTTCTGCGCTGCCATCAGGAGTTTTTGTACCGGCGCCAGACAGAACTGCTGATACACGTCGGATGGCATACTGCTGTTTTCCCATAACTGCTTCAGACACTGTTTCCTGCGTGGTGTGGACGTCAGCTCCTCTGCAGTCCGGGGTATATAAAAACCTTCCGGCAGATGTTCCGGCTGGCGTGCGGTTTCCGGGGTGGTTGTCTCAGTACCGCTGGTATTGCTGTTACCGGAAAGCAGTTTTTTCAGGCGATTAAGCATTTTCACCCTCCTGCCCGTATACGGCATCGTTTTCCCCGTTTTCTGACGGTGATGCCTCTGTTGCTTTCTGGCTTTGTTCATCTCTGCCAGCCTCTTCTGCAACCAGCTGGCGCATCAGGCTGTTCAGCACCAGGGTTTTACGAGCCCGGGTGACCGCAACGTACAACAGGTTAGTTTCGTCCCTCCGTTCATCTTCCGGCATCAGCGGGTCGGTGATATCCGCAAAATCCTCATCCAGTATCACCACCGGCCATTCCAGTCCCTTACTGCGGTGAGCCGTTGACACGGTAATATCCGCATCCTTCTCACTCGTGACGGTGTGCTCCCGCAGAAGCTTCAGTTTCACCGGCAACGGAAAACAGATATCCAGCAGGCGAATGGCCTGATTCATCTCCACATCCCGGGTGGATTTGGCTATCCGGCAGTATTCATCAAAATCGCGGTAATCCCGCAGCAGAACATCAGACTGCATTTTTTCCGGCATATCGGCAGAAAACCAGTACAGGTCCTCCAGTGCCTCAGTCCGGTAACCTTCAATACCGCCCACCCAGTACACCTTCCTGCCGCTCAGACTGGCCATCAGCGCCGTGCATATCACCCCTGCCACCATCCGGCTCAGTACCGTCCGGTGCCCTTCCGGTTTATCCGCGCCGGTACGGCTCATCAGTACTTCATCTTCCCCGCCACTGCCGGTCACCTGTCGTGTCTCACCGGCACGCTGCAAAAGCAGATTCGCCATCCGGGCCACTGACGGGCCAAAGCGGAAGCTCTGCGTCAGCCACAGACGGTCTGCATCGTTCAGAACAGGATGAGATAGCGCATTATCGGCACCACGAAAACGGTAAATCTGCTGGTAACGGTCGCCCACCAGAATCACCCTGCAGGGCTGACTGAGCACCAGTACAGACGTCACCGGATTGGCGTCCTGTGCCTCATCAAACAGAATGGTGTCCCAGCGCAGGGACAGGTCCGGGGATGACAACTGGAACAGCTTCAGGTAGGTATCATGCGTGACGGGAAATATGCCATCAGGGCGACTCATTTCATACCATAGCACCTGTACTGCCTGCAGAATGGCTGAGACATCTGTACCAGCCCGGGCGTCCTCATCCGGCAAATGCTGCAGCCCCGGCTCTTTGTCAGCACTGCACAGAAACTGATTCAGACTGCTGAGTGCAAGACGAACCAGCAGCCAGTGACGGGTGTTCAGCTTTCTGGCCACATCCGTGATACGCAGGCTGGCAACCAGGCGATTCTGGTAATGCTTACCAAAGCGTGACCAGGCCAGTTGGTAGGAGGTTTTGCACTCCACATTAAACGGAAATTTACGCTCAGCCTCATCACGTACGGCTCGGTTGTAAGCCAGATACAGCATTCTGCTGTCAGGGTTTGCCAGTGCATACTGAACCAGGGTACTGGTCTTTCCTGTGCCGGCAAAGGCGTTCACAACCAGTTTCTGCCCCTGCCAGTGGATAATGGCAGACTGTTCATCGGTAGGTGTCAGTGACATACAGCCCCCTGTAAAGAAAAAATGGTACACACACTCTGCATCACTGCAGAACGTGCGCACCATGATTAACTCTTTACCGGTACTGAGAAATTATTCTGTCCGGTAGGACGGTTTTGTAATCTGAGCGTTATTAACATAAGCCTGCAGGAAATGATGTGACGCTCAGTATTTCTCGGTCAGCTACTATATGAACAACGTAAGAAAATATATCTCCCGGCATATCCCGGCCAGTGATGCTCTGCCTGCCAGTCAACATGCCTGCTCCGAATCAAGAGCAGAAGTTAACAATTTTAGAAATCAAACTAATTGACATAAAATATCTCGACCGATGGGGATACAGGACCGTGGAAATAAATGATGACAAGGCAGTATGCGCAAAAATCAATCTTCGATCTGGAAGCAATCTTCGAGCGTTCGCACAACAACATTCGTGAACTTGAAAAGTTATTAAACGAGCTGAGTTTTCGAAACACATCCAGGGCTCAGGCACTGACGACAAAAATCAAGCAGGCTCTAAACAGTCACATGAATTCCATCAACGACAACCAAGTCGATCTGGATCCGCTCCCACCGTTCTTGTCAGCAGGTAAAGCAAATGATACGCGCGCGATACTGACAGCATGGACAGCTCTCGAAGCATTGTCGCCTCAAAGTTATAAACACCCGGAAGACATGGCAGCCGGCGACCGTTCCAGAGTTGTCCTGTTAGAGCGAGGCATTCCCTGGGGGCCAAATGCCTGTAGCAAACCCAACTATAAGCTTTATTTCGAAGTCATCCTCGGTGCCATAACTCTCGACAAAGCAACAGAAGATCTGGTCAAGATTTTTGGCGAGGACGAAGAATTTTCACGCCCGGACGGTAAAAAAGTAGCTATCGGCTCTCTCTTAATCGACAAAAATGGCTATGTACTTGAAAATAAGGGCATCGCCGTTTCCAGCTTTGCCTGGGCACTCAAGCAGGCACTGGATATGAAACTCGGAAGTTTAGGAACCTGGCCGAAAGTAGAACCTCACATCATCAAACATTTGGGTCGGATAGTTCGCCGCTACAATAACAATGGAAATCCCATACCGCTCGATCTGGATGTTATTCTTAATGCTCATACATGGCTTGTGTCGCAATTCGGTATCCCCGGGCATTTGGTTGAGCCCCCCACATTCGTACTCAAGGTATTTCACCATATCAAAGCCAAAGTGCCACCTGAACCTTCCTTACTGAACTCTTTCTATCTTGAAGATCTCGTCGAAGCTGCAGAATTGTTCGAGGCAGGCAAAGCCGGTATCGGTTTGCGTCGCTACATGGGAATTGGCCGGCCAGAGCAGAAAATTGATATGTTGTCACCCATTTCCACTATCGAGCCATTCGTTGCACCGTCGCTCATGCCACTGGCTCGCTGGCCTTCACAAGGTGGTCATCCATTAGTACTGCTTCAACAAGCTGCCGTTAATGCTGCACGTGCTGAGTTAATTGATGCTCCTGGTATCATCAGCGTCAATGGTCCTCCAGGAACCGGAAAAACCACTCTTCTCCGGGATATAGTTGTTGGCTGCATTCTTGATCGAGCCACTGCGATGTCCTGTTTCAGCAAACCGCAGGATGCCTTTTCCACAACCGGCGAAAAACAGGCATTCGGTTCCAGTGCCTTTCTGCACTTCTACAAATTACATTCATCTTTGAAGGGCCATGAAATCGTTGTAACATCTTCCAATAACAAAGCTGTTGAAAACGTCAGTAAAGAACTCCCTCTCAAAGAAGCCAATGGTCGGCATGAACAAATCGCCTACTTCCGCTCCATCAGTGACCTAATCGCAAACCCCGAACGTGCTGGCCATTTTGAAGCCGAGATTTCTTCCTCCTCAAATCCTGTTGAAACCTGGGGATTAATCGCCGCCACTCTCGGCAAAAGCAGCAACCGGGGAGCATTTCAGCAGAGTTTCTGGTGGAATGAAGACGGAGGATTTCTTACCTATCTGAAAGCAGCTCGCGGTATGAATGTCATGCGTGAGATCAAGGACGAACGAACTGGCAAAATTATTAATCGTGTAATGCCCAGTGTGGTTGTTAATGAACGCCCAAGTACTAACGAAGCAGACGCTCTGGCTGCCTGGCAAAAAGCGCGAACCACATTTCTTAAACTCAAAGAGACTGTGGATGCCGAAATTGCCAGTATCGAAATGATACGCCGGGATATCCGGGCGCTCAAAGATGAGACCATCGAACTTCAAAAGCTGAAACAGCTTCGTCAGAACCGGGATGAAGCCGCCGCACAGGCACGCCAGATGGCTGAATCCTGCCATCGGGAGCAGGAGAAGGCAAAGTTACAGGTCGAGTGTGACAAGGCCTTACTCAATAGTCATCTTGTTAATCGTCCGGGATTCTTCTCCCGTTTGTTCGCAACTACGACCTGGAAATCGTGGAGACAGACACTGCAGACGCTCTCGGCAACCTTGCAACAATCAATCCTGAAGGCGCAAACCACAGATACAGCTCTTAAACTTGCAGAAACTGAGTGGAGCAATGTTCAGACTCAGTTACAGCAACTCGAAAATGAGATTTCCAGCAAACTGCAGACTGTCTCGAAACTGAAAGAAACTGCAGCCCGGGCACGATCCTGCCTGGGGGAGAGAGTTATTGACGAGTTATTCTTCGAGCGTGATCACGAGACTATCCACCTGACAGCACCATGGCTTCCCGATGAGATTCATCGTCTGCGAGAGGATCTGTTCGCCGCCGCTCTGACTGTACATAAAGCGTTTATCGATGCTTCAGCCAGCCGCTTGCAACACAATCTGGGGTTATTAATGTCAGGTATGGTTGCTGGTACCTTCCAGTCTCCCGCTCAACGTGAGCTTCTCCCCGATCTTTGGTCTAGTCTTTTCATAGTGGTGCCGACGGTGTCCACAACATTCGCCTCTGTCCGGACGATGTTCGGGGATCTGCCACCGGAGAGTATTGGCTGGCTTCTAATCGATGAAGCAGGCCAGGCGGTTCCTCAGGCTGCAGTTGGAGCGATCATGCGAGCAAAACGCTCCATTGTGGTAGGTGACCCGTTGCAAATACCTCCCGTGGTTTCACTTCCCGATAGACTGAACACTGAAATCTGCAAGTTTTTCAACATTGATAAGCTCGAATGGTCTGCCCCTACAGCATCCACACAGACCCTTGCAGATCAGGCATCACGCTTCAAATCTACTTTTGTCACAGATGTGGGAGATCGAGAGGTCGGATTGCCACTCCTTGTTCACAGGCGATGCCAGAATCCGATGTTCAATGTCTCGAACTCTATTGCTTATGCTGGGCAGATGGTTCATGCCGTCAGTTCGAAAAAACCAGGACCGATCGGCTTGATATTAGGGCCATCTCGCTGGATAGACATAAATGGTAACGCCGAAACAAAGTGGTGCCCCGATGAGGGAAATGCGGTTGTGCAAATGCTCAAAGAACTGGTTGCTGCGGGCATTACAAATCCAGACGTTTTTATCATCACACCATTCAAGATTGTAGAACAAAAAATGCGCCGACGCCTCGATAGTGAGACTGAACTACTACAAGCATTTGGTGTAAAGTTAGGCGAATGGAGCCGTGAGCGTGTAGGCACGATCCACACATTTCAGGGCCGGGAGGCGGACACCGTCATCCTGTTGTTGGGGGCTCCAAAAGCGAGTCAACAAAGAGCACGTCAGTGGGCAGCAACTCCACCAAACATTATCAATGTGGCCGTCTCACGCGCCAAGAAAAACTTGTATGTGATCGGTTCAGCAACTGCATGGGCAGGGGCGGGAACCAGCCTGCAAATACTGCAGCAACAATTAACTCTGTAGCCAGACGGGAAGGTATGATCATCAGTGAAATACAGCTCCCCATAAAGAAAAAATGGTGCGCACAATCTGCATCACTGCAGAACGTGCACACCACCATTAACTCTTTACCGGTGTCGGGAAATTATTCCGTCCGGTACATATCAGCTATATGACTGATTAGCGGCAGGCGTAATAACCACTCGGCCCGGACAGTTCGCTGACCGTACCCTGTGGCAGATAAAATGCCCGGTAGTAAGTTCTGCCGTTGCTCAGTATTACTGTAGTGCTGCTGTACAGCCAGTTGCTGGCCAGCGATGTCCAGCCCGGATATTTCTGGAGTTCCCCCACTCACTGATGATTCCGCTCAGCTGGCTTTCGGTTGCAACACCTGCATTAAGTGCTTTACAGGTATTGATAGCCGAACCCGGAACATCGATGTTGAGAAAACCACTTTCCGTTGCACTCTGCGCAAACCAGTTGCTGCCCATATTCAGGGTAACGGTCTGTCCGTCTGTATCCGTGCCTGTCAGGGTGACGCCTGCCGGATTGCTCTTCACGGTCATGACATTGCCGTTAATGCTCACTGCCGGTGAGGATGCGGTCCAAGTGACCGTGCCGGCGGCATTCTTCGTATCAACACGGAATTTCGCGCCCGGCCAGGTGTTGTCGGGGATACGCTTACCAAAGTTCTGACCATCTGCGCCGGTGGCATCGATGCCGGTGACGCTGCTGACCGTCAGGGCAGGCATGACCGTGATGACAGGAGCTGTGTACTGCTGGCCATACGCGTCAGCGGTAATGGTGGCCGTTCCGGGCGTGGCACTTTCCCACGTCGTGGTGGCACGGCCCTGTGCATCCGTTGTTTCCTGTGTCTGCCAGAGCCTGCCACTGTCAGTATGCCAGTCCACACGCTCGCCACTGACCGGGTTGCCTGCGGCATCCGTCAGCGTCAGGGTGACCGTCTGTTTGCTTCCCGGATAAACACGCTCTTTTTCAACCGTGATGACACCACGGACGGTACGGGTGAAGGTGACAGGCTGTGCACTGACCGCTCTGCCGTCCACGGTGGCATTAACCACGGCCTGTCCGGCCTGCGTGCTGGTCAGCGTTACCGTGGCTTCGCCCTGTGCACTGGTTGTGCCCTGCAGGGTCGAAAGTGTGCCCAAGTCGGTGGTCCACTGCACAGCTCTGTCCTTCACGGGCTGACCTGCCGCTTCAGCAAATGAAGCAGGGAATATCGTCAGAAAGCAACAGACCGTGAACAAATAACTCTTTTTTGTATTCTGTAAATTTCTCAGAAGAGAAAAAGAATTAATTGTCGTCAACACTTTCAACAGGTCGCATCATCAACAGATGACAACAACCGGAAGGACACCGCGATGGAGTTGACTGCAGACCTGCTGAAAAGCCTTAACAACATCAGAAAAAATGCCACCATATATGTTCACGCATACCACTATACTGATGATGAAAAATGCGTTATGGTGCCACGGATATCTTTACCATCACTGAAATTAACGCCATTACAGTCAGAAATAATTATTCGACTGCTTCTCAATGGAGTCGATTATATAAGGCACGACGGATATGTTCAGGGATATGGAGAAAAAACTGTGGCAACTTTCACAATACAGGGGAAGGGACGCCATCGTTTCAAAGCAGACTTATCACAAAATGGGGAAAGTGATATAGCCAGCAATGCACTAAATCACTGGCTACATCGTATCCATAAAACAGATATCATTGTTCTGTCTGTTGTTCTAATGCAATAGATTTATTTATACAATTTTATTAATTAACTCTGCAAAAGATTTTGGTATCCGGCTCTGATCACTGGTCCACATCAGTGTGTAGTTATGTTTTTTCAAGATATCAATAAAGTGTTGGACATCATTTGCCGGGCTGTTTGTACAGGTAAACAATTTTCGTAGCGTTTTTTCCCTGGGACGTTGATCTTCTGGGAGTTTCTTGATGCCTATTAATATAGTTTTATGAGCATCATCAATAACCCCAGTTAATGAGTTACATACTTTCGGCCATACAGTTCTGATAGTTTCTATTTTTCTTTTAAAGGAAAGCGTCTGCGGAATTGCGTCATTTAATTCGTTCAGAAAGTTATTAAATGAAAAATGACTGCCGCCAGGTGTCAACTGTAATTCATCTGACAAGATTTGCTGCTGCGAGGGCGTTATATACACGTTAAAAACACCGTTTTTTCGACTTCCATACAGTTTTAGTCGCAATAAAACATTAACATTACGGAGATAAATAAACAAACTGTCTCCAGAGATATTTTTATCTTCTGGTGCAAAAAAGATCATAAATACAAAATGGCCTCGACCAATACATGTCTCGAAAGCAATTGTGGGTTCTTTATTTACCCATGCATATGAATATATTGAGCGTAATCTGAAAAAGTTAAAACAAATACTCATGCATTCACCTAATCAAACCATATTGTCACTTATAACAGGAAGCCCATTGATAGCATCATTCCACTGAACCTTTCGGTTTTCATCATTAATAATTTTACTCACCCAAACTTCCGAACATCCCCAACGCGCAGCCAACATTTTGTTATTCCAGCCTTTTTCTTTGAGCATTTTTTTTACATTTTCAGCGGTAAGGCCTCCATTCATCCATTTTTCAAGATGGTGTTTATGAATAATAAAATCAAATTCAGGATATATTTTCTCTAAATCTGCCAGTGAAGTTTTTCTCCACACAGGATTTTTGTTCCCCTCAAAAGAAGCAATATGAAAATGATCATTCAGAAATAATGATTCACTATGATTATAGTATTCAAACCAGATCGAATTGGCATTTATGTAATCCCATAACCGCAAATCAATTTCTTTGCTTACTCGTTGTGATGTCTTTAATACATCCAGAAATTCTTTTTGTTGCGTATATGACAGCCCCCCCTCTCTTAAGAGAGCATTAACTGCAGCCTCTCTGACCTGCTCAATTGCATTTGTTACTGACGTACGATAATAGTTCAATAGTTGAGCACATGAGAAAACAATAAAGCCATGCTTAATCTGAACTCTTAAATAACAGTACCCATTCCGCCCATGAAAACCAGAAAACTCCAATGGCAGAAAAATCTTATCAAAACCATTCATCACATTGAATACGACTTTCATTCAAATAAACTCTAGTTTAATCCTTTTAAAGGATAATTAATCATGAGTTTTAAGATTAAAAACAAAGGCCTCTTTGTCAATATGACAAACATAACTTTAAAAAAAATAACTTAAACTGACAATATAGAGGTAATAACACTAAGCCGAATGCGTATTACCGTGAAAGAGATCAGTTCATATCTCTTTCACAAAGTCATTATTTGGTGTCCACTATCCTCGCTGGAGTTTCAGAATCTACCAAGACGGTGCTCAGCACCAATCACGTTGCTCACAGCGAACCTTAAGGTCAATTAACTTATCCGCTTCGAGCCAAAAAGGAACAAGCTAAACATCACGCTATATTAATTCATAATAAGTTATAGTCTGTCAGTGTTTTTCGCATTGCTAATATAAATCTTTACCAGTGATCTTTAAGCACCACTCATAACAGTTAGCTATAGAATTCCAGTGCCAAACATTGATTGCACCATGTAGCCCCTCCTGGTATAGAGAACCAAGCCGAACAATTACTGACGCCTGTGCCGAAATGAAAAGATGCACTTCATCCGCCTGTTTTTTTAATTCAGCAATAATATAACTAAGTTTTTTCACAATTTTTTCTTGTTCTTCTTCCTCAGGAAGATTATCAAATCGAAACCCTGTATTTAGTTGAACATGTAGCGTATGCCCAACAAACTCAGTTGGAAGATCTCGTTCTAATATCTCCATCGTAAATGAAATTGCGAGACCAATAACTCCTTCATTATTTGATGGCACGCACTTGCTATCATTAATTAGCTGATTATTATATGATTTAACTATATTTGCATTGGTTGGAGGAGCATCAAGAGGATGAAAGATTTTTTTATCACGGTCAAAGTCAAATAACTTTAATGTCAAGTGTCCATCAGTCATAAAGCTACCAATCATATAAAGATAAGGTACACTGCCGAGTGCAGCAACATAAGCAGTTGTCGCACCGCTGTGATGTATTCTTTCTTGAATTACTTGCCGAATAAAACCTGCATTGGATAAATTGTTATTTTTATTTCTTGAATCAAATGCTTTAAAGTCCACATGTAAAATTTTTGATTTTTCTCTAAAGGATAACATTTTCTCTGCAGCTTGGGGATCTGTATTTTCAAATCCATACGCCCGGATTAATGCAATATCTCGTTTATTCAAGTCGCGAAGGGAAAAATATACGCAAACACACCATAAAACAAAACCTGCCACAAGAAAAAACAAACTTATTATTTGAGCAATGTCTGAGTATTTTTGATAATTTAAACTTACCCTATCAATAACATCACTATATTTTTCAAGAAAAACATCTGAAAAAATAATATTAAATCCCCACCCACCAACTAATCCTGCCATACCTAAACTCATCAACCCAAGTGAAAGTCTGGAGAGTTGATCTTTTGGCTTAAAGAGAAGCTTAATAAGGTAAATTAAAGTTGCTTTATCCATGATGACCTCAGAATTCTTGCCGCAGGAGATTTTCATTGTAAAAATAGTAAAGCGCGTTTTTTTTCGTACCAATTATTATAAAAAAAAGCATCTGCCCTGGATTTCGTAGCTTACAATTTTTCCAGTCTCTAATATCGATGTATGAAGCATAAGGATATTTTTCAGGATGCGTATGCCATGTACCAAGGTAAGCCAAGTGCCCTCTGGAATTCTTATATAGTCGATCAACTGTATTCTGATGCTCGGGATCCCTGAGAGTAAAACTCATTCTTGTGCATAGGTCCTTTTTCTGCGGCACTGTAATTTCAACCAAACAGTAACGCTCAATCTCAAAATCTTTGTCACCAATGAGTACTCCACATGCCTCAGAATCCATTGGTTTGAGCTGTCGATACTCCTGCCAGATATCATTCACTTTCTTTGAAATGTGGAGATTAAAATGTTCTGTATTGATAATTAACACATCAAAATTCTCCATTGCAGATATCACACTCGCTATTGAACAAAGGCAGAACTTCTAATATACGGGTGAATGTGTGGTACCTCCCACTCAATTTAAATCCATTTGCTATAGCATCCTCAGAACTCCCTTTCCAGCTCACTCTGGATGATTGTCGAATCTTATCAAGAAGATATTTAACTCCGAGATCAGCGGTAATGAGAGCTGTTTGAGTTGAAGCTATGTATGAATAAGGCAGGAACGCATCACCACACCCAGCATGGTTTTTAGTTAAATCCTGATTTGGAGCAAGGAAGTTCAAGTTGGAAGCTAATCCTCTTGAAAAATCTACAGGGTCAACATATGCACAACGTAAGCAACCTTTTGTTCCCGGAATCGTCAGAACAGCATGCCCACCTATACCATAACCTTCAACCCATGTGTTAATAACCGGTACATTAATTTTTTCTCTAATCAAATAATCATGAAACATTCGTTCCTGAGTCGGTGATCCTATTGCTACGATGATAAGATCATACTTCATTAGTAAGTCACGATGCCTCAAATCAAGTAGTTTTCCAGTGTAACTCCTAATCTCGAGCCATGGATACTTGCTTGTAAGGCTATGCAACAATGCTCTTGATTTATGAAGTGAAGCATATTGCGGTGGCAGAATATGCCGATAAAGATTATTCAACGAAAGGGTATCTGGATCATATAAATCTATATGGCCAACACCAGAAGCTGCGAGTTTATCTGCAACATCACCTCCTACAGAACCACACCCGACAAGCATAACTTTCTTGCTATTAAGGGATTGTTTCGCGCCACTTCTTGGCATAATCCTTTCTTTATTAAAGGTTAATACCTTGACGGGTTCAAGCTTCCATTCTGCCAGATGAGAATGCTTGAAGGGCAAAGTTTTTCGACCTTTACCAGAATTTTTTTGGGTGAAATGGATTCCAAACCATGTAATTCCTGAAGGAGTCTGGGCATTAAAAACTAACCAAAACTCATGCGAACGCTTATGAGCAAACTGTTGCATTAATTTGATCTTAACATCCGCCGACAGACCTGACAGCAGATCAAGATACCAGTCAGTAAGTTCATCCTTTTTCCATGGAGCAGGTTTTATCACGTTCAACGGTATAACAAATCCGTTACCATTTGCGGCCTGCCGTTCTTTTATGACCCTATTGATAGGTGAAAAAATATTCTTGGGGATAGCTTCCTCTACATAGCCTAAGTAGTATTTAGCCAGACCTATGTAATCTTTTCGTGGCTTAAGAACGCACAACTCTTCTGGTGTTGCACTTTCAGTTAAACAAAGAAAAGGAGATGTGTCCGGCTCAACTATATTTAACCATCCAGCTTCAAATTCCCGAAGTAATTCCTGAGTATTCCATTCGCTATCCGTTAAAGCTCGGCTCAACAAAGATATATGTCTTTTAAGCGACTCCTCGAAGGCCAACTCTGGGCACTCAAAATTCACGGATACTGCATCAGGAACATTCACACAAATACTTGCAAATTGGCTATCAGGATAGAACATGGTGTGTGCAAGTCTGGGCAATGTTGATGGATTGACCAAGAGGAAACTCGGCAATTTCGAGAGTTCAGGAACAGCGGCATGCAAAAGAGTAACTTGTATACCGTTGATCTCCAGTTCGACGGTTAAAAATCCGACCTCTGCCGTCTTCGATGGAATTGCGGATACTTTGTATCCGCATTTGTTTAAATGAATCAAAATGGCTGAATAATTCATGCGCCTTGCGATGTCCCAACTACTCCAGCAGATGCAAAAACCGTTTTTACAGTGGATGACGAAATAGATGACGCTGCTGCACACTCAGGGAAATCTTCACCAAATACACTTCGCAGCAATTCACACTGTCTGGGCTCTTGATCTTCGTCTGCAACCTTATCCAAGGTTTTCAACAGCGCACTTAGCTTATTGCGAAACTGAGTACCTGTCACGATACTACTACCATGAAAAATATCTCTGTAAGGGCTTACAGGAAGCGTGACTTTGATTCTGTATTTACCATCCTCAACCAAGGTGAAATAGTTCTGATAATTGAGAATATAATTTATTGTCTTTCTCAGCGCAGAGAGATCATCAGGAAACCCTTCATCGTTGATTGAAGAGAAGAAGGATTCCTTAACCATAACCGCAATACCGATGGAGTAAATTTTACGACGTACATCATCGCCAAATGTGAAATTTCTCCAACGTTTGAGGTACCTGACAATACGCCGGTATTGGTCATGCTTATTCGAGCCATAAGCTTCATTAGCGTCGTAATTATTCACCCAATCAATAAGTTCACGTGGCGCAGCTCTGGCCCACTCACGAGTATTCTCGTCTGAATATCTCTTTCCAACGGCCAATTCGTACTGACCGTTATCATACTTACGGTAAATAGGAATATCGATATGAAGATCATCAACCTTGTAATCAGCAGTCACACAAGGTTTTTTAATCTTAGCATTTTTAAAACCTCGTTTTTCCAACACTTCAAGAACTGCAAGTTTCGGTGTTATCGGGTTTTCT
The DNA here is from genome assembly GCF_009820115.1 of Escherichia sp. HH41S. NCBI lineage: Bacteria > Pseudomonadati > Pseudomonadota > Gammaproteobacteria > Enterobacterales > Enterobacteriaceae > Escherichia > Escherichia sp. HH41S. The sequence goes on from NZ_VNXE01000086.1 coordinate 389,328, forward strand.
GGAGCCAGTTTTGCTTCAATTACAATCGCACGGTCAATATCGTAATCCTGCCCCTTTTCCCGGATACCAGTAGAAGTAGCCAAAGATCCCTGAATGAAATCCTCAATGACCGGATATCCATCCTCTTTGAAGCGTTCAACAATATCAGCAGTAATGCTATCGTCCTTAAGACGAGCCGTCGTGTACTCAAGGTCCTTCCTTCCTAACTTGATAGCATCATGAAAATTCTTAAATTTATTCTGAAGACTCATATTGCCCCCGCATTTGTTGCAAACAGAGCTAAAGTAGTGCCGCTTCGCTTGATTTCAAGTATCAGATAAAAATTTAATCTAATTAAGGGGGTATCTCTCTACTACCATTTTTCACAAAGTAAAAAACCACCTCCTAAGGAGGTGGTTTAGGGATAACAACAAAAACCAGCCCGAAGGCTGGCTTAGTCATAGAAAAACATTCAGCATCAGGCTGCTACCTGTTCCTGAACATGGCGCAGACGATATGACCAGTTTCCGAGGTAATGTCTTGGCGTCAGCAGCACCCGGCGCCGCTCATTACACAGTGAGTTGCCAATCACCACTTCTCCGGCCACACCACACAACGACAGTGGTATGTACGCCATGCCAGCTGCCAGTGGGTCAATGTCCGTTGCCGACACCCACATCCTGCGGTATGCCGGATAACCCGAACGATTCAGGATATCGGCCATAGCCAGAACCATACTGCCGGCACCACAGGCAGGTTCACGAAGCGTGATAAAGGGTTTGTTCTCAAACAGCGTCGTCACATTCCCCAGCTGCATCTGCGCCATCATGCTGGCCACACTCCAGGGTGTGAAAAACTGGCCCCGGTGTTTATCTCCCAGTTCCAGTTGCATAAACACGCTGCCCAGAAAATCACAGAATCCCTGCTCCAGTCCCTCAATGACATGAGCAAGTAAATGATCTGGCGCTCCCGGAATGACTGCTGGCAGACCATTGTCGGATGAGCCTGTCACACTCTTCCTGCCCGGGGGGATCCGGATGTGCTGCCAGCCTTCTCAGTTACTGGCCCTGCTGGCAAAACTGCTACGCCATGAGCTTCTGACACGAGAAGTTATTCATGCAGATGAAACGTCCCTGAGGCTCCTTGATACCCGGAAAGGCGGTAAATTCTGCTCCGGCTGGCTGTGGTCTTACGTCAGCGGAGACCGGCGCGATGAACTGAGCTGCTTCCTAGGTGACGGATCCGTGCCCCTAGACAACATATCCACCTGCGTATGCCCCGAGAGCAGTTCCAGATTGGGACTTAATATTAGCACCATCGCTAAATACAGATCCCCCCAGCGCTATAGCTGTACTAGCTGTACTAGCTGTAACTGTACGACCTGGAGCTAGCATCCCTGTGTAAGCGTAAACTGACCGCCGTATGTAGCCATCAGACGAGAATTGGTAACTTAGACGCCCATCTGATATAGACGGAC